>CAYOQY010000050.1:3814-5296 GCA_964406225.1 uncultured Microbacterium sp.
CGCGCGACGACGTCGCGGGCGAGTTCGAGTCCGATGCCGGAGGTGCCTCCGACGATGACGATGGTGCGGTCGGTCATTGGTCCTCCTGCTGGTCCGTGGCGGTGTCGGTGGCGGTGTCGGTGTCGGTGTCGGTGGCTGTGTAAAGGCCGCGACGCATGACCTCGGCGGTGGCGCCCCAGTCGTACGTCGCGAGTTCGGCGTCGGCCAGCGCGATCTCGTAGACACGGTGCATCGCCGGGGCGGTCGGCAGCACGACGTCGCGTTCGGCGGCCACTTCTTGGGCGAGCCGCAGGTCCTTGAAGCCGAGCGCCATGATGAAGCCGGGCGGGTGATAGGTCTGTTCCACGATCTCGGCTCCGTACCCGCGGTACACGACACCGTCGAACAGCGTGCTGGTGAGCAGGTCGTGGAAGAGCGCGGGGTCGACGCCGTGCCGCTCGGTCATCGCGACCGACTCCCCGAGCGCCTGGATCGCGTGGATGATGTTGTAGTTGACGGCCACCTTGACGACGTTGGCCACCCGGGGCCGCTCGCCCAGGCGCCACACCTTCTTGCCGAGCACGGCGAGAAGCGGCAGGACCTCCTCGACCAGAGGAGCGGGCCCGGCTGCGAGGATGTTGAGCGCCCCGGCCGCGGCGACGTTCGGACGACCGAGGACCGGCGCCGAGACGTACCCGATGCCGGCGGTGCGGAAGAGCTCTTCGAGCCGGTCTGCGGCCGCGGGACTGATCGACGCCATGTTGACGTGGATGCCGCTCCCCTTCGCGACCGCCTCGGCATCGAGCACGCCCTCCGCGGCGATGTCGTCGGCGAGCATCGAGACCGACAGTCCGGTCGCGAGCGCCTCGCCGGGTGCGGAGGCGAGCGTCGCGCCCGCTGCGACCAGGGAATCCGCCGCCGCCGTAGACCTGTTCCAGACCACGACGTCGTGCCCGGCATCCACGAGGCGCGCGGCCATCGCCGAGCCCATCGAACCGAGACCGAGGAAGCCGATCCGCACGATCAGGCCTCCCCGCGGCCCCACGCGGTGTTCAGGTGTGATTGGCTGTCGCGTTGGAGGTTGAGGGGTCCGCCGACGGCGATGTAGCGGGGCCCTGCGACGAGGAGCTCCTCGGCGGGGAACTTCGTGATGACCTCGCATCCGTCCGCGGTCACGACGACTTCCTCCTCGATGCGTGCGGCGCCCCAGCCGTCGGCGGAGGGCCAGTACGTCTCGAGGGCGAACACCATGCCCTCCTGGATGACCTCGGGGTGATCCAGCGACACCAGGCGCGAGAAGATCGGCTTCTCCCAGATCGACAGGCCGACCCCGTGCCCGTACTGCAGCGCGAACGCGGCCTCCTCGTCGGCGAAGCCGAACTCCTGCGCCGTCGGCCAGACCGAGACGATGTCGGCGGTCGTCGCGCCCGGCTTGACGAGCGCGATCGCCCGGTCCATGTACTCCCGCGCCCGCGTGTACGCGTCGCGCTGCGCCGAGCTCGC
>CAYOQY010000050.1:5396-8362 GCA_964406225.1 uncultured Microbacterium sp.
CGGGCGCCGCGCTCGAGCCGCGGGCGCGGGGCGTTCTCGTGCGGCGCATCAGGGTCGGCATCCATCTCGGCCGTCGTGACATCCAGCCACGGGTTGTACAGCGCGTGGTGCTTGGCCGCGGAACCGAAGTCCCACGAGATCGGGTCGCTGTTGCGGGTCAGCAGGCTGAAGCGGATGAGCTTGTCCATCGCCCACGTGCCGATGTGCGTCGCCGTCATATAGCGGATGTTCGAGAAGTCGAAGGCCAGGAGCGCGCCGAGCTCGGAGCGGTCCAGCTCCACGCGCAGACGACGCAGGCGGTCGGAGCGCAGGCGGTCGAAGTCGACCCGAGCCTCCCAGTCGACGGCGTTCATGCCGGTCGTTCCGGTGTTCTTCATCGAATCCTCCTCCGACGTGTGTCCGACGACGCTGTGTTCCGAATCGCCCCCGCGGGTGCGAAACAGAAGAGAACAGGTGTAAAGGTACAGTGAACACGTGCGACATGTCACGTCGCACGTGGATCGCGAGAGGCGGGCGACATGGCGACGGAGGAGATCGGCACGCGACTGCGCGATGCACGGCTCGCACGCGGTCTCAGCGTGCGGGGACTCGCGCAGTCACTCGGGGTGTCTGCCAGTCTCATCTCGCAGATCGAGAACGGCAAGACGCAGCCGTCCGTCTCGACGCTGTACTCGATCGTCTCGGAGCTGGGGATCTCGATCGACGAGCTGCTCGGCGTCGAACGGGCACCCGAGCCCGCCCACGTCGCGGGGTCGGCGTCGGCGGTCCAGCGATCGCACGAGAATCCGGTGATCGAGATGGAGAACGGCGTCAGATGGGAACGCCTCGCGGTCGGCGACGGCGCGGCCGATGCGCTCCTGGTGACGTACGAGCCCGGAGCGGGAAGCTCGGTCGAGGGCCGTCTCATGCGTCACGCCGGCGTCGAGTACGCGTATCTGCTCGAGGGCGAGCTGACCCTGCAACTCGACTTCGACACCTACGTCCTGCGTCCCGGCGACTCGCTCCACTTCGACTCGGTCCGGCCGCACCTGTACACGAATCGCGGGGATGCCGTCGCGCGCGGCATCTGGTTCGTCATCGGTCGTCGTGAGCAGAATCAGGCGATGCCCGCCGCCCCCTCGATCGCGGCGCCCGCCGCGAAGGCACACCCACCCGCGTCCGCGGTCGACGTGCTGCAGGCGATGGATCGACTGCGCGGAACCTGAAGCCGGTGGGTCATCTGCCGTGGACGGCGGGGCGCACGGCGTCCGCCCACGGATCCACGAGCGTCTTGATCTGCATGGCCCGACCGTCCCGCAGAGGTCGCAGTCCGCGTTCGACGAGCTGATCCAGCGGAATCACCTCACCGGCGACATCCGACCAGTCAGTGCGGGCGCCCAGCAGACGCACGGCTTCGGGCAGATCGTCCGCGACCACGTGGGCGACGCTGCCCACGAGCGAGTTCTCTTTCAGGGTGAGGTCCCGCAGCGACACCGCGGTCGGCTGCTTCTGCACGCCGACCGGGACGATGACCGCCCCGCGCGGGGCGGCGTCGATCACCTCGGCGAGCGCATCGGCGGACGAGCTGACCTCGAACAGGACGTCGGGCTCGATGTGCCGCTCGCGCAGCGCCTCACGCAGGGGCACCTCGCCACTGCGGATGCCGTCCGCCGCGCCCAGACGACTCGCGAGCGCGAGCCGATCGTCGTCGCGCGCGACGGCGGTCACCCGGGCCCCGGTCGCCGCCGCGGCGACCACGATGAACGCGCCGATCCCGCCGATCCCCACGATCACCGCCTCATCACCCGCCCGCAGCCCGCTGCGGCGCACGACGTGCACCGCGATCGACATCGGCTGCGCGAGAGCGAGCGTGTCGTACGACAGCCCTGAATCGGTCACGTCGAGCAGTGTGCTCGCGGGCACGACGACGTACCCGGCGAGCCCGCCGTCCACCTGCAGACCCGCCGTCCGATATGTGCGGCACAGATTGGTGCGACCGCTGAGGCACGCGCGGCACGAGCCGCACGAGATGCCCGCCCCGCACACGACCGTGGCCCCGATGCGCGGCTCGGAGACGCCTTCGCCGAGCTGCTCGACCACGCCGGTGAACTCGTGCCCGAGCACGACGGGCGGGGTCGACAGGAGCCCTCGATCCCACTCGACCGCGTCCGTGCCGCACACGCCGCACACGGTGACCCGCACGAGCACCTCTCCGGGACTGGGGTGCGGTATCGGCCTCTCTTCGATCCGCAGATCTCCGAGCGCGTGCAGAACCGCCGCGCGCACGGGTCAGCCGGCCAGGTCCACGTCGAGCTGGGCTGCCTGGCGGCTCTCGACCATCCGCCCGAGGATGCGGTCGTACACGCTCTTGTGCGCATCCGAATCGAGGTAGGCCGTGAGGCCGTCCGCGTCGTCGACGACCGCGGCGACCGCATAGTCGGCGTCGCTCGGTCGCAGGCGGAGGTTCTCTCCGCAGTGGTATTGCCGCAGTGCCGGGATGGCCTCGGCCATCGCGGTCAGCTCGCGGGTGAGCTCAGCCACGTCCTCAGGGGTGACGTCGCTCTTCCAGGTGAAGACGGCCAGGTGCAGGATCATGAGACTCCTCGTCCGAAACGGGTGCGGCGCGCCGCAAGTGTGCAGGATCACTTTACGCTTGTGCAGTCGAACGAATACACTTCGGCGACGGCGGAAACCGATCCGCCTCCCCCTGCTGATCGAAGGAGATGAGCGATGACGGACAAGCCGACCCCTCAGAAGGGCCAGCCGATCCTCTTCAAGAACGGAATCGTCCTCACCATGGACGACTCCCGCACCGTGCTGAACCGCGGTGACGTCCTCGTGAAGGACGGCAAGATCGCGGAGGTCGGTGTCGACGTCAACGCACCGGACGACGCATTCACGATCGACGCCGAAGGCGGCATCGTGATGCCCGGCATGGTCGACACGCACCGGCACATGTGGCAGACGGCGATGCGTGCCTACGGCGC
>CAYOQY010000050.1:8462-17688 GCA_964406225.1 uncultured Microbacterium sp.
GCCCTGCTCGAGCGCTCACGGGACGACTCGCGCATGTTCGGCACCCAGATCGCCTTCGACGTCCCGAACCAGGACGAGAACTTCCCCGAGCTGGCGGCCTACCGGGCGGCGGAAGAACTCGGCCTGGCCGTCACCACCCACGCGGGCGTGTGGGGCGCGACGAACGACTGGGGGATCAAGAACGCGTACGACGCCGGCGTGATGAAAGAGGGCTACACGTACGTGCACGCCGCCTCGCTCTCCGCCGAGTCCTACCAGAAGATCGCCGCGACCGGCGGCAACGTCTCCCTGGCCACGGAGTCGGAGGACACGTGCGGGCAGGGATACCCGCCGGTGCATCAGCTCCGCCGCTACGGGATCCCCGCCTCGCTGTCGGTCGACACGAGCGTGTGGTTCAGCGCGGATCTGTTCGCGGCGATGCGTGCGACGGTCAACGCCGACCGCGCCCTCGAGCACTACCGCGCTCATCTGCTCGACCCCGCCGAGACCGTCACGCACGTGAAGCTGCGCGCCGAGGACGTCGTGGCCATGGCCACGCGCGGAGGCGCCCTGGCGATCGGCAAGGAGTCCGAGATCGGCTCGCTCGAGGTCGGCAAGCTCGGTGACGTGGTCCTGCTGAAGAACGACGACTCCCCCACGTGGGCACCGCTGATCAACCCGTACGGACAGATCGTCTACCAGGCGCAGCGCGGCGACGTGCACACGGTCGTGGTCGGCGGCGAGGTCATCAAGTCCGAGGGCAAGGTCGTCGCGGGAGACCTCGCCGGCGTCAAGGCCAAGCTCGGGGAGACCGTGTCGTACCTGCAGAGCGAGGTCGGCGATGACTGGCTGGCGGGCCAGAACCCCGAGATCCCCGAGACCGAGGTGCTCTACAACCCCTACCAGTACAAGAAGTGAGCGGGTCAGGACTCCGGGTCGCCGTCCTCGGGTCAGGCGCGAACGGCTCGTCGATCGGAGCCGACCTGCTGCAGGTCGGCGTCGACGTGACGCTCGTCGAGCAGTGGCCCGCGCACGTCGAGGCGATGCGCGCCGACGGCCTCACGATCATCCAGCCGGATGCGACGAAGACGGTGCGCCCGGAGGTCCTGCACCTGTGCGAGGTCGCCGAGGTGCGGCATCCCTTCGATGCCGTACTCGTCGTGATGAAGGCGTACGACACCCGGTGGGCGGCCGAGCTGATCTCGTCGGTCCTCGCCCCCGACGGCGTGGTCGCGGCCGTGCAGAACGGCCTCACGACGGATGCCGTGGCGGCCGCGGTCGGCGAGGACCGGACGGTGGGGACCGTGATCGAAGTGTCGGCGACCATGACTCATCCGGGCGTGGTCCACCGGCACACGCCGCCTGAGCGCTCGTGGTTCGCCGTGGACGCGGCCGCGCGCGGCGACCGGGTCGCGGAGCTGCTCGCCCATGCGGGCACGGTCGCCCGCTTCGACGACATCGCCTCGGCCAAGTGGATGAAGCTCGTGAGCAACGCCTCGGTGCTCGTGCCGACCGCCCTGCTGGCGGCTCCGATGCTCGACGCGATCGACGTGCCCGGGATGCGGGCGACCATGGTCGAGGCCGGTCGCGAGGCCCTCGCGGTCGGACGGGCGCGCGGGCACGGGATGCTGCCGATCTTCGGACTCGACGAGCGCGACCTCTCCGAACCCGACGCCCTGGTCGAGCGCATGCTCGACATCCTCTACGACCGCTTCGTGGTCGCCGGGGCGACGACGACGGTGCTGCAGGACTGGCGCAAGGGCCGGCGCAGCGAGGCCGAGGACATCAACGGCCTCGTCGTGGCGGAAGGCGCGCGCCTCGGCATCCCGACACCGGTCAACGCCGAGATCGTGCGCCTCGCGAGGGAGGTGGAGGGCGGAGTGATCGAGCCCTCCCCCGCCCTCGCGGACGCGCTGACGGGCCTGCGCTGAGCGTCAGTACCCGACGGTGAAGCGCTCGCGCGAGTGCTTCGGCTGCTCGATCTCGTCGACGACCGCGACACCCAGGTCGGGTCCGGAGATGAACGACTCCCCGTCGGCGTCGGTGACGATCACGTCGCCGCCGTCGCGGTACGCGCCGGTCCGCTCGCCGGGGTTCCACGCGCCGAATCCGCCGGCGGGGTGGATATAGAACCAGTCGTGCCCGTGATCGGACTCCTGCAGGTCGGTGAGGATGTCGATCGCCTCGAGCGCCTCGGGCTTGTACTCCTCGGTGAAGGAGTCGAGGTCGACTACGCGGGGCCCGCCGGGAGCGACGAGGCTGCCGCCGGCACCGCCGATCACGCCGACGCGGACGTTCGCGGGGAGGGCGGCGACGAGCTCCGCCACACCGGTGCGCACCTTGCCGAGCATGTCACCGCGGGCCGGGACGGTCGAGACGACGACGTCGACGCCCTGGAGCTCCGCGACGAGGCCGGGCACGTCCAGGAGCGTGCCCTCGATGTAGGTCGCCCCTTCCACGCGCTCCGCGTGCACGGACCGTGCCACCGAGACGACGGTGTGGCCGCGGTCGACGGCCTCCGCGACGATGTGGCGGCCGGCGTATCCGGTTCCTCCGATGACGGCGATGCGGGTCATGCTGTTCCTTTCGACGGGGTCAGGGAGAGCAAGCGCCCCGCCGCGGGATTCATTCCCGCGGATGCACCCTCGGACTCACTCCGCGCGAGGGGCGCGCAGGGTGGAGACCTGGTAGAGCGCGACGGATGCCGCGATGCCGGCGTTCAGCGACTCCGTGGCCGCGTCGATCGGGATCGAGACGATCTGGTCGCACGTCTCTCCCACGAGGCGCGACAGCCCCTTGCCCTCCGAGCCGACGACGATCACGACGGGCCGGTCGGCGAGCTCGAGGTCGGGAAGCGACACATCCCCACCGCCGTCGAGACCGAGCACGAACACACCCTGCTTCTTGAACTCCTTGAGCGTCGTCGTGAGGTTGGGGGCGATCGCGACCGGGATGCGCGCGGCCGCGCCGGCGCTCGTCTTCCACGCCGCGCTGTTGACGCTGGCCGAGCGGCGCTGCGGCAGGATCACACCGTGGCCGCCGAAGGCACCGGTGGAACGGATGATCGCGCCGAGGTTGCGCGGATCGGTCACGCCGTCGAGCGCGACGAACAGCGGGGTCTGGCCCCGGTCGATCACCGTCTCGAGCAGGTCTTGCGGGTGCGCATACTCGTACGGCGGCACCTTGAGCGCGACGCCCTGGTGCACGCCGTCGAAGCCGGCCATGCGGTCGAGCTCGGGCCGCGTGACCTCCATCACCGGGATGCCGCGATGCGTCGCGATCGAGAGCATCTCCTTCACGCGGTCGTCCATCTCGACGCGCTGGGCGATGTAGAACGCCGTCGCCGGGATCTTCGCCCGCAGCGCCTCGAGCACCGAGTTGCGGCCGGTGACCGTCTCGGTGTCGTCGTCCTTCTTCGCGGCGCGCGGGCGCGACTGCGGCTGGCCGGCGGGCTTGCCCTTGCCTCCCGCGGCCGCGTAGCGCTCCTGGGCGGCCTTGCGCTTGCCCGCAGGGTGCCACGCGCGGTCTTCGGCCTTCGGCGTCGGACCGCGACCCTCGAGGGACCGCTTGTTCTTGCCGCCCGTGCCCTTCGTGGGGCCCTTCTTGCCCTTGCTGGCGCCCGGGCGCCCCGGCTTACCGGCCATGGATACTCCAATGTGTCGCGTCGTTCGTGTCTTCGAGCGTGATGCCCGCGGCCGTCACCGCGTCGCGGATGCGATCGGCGGCGGCCCAGTCTTTGGCCGCGCGCGCATCGGCGCGCTGGGCGATGAGGCTCCGGACCAGGGCGTCCAGAGCGGTGGCCTCGGCGCCCGCCGAGGCCGACCCCCAGGCCGGATCGAGCGGATCGATGCCGAGCAGACCGGTCATGACGGCGACGTCGGCGAACGCCCGGGTCGTCGCCGCGATATCGCCGGCATCGAGCGCGGCGTTGCCGGTCCGCACGGTCTCGTGGATCACGGCGAGCGCCTGCGGCACTCCGAGGTCATCGTCCATCGCGGCCGCGAAGCGGTCGGGCACGGCGGCCGCGATCCGCACGTCGTCCGCATCCCGCTGCAGCACCCGGACGGCGCGCTCGAGGAACGTCCGGATGCGGTCCAGCGCCGTCTCGGCCTCGTCGAACGACGAGCCGGAGATGTCGAGGCTCGAGCGGTAGTGCGCCGCAGCGAGCGCGTAGCGGACGACGAGCGGGTCGCGGTCGCGCAGCACGTCGTCGGCGAGCAGGAAGTTGCCGAGGGACTTCGACATCTTCTGGTCGCCGACCGTGACGAGGCCGTTGTGCACCCAGTAGCGCGCGAACGGATCGCCCGCCGCGGTGGACTGGGCGAGCTCGTTCTCGTGGTGCGGGAAGCGCAGGTCGAGGCCGCCGCCGTGGATGTCGAACTCCGGACCGAGGTAGCGGCGTGACATCGCGGAGCACTCGATGTGCCAGCCCGGCCGGCCCGGGCCCCACGGCGAGTCCCACACGGCACTGTGGGGTTCGTCCTCTTTCGCGCCCTTCCACAGCGCGAAGTCGCGCGGGTCCCGCTTGCCGCGGGGATCGGCATCCTGAGCCGGTTCCATCGCGTCGAGCGACTGGCGGGTGAGGCGGCCGTAGTCGTGCCACGACCGCACGTCGAAGTAGACGTCGCCGTTCGCGGCGTACGCATGCCCGGCGTCGATCAGGCGCGCGATGAGCTCCTGCATCTGCGGGATCGAGGCGGTCGCCCGCGGCTCGTACGTGGGCGGCAGGATGCCGATCGCGGCGTACGCGCGCGAGAACTCGAGCTCCATGCGGTAGGCGAGCGCCCACCACGGCTCGGTCGCGGTCGCGTTCACGAGCACCTTGTCGTCGATGTCGGTGACGTTGCGCACGAACGTGACGCGCCCGAAGCGATGGGCGAGCCAGCGCCGCAGGATGTCGAAGCTCAGCGCCCCGCGCAGGTGCCCGACGTGCGGACCGGACTGCACCGTGGGACCGCAGACGTACACCGTCACGTTCGAGGGGTCGAGCGGCACGAAATCGCGCAGCGCCTGCGCTTCGGTGTCGTAGAGCCTCACGGGCGGGGTACCGGGTGTCACTGCACCAGCCTACCGGCGGGGTCCGCGCCGAACCTGGGCGTGACGGGCACCTACCTCTGCGCGATTCCCGCGACGGATGCCGGTGCCTGTAGAACTGGATGGTGCACGTGTTCGCCGTCCTCGCCGCCGCGCTGCTGTTCGGGACGACGGGCACCTCGATGGCCCTCGGGCCCGACGGTACGACGCCGCTGTCGGTCGGCGTGATGCGCATGGTCATCGGCGGCACGGGCCTGGCGCTCATCGCGTTCACCCTCGCGGCCCGGCATCGCCGGCGCGCGGATGCCGCCCCCCTGCCGCGGCTCAGCGCGAAAGCGCTCGGGCTCATGGTGCTGACGGGCGCGTGCCTCGCGCTGTACCAGCCGCTCTTCTTCCTCGGCACCGAGCGCAACGGCGTCGCCGTGGGGACGGTCGTCGCCCTCGGCTCCGCGCCGATCCTCGCGGGACTGCTCGAGTGGGCCCTCACACGACGGATGCCGTCGGTCACGTGGATGATCGCGACCGGCGTCGCGACGCTCGGCGTGGTCCTCCTCGGCTTCGGCGGCGAGGCCGGCGGCGCGGGTGTCTCCGGCGGCACGGATCCGGTCGGACTGCTCGGCTCGATCGGAGCCGGCGCGTCGTTCGCCGTCATCGCGAACGCCCAGCGCCGACTGCTCGACGCCGGCTGGGACCCGTTCACGGTCGTCGGCGCGATGGGCGCGAGCAGCGCCGTGATCTTCGCGCTCTTCCTGCCGTTCGTCGACGTGTCGTGGCTGGCGACGCCCAGCGGCCTCACCATGGCCCTGTGGTTGGGCCTGGCGACGATCTCGATCGCCTACGTCCTGTTCACCTGGGGACTCAGCGGTCTCACCGCCGCCACGGCCGCGACCTTGACGCTCGGCGAGCCGCTCACCGCCGCGCTCCTGGGGATCGTCGTGCTCGGCGAGCGCCTGTCGGTGCTCGCCGTCGTCGGTCTCGTCGTGCTCGCGACCGGCCTCGCCCTGCTCGCGTGGGGGTCGCGCTCGCGCGACCCGAAGCCCTTCGCCGTGGAGGCGTGATCGTGGCGGCGATCGAGATCCACGAGGACGACCTGTCGGGCGAGGCCACCCGCCGCCTCATCGCCCTCCACCTCGACGGCATGCACCAGACCTCTCCCCCCGAGAGCGTCCACGCCCTCGACATCGACGGGCTGCGGCATCCCTCGATCACGTTCTGGTCGGCGTGGATCGACGGCGAGCTCGCGGGGATCGGCGCGCTCAAGGCGATGGATGCCGATCGCGGCGAACTGAAGTCGATGAGGGTGGACGACCGCTTCCGCGGAACCGGGGTGGGGCGCGCACTGCTGCGCCACATCGTGGAGACCGCGCGTTCGCGCGGTATGACGAGCCTGTGGCTCGAGACCGGGACGCCCGACGACTTCGTGCCGGCGCAGCGGCTGTACGAGAGCGAGGGATTCGTGCCATGCGGCCCGTTCGAGGGCTACGCGGAAGACCCGTACTCGGTCTTCATGACGCGTCGCCTCTGACCGCGCGCTCCGATGGAGCGCCTCAGGGATCTCCTCAGGCGGGGACGATGAGCGCCGTCGCGAACGCCGAGACGCCTTCGCCGCGTCCCGTGAAACCGAGTCCGTCGGTCGTCGTCGCCGACACCGACACCGATGCTCCTCCGAGGGCGGCCGACAGCACGGCCTCGGCTTCGGCCCGCCGGGGAGCGAAGCGCGGCCGGTTCGACTGCACCTGGACCGCGACGTTGCCCACGCGCCAGCCGGCCTCGCCGAGCAGCGCGACCGTGCGCGAGAGGAACGCGTCGGCATGCGCGCCCGCGTACTCGGGATGATCGGTGCCGAAGTGCGTGCCGATGTCGCCGAGCCCCGCGGCGGACAGGAGCGCATCGACGATCGCGTGGGCGACGGCGTCGCCATCGGAGTGTCCCGACAGCGCGGGCTCCCCCGGCCACTCCAGACCCGCGAGCCACAGCGATCCGTCTCCACCGAACGCGTGCACATCCGTGCCCATCCCGACCCGGGGGACCGCGACGGGATCGTCGAGGTGCGCCGATGTCGGGGAGAGCGGATGCCGCGCCACGAGCGACCGCGCACGATCGAGGTCCGCGGGCGTGGTGATCTTGAACGCGAGCGCGTCGCCCTCGACCACCGTCACGTCGTGTCCGGCCGCCGCCACGAGCGCGGCGTCGTCGGTGTACTCCTCCTCGGCGGCCCGGTACGCGGCGACGAGGATGTCGCGCCGGAAACCCTGCGGCGTCTGCGCGGCCGAGAGCTCGGACCGGTCGACTCCGGCGACGATCCGCTCGCCGTCGACCCGCTTGATCGTGTCGATGACCGGCAGCACCGGGATGACGCCCGCGCTCCCGGCATCCACTCCCGCGATCACACGCGCGAAGACCTCGGGCGGCGTGAGCGCACGCGCGGCGTCGTGCACGAGCACGATCTCGACGTCGCCCCAGAGCGCGTCGAGTCCCGCCGCGACGGACGCCTGGCGCGAGTCGCCACCCGTGACGACCGAGACGAGGTCGCGCGCGTTGCCGGCTGCGGCGATCGCGTCGGTGAGCGCGTCGCCCTCGCGACCCGCCGGTGCGACGACGACGACCTGCGCCTCGGGCACGTCGAACACGCGCGCAAGCGCGTGCCGCAGCATGGAGTGCTCGTCGATTCCGACGAACGCCTTCGGCAGGCTCGCGCCCAGACGCGTTCCCGATCCGGCCGCGACGACGATGACCGCGATGCGCGGCACTGGCGTGATGGTCACGCCCTCACGCTATCGCGCGATCAGCGGCTGTCGCTAAGACGCCAGAACCTCATCGAGGATCGCGCCGGCCTGCTCTTCGTCCGTCTTCTCGGCGAGCGCGAGCTCGGAGATGAGGATCTGCTTCGCCTTGGCGAGCATGCGCTTCTCTCCGGCCGACAGGCCGCGGTCCTGATCGCGGCGCCACAGGTCGCGCACGACCTCGCTCACCTTGATGACGTCGCCGGACGCGAGCTTCTCGAGGTTCGCCTTGTAGCGGCGGGACCAGTTCGTCGGCTCCTCGGTGAAAGGGGCGCGCAGCACTTCGAAGACCCGGTCGAGACCCTCTTTGCCGATGACGTCGCGAACGCCGACGAGGTCGACATTCTCCGCCGGGACCTCGATGACCAGATCGCCCTGAGTCACGTTGAGCTTGAGATATCTCTTGGTCTCGCCCTTGATGACCCGGTCCTTGACTTCGATGATCGTCGCGGCCCCGTGGTGGGGGTAGACGACCGTTTCGCCAACCTCAAAAAGCATGGAGTTATGTCCTTTCGGCAACCTCCAGGATACCACAGGCGAAGATGCGGTAAGGTTCGCCGCCCAGCCCGCGCTCGGCGTCCGTCCACGCTCTCCCCCACCGTCTGCGCGCACTCGCGCGCGCCCACGAGGCGCGGCCCCCGCGTCGCCGACCGCGTCCCCCTAGAATGATCAGGATGCCGTCATCCGTCCCAGGAGGATCCGTGAAATCGCGCCTTTTCGCCTCGCTCGCCCTCAGCGCCCTGGTGGTCCTGGGAACGACGGGCTGCGCCATGCTGTCCACGCAGGCGACGCAGATCCCCTACTCGCCCTCTGACGGCGTGAACATCCCCGACTCCGGTCCGCTGCAGGTCCGCAACGCACTGGTCGTGACCGACGAAGAGGGCGTCGACGGCAACCTGATCGCGGCGATCGTGAACGCGACCGACGACGCCCACACGCTCAACATCGAGTGGGGCGAGGGGGCGTCGAAGTCGTCCGAGACGATCCGTGTGCCCGCGCGCACCACGGTGAGCCTGGGCACCGAGGAGACCGAGCCGCTGCTGCTCGAAGGCATCGACACCGTCCCCGGCCGCAACCTGCCGATGTTCTTCCAGTCCGGCGACGCCGAGGGCGTGCTGTTCGACGTCCCGGTCCTCGACGGCGCGCTCGACTACTACGGCGTCTTCCTCCCCTGACCCCGAAGCGCCCTGAAACGCGCGACCGGCGCGACGTGCGTCAGGCCTCGAAGCGGTAGCCGAGCCCGCGGACCGTCATGAGCATCGTCGGATCGCTCGGGTGCTCCTCGATGCGCGAACGGATGCGCTTGATGTGCACGTCGAGGGTCTTGGTGTCGCCGAAGTAGTCGGTGCCCCACACGCGATCGATCAGCTGGCCGCGGGTGAGCACGCGACCCGCGTTGCGCATGAGCACTTCGAGCAGCTCGAATTCCT
>CAYOQY010000051.1:0-16664 GCA_964406225.1 uncultured Microbacterium sp.
CAAGCTCGCGAAAGAGCTCGGCGTCGACCTCGCGCTGGTCGAGGCGTCGGGCGCGACGGGTCTGATCACGCGCGCCGACGTCGAGTCGTACGCGGCGCGCGTCGCGACGGCCGACCGGGCCGCGGCCGCGGCGCCCGCCGCTGCGCCCGCGTCGACCACCGCGCCCGACACGGGGGACCGCACCACCCGCATCCCGATCCGGGGTGTGCGCAAGCACACGGCGGACGCGATGGTGCGCAGTGCCTTCACGGCCCCGCACGTCACGACGTTCCTGACGGTCGACGTCACGGCCACGAGCGAGCTCATCGCCTCGCTGCGCGCAGACCGCGCCCTGGCGGGTCACCGCATCGGCGTGATGGCGATCGCCGCGAAGGCGGTGTGCCTCGCCCTGCCGCACCACCCGACGCTCAATTCGCGCTGGGATGCCGACAACGGCGTGATCGTGCAGCACCGTTACGTGAACCTCGGCATCGCCGCGGCGACCGAACGTGGTCTGGTCGTGCCCAACATCCGCGACGCGCAGGACATGACGGTCGTCGATCTCGCGGATGCGATCGGGCGGCTCGCGGAGGTCGCGCGTGCCGGCAAGACCACTCCCGCGGAGATGAGCGGCGGCACGTTCTCGATCACGAACGTCGGGGTGTTCGGAGTGGATGCCGGAACCCCGATCCTCAATCCGGGTGAGGCCGGCATCCTCGCGCTCGGCGCGGCGCGACGGCAGCCATGGGAGCACCGCGGCGAGATCGCGCTGCGCGACGTCATGACACTGAGCCTGTCGTTCGACCACCGCCTCGTCGACGGCGAGCAGGGAGCGCGCTTCCTGCGCGCGGTCGCGGACGTGCTCGAAGAGCCCGGGCGGGCGATGCTGCTGCGCTGATCCATCCCTCCCGGGGAGCGAGCCGATAGCGCGCCCCCGGGTGTGGACGACGGCGCTTCCTCAGACGCGTTTGGGGTAGAAGAGTCCGAGTCCGTGCTTGCGGAGCGTGTTGTACGCCTCTTCGAACGTGAGCGGCTCCTTGCCGTCCGACGCGCCGGCGTACTTCGCGAGCAGCAGCCCGAGCAGTCCGCGCCCGGGAGGGCTCAGCGGCTTGTCCTTGTGCGGGGAGGCCGAAGGGTCGATCCTGTCCTCGTCCTGCGGGTTCGGCGGGATGTACATCGGGTGGACGACCGGCCACGTGCGCGGGTCGCGCGGCACCTGCAGGTTCACGGCGTTGAACAGGTCGTTCGCCCCGGCGTCACGCCGGGTGAGGGGACGCAGACCGTGCAGTCGTGAGAGCGTCGCGATCACGGAGCCGTGGTGCATCTCGTCATGGATGATCGTGCCGGCGCGTGTGTACGCCGACACGGCGATCGCCGGGACGCGCAGCCCGAGCGGGTCGAACCGGAAATCCATTTCGCCGGGTGGGGCGTCCGCGGTCGGCGGGGTCGCGCTCGGCGGGGGGACATGGTCGTATGTGCCGCCGTGCTCGTCGAACGTGATGAGCAGGAGTGTGTTCATCGCATGGGAGCCGTCCGGAGTCGCACTCTGCTTGATGGCGTCGTACACACTCGCGACGAGTTTCTCGCCGGCCCGCACATCGGAGACCGCCGAGTCCACGATCATCCGACCATCGACATCGCTCGTGCGGAACACACCGAAGGGCGGGTGGAAGTCGTTGTGGTTGTAGACCATGCGCGGCTCGATGAACGAGTAGGCGGCAAGCCTGCCGGCGGCGGCATCCTCGTAGAACTCCGACATGTGGCCGAAGTGCTCCGTCCGCCAGTACTTCTCCAGCGACGGTGCGTGCTGCACTCCGGTGAGGGACACGAGCTGCATCTCGTCGAAGTACACCTTCCACGAGATGCCGGCCTCCTCGAGCCGGTCGAAGATCGTCGGGACGGGGTCGGCGTCGAGCCACTTGTTGTAGCCCCCGCCGAGCTTGTTCGTGACGAAGCCGTGCGAGGTCGAGGCGTGGAAGAACGAGCGGTTGCAGTACGTCTGCGAGGGGACGGCGGCGAACCACGCGTCGTACACGGCGAACTCGCGCGCGAGGGTGGACAGGACGGGAAGCTGCTCCGGCGAGAAGCCGCCCATGATCTGCCCGGCGACATCGAGCGTCGGGGCTTTGCCGCTGCCGCGGATGTAGTTGTTCCAGTAATCCTGGACGAAGCCCTCCATCGACGGCGCGGTGCCGGATGCGGGCGCGTTGTACGGCGCCGTCATGGCCCCGATCTGACTCGAGGCGTTCGACGCGGGGATCACCGTCCCGAACAGCTGGGTGTTCACGTGGGGGAACTCTTCGCCCGGGTCGGGGTTGGGCTGCCCCATGATGACGTCGGTCGCGCCTTCATACGTGTGTGCGGCGATCCGCTCGCCCGTGGGGGCGAGGTTCGCGTAGTCGCCGAACGCGAGACCGTCGAAGGTCTGGCCCTCCGGGAGGGTGTCGGGCGTGTAGAGCCAGCCCAGCAGGTTGTCGAACGACCGGTTCTCGCCCATGAGCACCACGACGTGGTCGAAGCCCGGCACGGAGCGCGGACTGAGCGCGCCGTAGTCCAGGGCGCCCTCCTCGTAGCCGACCGCATGGCCGATCGACGCGCCCGCGGCCGCGCCGGCCCCGCCGCCCACGACGAGGCCCGCCGCGGCGATGCCGCCGACCTTCAGGAAGTCGCGGCGCGACGGGACGAGGTCCTCCGCGCGCGGCTCGCGATCCGTCGCGTGGGCGGGGTCAGCGGGGTGTGCGGGGTCGGCGGAGTGTGCCGCATCAGCGCCGCCCCCCGGGGCATCCTTCGGCATGGTGCGACCAGCCTAGAGGTCGCCGAGAGCACTCAGGCCGTCAGGGCGGCCGATGCCATGGACTCGAGGATCGCGCGCACCGTGCTGTCCGCCGGCGCCGACCGCGCGCGGCGCACGCTGTGCGGCGTCGAGTTGATCAGGCCGAAGCACGCGTGCGCCCGGACGCGCAGTTCGGCATCCGTCCGATCCGGGTGGATGCCGCCCAGCACCTCCATCCAGAGCTCGACGTATGCGCGCTGCAGGCGGCGCACGGTGTTGCGGTCCTCCTCGCTCAGGCTCGCGAGATCGCGGTCCTGCACCCGGATCACGTCGGCGTCGGTCAGTGCGAAGTCCACGTGGAAGCGGATGAGGGCGTCCAGCTGCGCGGCCGGGGAGCCGCTTTCGGCGATGACCTGCCGCCCGCCGCTGAGCAGTCGTTCGCTCACGCGCACGAGGATCGCGCTCAGCAGAGCCTGCTTGTTCGCGAAGTGCCGGTAGACCGCGGGGCCGCTCACCCCGACGGCGGCGCCGATCTCTTCGAGGCTCACACCGCTGAAGCCGCGCTGCGCGAACAGCCGCGCCGCCTCGTGCAGGATCGCAGCCTGGCGGTCGGCTTTCGCCCGATCGCGCTCGGTCGGACCGCTTGTCATTTCAGTTAATCCTCGCTAACCTGAAGACTCAGTTAGTGAACACTAACCACTGCGATCCCGGCGGGACAACCGACGTGATCCGATCGTGACGTCGACGGAGATGACATGACGCCAGGAGGCCCGGCACTGCACAGCGCGGTCGCGCACGACGACGCGTTCGCCCGCACGCGCGACGCGCAGTCCGCCCTCGCCGAGCGGCTTCGCGCGCGCCTGGCCGAGGTGTCGGTCGGAGGTCCGGCCGCATCCCGCGAACGGCATGTCGCCCGGGGCAAGCTGCTGCCCCGTGACCGCATCGACCGCCTGCTGGACGAGGGGAGCCCCTTCGTCGAGATCGCGCCCCTCGCAGCGGAGGGGATGTACGGCGGAGAGGCGCCGGGGGCCGGGGTGATCGCCGGGATCGGCCTCGTGCACGGTCGGCACGTCATGGTCGTCTGCAACGACGCCACCGTGAAGGGGGGCACCTACTACCCGCTCACAGTGAAGAAGCACCTGCGGGCGCAGGAGATCGCGCTGGAGAACCGTCTGCCCTGCATCTATCTCGTCGATTCAGGAGGCGCCTTCCTGCCGATGCAGGACGAGGTGTTCCCCGATCGCGACCACTTCGGCCGGATCTTCTTCAACCAGGCGCGGATGTCGGCCGAGCGCATCCCGCAGATCGCCGCGGTCCTGGGCTCGTGCACCGCGGGGGGAGCGTACGTCCCCGCGATGAGCGACGAGACCGTGATCGTGCGCGATCAGGGCACGATCTTCCTCGGTGGGCCGCCGCTCGTGAAAGCGGCGATCGGCGAGATCGTGACCGCCGAGGAACTCGGCGGGGGCGAGTTGCACGCGACGCGATCCGGCGTCGTCGACCACCTCGCCGAAGACGACGAGCACGCCCTCGAGATCGTGCGCGACATCGTCGCCACGCTGCCGCCTCCTCTCGAACCGGCGTGGGACGTCCTCGCGACCGTCGCCCCGGCGGTGGACCCCGATGACCTGTACGGCGTCGTCCCGGTCGACGTGAACCAGCCGTACGACGTCCGCGAGGTGATCGCCCGCCTGGTCGACGGCAGCTCGTTCCACGAGTTCAAGCGCGCGTACGGCGAGACTCTCGTCACCGGGTTCGCGCGCATCCACGGGCACCCGGTCGGCATCCTGGCGAACAACGGCGTCCTGTTCTCGGAGTCCGCGCAGAAGGGCGCGCACTTCATCGAGCTGTGCGATCAGCGCGGCATCCCACTGCTGTTCCTGCAGAACATCTCCGGATTCATGGTCGGGCGGGATGCCGAGGCCGGCGGCATCGCGAAGGACGGGGCCAAGATGGTCACCGCGGTCGCGACGACCCGCGTGCCCAAGCTCACGGTCGTGATCGGGGGATCATTCGGCGCGGGCAACTACTCGATGTGCGGACGGGCCTACTCTCCCCGGTTCCTGTGGACCTGGCCGGCGAGTCGCATCTCGGTGATGGGGGGTCCGCAGGCCGCATCCGTCCTGTCCACCGTCAAGCGCGATCAGCTCGACGCGCGCGGGCAGGAGTGGTCCGCCGAGGAGCAGTCCGACTTCGAAGCCCCGATCCGCGCGCAGTACGAGGAACAGGGGAATCCGTTCTACGCCACCGCGCGGCTGTGGGACGACGGCATCATCGACCCCGCCGACACCCGCGACCTGCTCGGGCTCGCTCTCGATGTCGTCTCGCGCGCCCCGCTTCCCGCCCCGCGCTTCGGCGTCTTCCGGATGTGATCCCCATGCGCCACGACGACACACCCGCCCCCGACGGCCGCCTCTTCGACACCGTCCTCGTCGCCAACCGCGGCGAGATCGCGCGCCGCGTGATCCGGACGCTCCGCCGACTCGGCATCCGCTCCGTCGCCGTCTACAGCGACGCCGACGCCGACGCGCCCCACGTCCGCGACGCCGACGCCGCGTACCGCATCGGTCCGGCGGCGGCCGCGCAGTCCTACCTCGACGGTGCCGCGATCATCGCCGCGGCGAAGGATGCCGGCGCCCAGGCGATCCACCCGGGCTACGGCTTCCTCTCCGAGAACGCGGACTTCGCCGCCGCGTGCGCCGACGCCGGCATCGCGTTCATCGGTCCGGGCCGCCGCGCGCTGGAGCTCATGGGAGACAAGATCCGTTCGAAGGCGCATGTGCTCGCGAGCGGAGTGCCGGTCGTGCCCGGCATCGACGCGTCCGGGCTCTCCGACGCCGAGATCGCGACCGCCGCGGCGGACGTCGGCTATCCGCTCCTGATCAAGCCGTCCGCGGGTGGTGGCGGAAAGGGCATGCAGGTCGTACGCTCCGTCGACGACCTGCCCGAAGCCCTCGCGACCGCGCGGCGCGTCGCTTCCGCGGCCTTCGGCGACGACACGCTCCTCCTCGAGCGGCTCATCGAACGCCCCCGCCACATCGAGGTGCAGGTGATGGCCGACGCGCACGGCACCGTCATCCACCTCGGCGAGCGCGAGTGCACGCTGCAGCGTCGCCACCAGAAGGTGATCGAGGAGGCCCCGTCGCCCGTGATCGACGCGGCGACCCGCGAACGGATCGGCGCGGCGGCGTGCGCGGCGGCGGCGAGCGTCGATTACGTCGGCGCCGGGACGGTGGAGTTCCTCGTCGCGGCGGACCGGCCCGAGGAGTTCTTCTTCATCGAGATGAACACGCGCCTGCAGGTGGAGCATCCCGTCACCGAGCTCGTGACGGGCCTGGACCTCGTCGAGCTGCAGGTGCGTGTCGCAGCGGGAGAGCGTCTGCCGCTCGCGCAGGAGGACGTGCGCCTGACCGGCCATGCGATCGAAGCGCGCGTGTACGCCGAGACGCCGGCGCGGGGATTCCTCCCCGCCACCGGACCCGTGCTCGTGTGGGAACCCGCGACGGACGCGCGCACCGACTCCGCCGTGGTAAGCGGCAGCCGGGTCACCGCCGACTACGATCCGATGATCGCGAAGGTCATCACGCACGCGGCGGATCGTGCCTCCGCGCTCGCCGCACTCGATGACGCGCTCGCCCGCACCGTCCTCCTGGGCGTGGAGACGAACATCGCCTTCCTGCGTGCACTCTTGGCCGACGACGCCGTGCGCGCGGGAGACCTCGACACGGGACTCATCGATCGGATGCCGCCCTTCACGGATCCGGAACCCACCCCGCTCGCCGTGGGCGCGGCCGCCGCTGCCGCGGCAGCCGCGCAGGCGGTGCGCGTTCCGGAGAACGGCGCGTCCGCCCTCTGGCGCAGCGGCGACGGCCGGCGTATCGGGGGACCGGCCAGGCCGACGCTCCACCTCTTCGAGACCGATGCGGGGGGGATCGTCTCCTCCGTCGCGCCCGGTCGCGCGCCCGAGGGTGCGCGCCTGGCGACGGCCCCGGACGGCGTGCTGTGGGTCCACGCGGACGGTGCCGCGCACCGCCTGCGCCCCCTCAGCCGCCGCGATGCCCTCGATCGGCGCCTCGCGTCGCAGGCGGGTCCTGCCGGCGCCGCCCACCCCGAGCTGCGCGCTCCGATGCCGGGAGCGGTCGTCGCCGTCCACGTCACCGCCGGAGCACTCGTGCGCGCAGGGGATCGCATCGTCACGATCGAGGCCATGAAGATGGAGCACCCCGTCACCGCCCCGCACGACGGCGTCGCAGCGGTCGAGGTGGCGATCGGCGATCAGGTGCGCCGCGACCAGATCCTCGCCCGCGTCATCGCGGACGCCGACTGACAACCGAAGGAACATCATGCAGAACTACGACCTCACCGACGACGAGCGCGAGCTCGCCGGACTCGTCCGGCAGTTCGCCGACGAAGTGGTCGCGCCGCGCTCGTACGAAGCCGACCGCACGAAGACGCTGCCGCTGGACGTCGTCGCGCAGATGGGTGAACTGGGGCTCTTCGGCCTGCCGTTCCCCGAGGAGTTCGGCGGTCAGGGCGGCGACTACTTCGCTCTCTGCATCGCGATCGAGGCGCTCGGCCGAGTGGATCAGTCGCTCGCGATCACGCTCGAGGCCGGTGTGAGCCTCGGCGCCATGCCCATCCACCGCTTCGGCACCGACGCGCAGAAGGCCGAGTTCCTCCCGGATCTGCTCGCGGGGACCGCGCTGGCCGGCTTCGGCCTCACGGAGCCCGAAGCCGGGTCGGATGCCGGTGCGACCCGCACCACGGCGCGACTCGAAGACGGCGAGTGGGTCGTCAACGGATCGAAGCAGTTCATCACGAACTCCGGCACCGACATCACCCGCTTCGTCACGGTCACGGCTGTGACGGGAGAGCAGGACGGCCGCAAGGAGATCTCCACGATCATCATCCCGAGCGGCACGCCGGGCTTCACGGTCGAGCCCGGCTACGACAAGGTCGGCTGGCATGCGTCCGACACGCATCCGCTCACCTTCCAGGACGCACGGGTGCCGGAGGAGAACCTCCTCGGCGAGCGCGGCCGCGGATTCGCCAACTTCCTGCACATCCTCGATGAGGGCCGGATCGCGATCGCGGCGCTGTCGACCGGTGCGGCCGAGGGGTGCCTGGAGGCGGCCGTCGACTATGCGCAGAAGCGCACGGTGTTCGGTGAACAGCTCTCGACGCGCCAGAGCATCCAGTTCATGCTCGCCCGCATGCGCCTGCGCGTGCACAACGCACGGCTGGCGTGGCACCACGCCGCGCGTCTGCGCGACGCGGGCAAGCCGTTCAAGGTCGAGGCGGCGATCGCGAAGCTCACGGCGAGCGATGCGGCGATGGACAATGCGCGCGACGCGACCCAGATCTTCGGCGGCAACGGCTTCATGAACGAGTACCCCGTCGCGCGGCACTACCGCGACTCCAAGATCCTCGAGATCGGCGAGGGGACGAGCGAAGTGCAGCTGCTGCTGATCGCGCGCTCGCTCGGGGTAGCGTGATGCCGTGAGCGACGGACGGGACAGCGACGGACGGGACAGCGACGGACGGGACATCGTGCAGCGCGGGTTGTACTTCGAGGAGTTCGAGGTCGGGGCGCGCTACCTGCACCGCCCCGGGCGCACCGCCACGGAAGCCGACAACGTCCTGTTCTCGTCGCTGACGATGAACGCGCAGGCGCTGCACCTGGACGCGGCGTACGCGGCCGCCCAGCCGTTCGGGCAGCGGCTCATGAACTCGATGTGGACCCTCGCCACGATGGTGGGGGCATCTGTCGGCCAGATCACCCAGGGCACGCTCGTCGCCCAGCTCGGTCTCACCGACATCTCGTTTCCCGCTCCGCTGTTCCACGGCGACACGCTGTACACCGAGACCGAGATCGTCTCGGCACGTCCGTCCGGCTCGCGGCCCGGCCAGGGGATCGTCACGATGCGGCACACCGGCCGCAATCAGGACGGTGTCGTCGTCGCGACGGCGACGCGTGTCGCGCTCATGTGGTGCCGCGAGCAGCCCGACGGGGCGCACGGTCCCACGCCGACCACCGCCGAGGAGGCCTGATGACCGACTTCCCGTACGGACCCGCGATCCTGTTCTGCCCCGCCGACCGCCCCGAACGGTTCGCCAAGGCGCTCGCGCGGGCGGATGCCGTCATCCTCGACCTCGAGGACGCCGTCGCACCCGAAGCCCGCGTGCGCGCCCGGGGCGCGCTCATCGAGGCCGATCTCGACCCCGATCGGGTGATCGTGCGGGTGAACCCGCCCGGAACCGATGCGTTCGCGGCCGACCTCGCCACGCTGTCGCAGACCGACTACCGCACCGTGATGGTCGCGAAGGCCGAGAGCGTGAAGCAGCTCAAGGACATCGATCGACGATTCGAGGTCATCGCGCTGTGCGAGACCGCACGGGGCGTCGCGGCGGCGGAGAAGTTCGCCGCGCACGACCAGGTGACCGCGCTCATGTGGGGCGCGGAGGACCTCGTGGCGAGCCTCGGCGGCACGGGCAGCCGCAAGCCGAACGGCCGCTACCGCGACGTCGCGCGCCACGCGCGGGCGCGCGTTCTCCTCGCGGCAGGCGCGCGCGGGAAGGCGGCGATCGACGCGGTGCACCTCGACATCGCCGGCACGAAGCGCCTGGCGATCGAAGCGGCCGACGCCGCGGCATCCGGGTTCGCCGCCACCGCGTGCATCCACCCGAGCCAGGTGGAGGTCATCCGGGATGCGTACCGGCCCGACCCGGGCGCGGTCGCCTGGGCGCGCGGCGTGCTCTCGGCCGCCGAGACGAACGGCGGCGCCTTCACGTACGAAGGGCGCATGGTCGACGGCCCCGTGCTCGCGCACGCGCGCGCGGTCCTCCGGCGGAGTCAGTCGCCCGCGGACTGAGCGGTCCGCCGCACGACGACGGCGTGCGCGACGGCGCCGATGAGCTCGTACGGGATCGGCGCGTCGTGCGGGAAGACCACGGAGTCCTTCTCCGCGCGGTACGGCCGCACCCGGCTCTCGAGCGGCTCGTCGAGGACGGGCACGGGATACAGCCCGATGTGCTTCTTCCAGCCGGCGTAGTGCAGGGCGTAGCGACCGCCCAGCATGACGGCGGCGATGCCATAGCGCATCTTCTCCTCCGCCGGAGGGGGCACCTCGGCCACGATCAGCTCGCGGATCCGCTGCAGCCGCTCGGCCACCTCGGGCGGGAAGCCCGCGATGTACTCCTCGACCGTGGTCGTCGCCGCCATGCGGAGAGCCTAGGCGGTCGTCGCCCCCGCGTACGACAGCAGTCGCAGCCGCTCGCGCTCGTACAGCATCGTGTACGCCGAGCCGTTCGGCAGCCGCTCGCCGATCGGCGGCAGCTCGCCTCCGGTGGCGTGACGGATGAGCTCGCGGATGAGCGCACCGTGGGTCACCACGATGACGGATGCCGCCGCGGGCGCCGTCGCGACGCGGGCGTCCCGCACCACGGCGGAAAGCGCGCTCAGTCCGCGGGCGCGCAGCACGGGCCAGGGCTCCGCGCCGGGGATCTCGGCGCTGTGCCAGTCTCCCCAGCGGCGGATGAACTCCGCGGCCTCCACGCCTTCGGCCTCGCCGTACGCGCGCTCCCTCAGGCCGGCGTACAGACGCGGCGACGGCAGGCCGAGACCCTCCGCGATGATCTCGGCGGTCTCGCGGGCGCGGGACAGATCGCTCGCGACGACGATGTCGCCGCTCAGCGCGGCCGCGGCTTCGCGCGCCTGGGCGCGCCCGGTGTCGTTCAGCGGGATGTCGGTCGCACCCTGGATGCGGCGGTCGCGGTTCCAGTCGGTCTCGCCGTGGCGGACGAGCGTCAGCAGTGTCACCCGTCGAGCCTATGCGCGTCGCGGGGTGCCGCGGTCCGCCGGGGGAGGCGTGAGACCGTCGGCGAGGGCCTGCAGGACTTCGCTCGTGCCGGCGTCGATCTTGACCGTCGCCCGATGGTCGGCGCGCGTCGCTCCCCGGTTGACGATCACGATCGGCAGACGCCGACGGCGGGCGCGCTCGAGCAGGCGGATGCCGGAATTGACCACGAGTGAGGAGCCGGCGATCACGAGCGCGTCGCTGGCCTTGACCAGCTGCTCGGCCTCGCGGAACTTCTCGGCGGGGATGAACTCGCCGAAGAAGACCACGTCGGGCTTGAGCATCCCCTCGCACACCGTGCAGGCGGGGATGCGGAAGCCCGCCGTGCTCTCGGGCAGGACATCGCCGTCCGGGCCGAGGGGGACGTTCTCGGGCACGAGGATCCACGGATTGTCCGCCTCGACACGTTCGGCGAGGTCGCGACGGTCGAAGACCTGCCCGCACCGTGTGCAGAACACGCGCCGCATCGTGCCGTGCAGTTCCACCACCCGGCGGCTGCCGGCGCGCACGTGCAGCCCGTCGACGTTCTGCGTGATGACGCCGGACGCGACACCGCGCGCCTCCATCGTCGCCAGGGCCACGTGTCCCGGGTTGGGCGAGGCGGCTGCGAACGCCTGCCAGCCGAGGTGGCTGCCCACCCAGTAGCGGCGGCGGGCGTCCTCGCTCTCGAGGAACTGCTCGACCGTCATGGGCGTGCGCACCGGCGCACCCTTACCCCGATAGTCGGGGATCCCCGAGTCGGTCGAGAGTCCCGCGCCGGTGAGGATCGCCAGCCGGCGGCCGTCGAGAGCCTCGACGGCCGCGCCGATCGCGGCGGAGGTGCGCTCATCGTGCTCGGCCACCGCGGCTGCCCGATCACCCACGCGCTCACCCCCTCGAGCTCACCCTGTGGTCAGAGTGCCTGTGGTCAGAGTGTAGGCGGCGCGGTTTACCGGGATGTTACGACCGGGACCGCACGAGCGCCGGAACGCGCACCTGGAAGAGTGGACACGCGGATCGTCCGCGTGACCGAAGGGGAGCGACGCATGCTCATCGTCCCGATCGCCGACCCGGCGGACGAGCGCCTGGCGGACTACCGCGGCCTGACCGATGTCGCGCTGCGCCGCGTGCTCGAACCTGAGGGCGGGCTCTACATCGCGGAATCCGCGAAGGTCATCTCCCGGGCGCTGCGGGCCGGCCACCGGCCGCGGTCGGTGCTCGTGCAGGAGAAGTGGCTGCCCGACATCCAGGAACTGCTGACCACGGACGCGAGCACACCCGTGTACGTCGTCGCCTCCGAGGTCGCCGAGACGCTCACCGGATACGCCGTGCACCGCGGCGCGCTCGCGGCGATGCACCGTCCCACGGCGGCATCCGTCGCCGAGACGGTCGCGGGTGCGCGCACGGTGGTGATCCTCGAAGACATCGTCGACCACACGAACGTCGGCGCGGCGTTCCGCAGCGCCGCCGCGCTCGGCGCCGATGCGGTGCTCATCTCACCGCGATGCGCCGATCCGCTCTACCGGCGGAGCGTCCGGGTGAGCATGGGCACGGTCTTCCAGGTGCCGTGGACGCGCCTGCCCGAATGGCCCGAAGCCCGCGGCAGCCTGGGCGATCTCGGCTTCCACCTCGCCGCTCTCGCGCTCGCCGACGACGCGGTGTCTCTGGAGGCCTTCGCCGCACGACGACCCGAACGCGTGGCGCTCCTCCTCGGCGCCGAGGGTGACGGACTCAGCCGTCACGCCCTGCGCGCCGCCGACACGATCGTGAAGATCCCCATGGCCGGGGGAGTGGATTCGCTCAACGTCGCCGCCGCATCGGCCGTCGCGCTGTGGGCTCTCGCCCACGGGTGACGGCACACACACACACGACGCCGCGCCTCAGACGTCCTCGCCGCGCGTCTCCGCGGCGTCCTCCGCAGGGGCGAGGGTCGTGACGGGCAACGGGTCCGGACGCTTCGCGGTGATCTCGTCGCCCGAGGAGCGGTGACGGACGCGCCGCAGCACCCACGGCACGAAGTGCGTGCGCGCCCACACGAAGTCCTCGGTGCGCGCCGCGCGCCACGTCCGCACCGGCAGCGGATCGGGCTGCATGGGATGGAGGTCGTTCGGCACGTTGAGGGCGCGCAGCACCATGCGCGCCACTTCGTGGTGACCGAGCGTGTTGTAGTGCAGCCGGTCGGGATCGAAGAACCGCGCGTCCTGCACTTCCTTCAGCGCCCACTGGTCCGCCACGATGCAGTCGTAGCGGTCGGCGATCGCACGGATGTTCTCGTTGTAGATCGCGACCTTGCCGCGGAAGCCTCGGAAGACGGGCGTGAAGTTGGTGTCGATGCCGGTGAAGACCAGCACGGTGGCCCCGTCGCGGCCGAGGCGGATGACCGCGTCCTCGAACTGCGCAGAGATCGCATCGGGATCGGTCCCCGGGCGGATGACGTCGTTGCCGCCGGCCGAGAAACTGACGAGGTCGGGCTTGAGCGCTAGCGCGGGCTCCACCTGTTCGGCGACGATCTGGCCGATCAGCCTCCCGCGGACGGCGAGGTTCGCGTACGCGAAGTCGGGGACCTGCTGCGACAGGGCCTCGGCGACGCGATCGGCCCAGCCCCGGTGACCGCCGGGGGAGCCCGGCTCGGGGTCGCCGATGCCTTCGGTGAAGGAGTCGCCCAGCGCGACGAAGCGGCGCCAGGGGTGGGGACCGAGGTTCGTGGTCCCGATCGTGTCGTGTGTGCTGTCCGGCATTCGTCTTCCTGGGTTCGTGACCGTCTTCGAGGGTAGCGCGCCCGCCGATGTCGCTCGGCTCGTCTATCGTGGTCACTCGTCGTGTGAGCCGCCGAGCGGCGTCGGGGAAGGGGGATGCCGTGGATGACGAGGCCCTCCACGGATCCTCCGAGCCGCACATCGGCAGTTTCGCCGCTGAACACCTCTCTCCCGCGTATCCGCAGCGCGCGCCGTGGGGAACGGCGCAGCGACTGCGTGCCTGGCAGGCCGAAGCCCTCGACCAGTACTTCGCCCTCGAGGGTCCGGACGGTGTCGGCGGCGGGCCGCGCGACTTCCTCGCCGCGGCCACGCCCGGGGCCGGCAAGACGACGTTCGCGCTGCGCCTCGCCACCGAGCTCATGCGCCGGCGAATCGTGGACCGCATCGTCGTCGTCGCGCCCACAGAACATCTGAAGACGCAGTGGGCGGATGCCGCGGCCCGCGTCTCGATCCGCCTCGACCCGGCCTTCAGCAACCGCCACTACGCGCCCGCGCGGCAGTACCACGGTGTCGCGGTGACGTATGCGCAGGTCGCGGTGAAGGCATCCGTGCATCAGCGGCTCACCGAGGACGCACGGACACTCGTGATCCTCGACGAGGTGCACCACGGCGGCGACGCGCTCAGCTGGGGCGATGCGCTGCGCGAGGCGTACGGGCGGGCGACCCGCCGACTGCTGCTCTCGGGCACGCCGTTCCGCAGCGACACGGCGCCGATCCCGTTCGTGGAGTACGCGCCGGACGAGCGCGGCATCCGTCTGTCCCGCACGGACTACAGCTACGGCTACGGTCGCGCACTCGCGGACGGCGTGGTCCGCCCCGTGATCTTCCTCGTCTACGCGGGGCAGATGCGCTGGCGCACGCGTACCGGAGACGAGATGGAGGCGCAGCTCGGGCAGGACAACACGAAGGACATCACCGCCCAGGCGTGGCGCACGGCGCTCGACCCCGAGGGCGAGTGGATCCCGGCGGTCCTCCGCTCGGCCGACCGGCGTCTCACCGAGGTGCGCGAGCAGGTCCCCGACGCGGGCGGTCTCGTGATCGCCACCGACCAGACGGCCGCGCGCGCGTACGCCGCGATCCTCCAGGGCCTCACCGGCGAGGCCCCGACCGTGGTGCTCTCCGACGAGGCGGAAGCCTCGTCGCGCATCGAGTCGTTCTCGCAGGGCACCAGCCGTTGGATGGTGGCGGTGCGCATGGTCTCGGAAGGCGTCGACGTCCCCCGCCTCGCGGTGGGGGTTTACGCGACGTCCGCGTCGACGCCGCTGTTCTTCGCGCAGGCGATCGGTCGCTTCGTCCGTGCCCGACGGCGCGGCGAGACCGCGAGCGTCTTCCTGCCGCACGTGCCTCAGCTCATGGCGCTCGCGAACGAGCTCGAGCGACAGCGCGATCACGCTCTCGACCGCGACAGCACGGGCGACGACGAGTGGGCGCTCGATGAAGACGCGATGGATGCCGCGCAGCGCGAGGAATCGGCATCCGACGCCCTGACCTACGAGTTCACGTACCAGGCCTTGGGGTCTCTCGCGCACTTCGACCGCGTGCTCTACGACGGACGGGAGTTCGGGCAGCTCGCGGTGCCCGGCACCCCCGAGGAGGAGGAGTTCCTCGGCCTGCCGGGCCTCCTCGAGCCCGAGCACGTGCACGAGCTGCTGCAGCAGCGGCAGGCGCGACAGGGGCGCCACCGACGCGCGCGGGAGGCGCGTGAAGGCGCGCAGGGCACCGAGGTGGCGGCGCCGCCCCCGGCGCTGCACCGCACCCTCAAGGAGCAGCGGCAGCTGCTCAACAGCCTCGTCGGCCTCTACGCGCGCCAGACCGGCGACCCGCACGGCGTGGTGCACGCCGAACTGCGGCGCGTGTGCGGAGGGCCGGCGGTCTCGCACGCGACGGTCGCCCAGCTGCAGGCGCGCATCGACGTCCTGCGGGCGCGCGTCCGTTCCTGAGTGCGCGGCGCTTCGGAGCCCCGAAATGCTGGCAATCCGCGTCTCGACGAGGGGCCGGCGAGATGCGCTGGCTAGCGTGGAGGAGTCCCCTCACCGCCGCCCTGGAGGCTTCATTGAGCGCGCCCGCACCCCCCAGCACCCGAGACCGTCGCCGGTGGGCGCAGTACCTCGTCGACGAGCGCGCCGAGGCCCGCGTGTACCGCGAACTCGCGGCGCGCCGTGAGGGTGAGGAGCGTGAGATCCTGCTCGCCCTCGCCGAGGCCGAGGGACGCCACGAGGCCCACTGGCTGCGGTTGCTCGGAGGAGAGCCGTCCCGCCTTCCCCGGCCGGCCCTGCGTACGACACTGCTCGCGTGGATGGCGAGGCGCTTCGGCTCGATCTTCGTCCTCGCACTCGCCCAGAACGCCGAAGCGCGTTCGCCGTACGAGACCGAGCCGTCCGCGACGGCCACGATGGCCGCCGACGAGAAGATCCACCACGAGGTCGTGCGCGGTCTCGCCGCCCGTGGCCGCCGGCGACTCTCGGGCACGTTCCGCGCCGCGGTCTTCGGCGCGAACGACGGGCTGGTGTCCAACCTCGCTCTCGTGATGGGCATCGGCGCGACCGGGGTGGCCCCGCAGTTCGTCCTGTTCAGCGGCATCGCGGGCCTGCTCGCCGGCGCGCTGTCGATGGGGGCCGGAGAGTTCGTGTCCGTGCGGTCGCAGCGGGAGCTGCTGGCGGCGACCGAGCCGAACGACTACGCCGACGACTCCCTCCCGCACCTGGATCTGGACGCGAACGAGCTCGCGCTCGTCTACCGCACCCGCGGGATGCCGCAGGACGAGGCCTTGGCCCGCGCCCGGCTCGTCGTCACGGCGGCGCAGGACGGGACGCCGCAGGGTGCGCCTCTCGGGGCACCCGGCGATCACGAAGTGGTCGGGGGAGCGTGGAGCGCCGCGATCTCGAGCTTCCTGTTCTTCGCGTCGGGCGCGATCATCCCCGTGCTCCCGTGGATCTTCGGTCTGTCCGGTCTCGCCGCCGTCGTGACGGCGCTCCTGCTGGTGGGGGTGGCGCTCATGGCCACCGGAGCCATGGTGGGGCTGCTGTCGGGCGGTCCGCCGCTGCGGCGCGCGCTCCGACAGCTCGCGATCGGCTTCGGTGCGGCGGCGGTCACGTATGCGCTCGGGTGGGTCTTCGGGGTGTCGGTCGGCTGAGCCGTTTTCGGCGCGGGCCGAGGACGTGATAATGTCGATCTTCGGTTGGCGACAACCCACACCCATGCGCGGGTGGCGGAATAGGTAGACGCGCTAGCTTGAGGTGCTAGTGCCCGTATAGGGCGTGGGGGTTCAAGTCCCCCCTCGCGCACAGAACGAAGAAGGCCCCCGAAAGGGGGCCTTCTTCG
>CAYOQY010000052.1:0-16234 GCA_964406225.1 uncultured Microbacterium sp.
TCGAGGCGTTCATGTGGCGGATGCCCATGTCCCACTGCTTGATCTCGCGCGTGCGCCGCAGCACGAACTCATCCACGATGACCGACGTCGTCTTGCGCGACGCGAGCCAGCCGTACATCTGATCGTCCCAGTAGATGAAGAAGCGGGGATCGGGCAGCCCGATCTGCTCGACGATGTCGCGGTGGATGAACATCCCCTCGAAGCATCCGGAGTTCATGACCTTGTAGCCGGAGGCGTCGAAACCGGCCGGAGCGAACGGGATCGGGATCGCGAGTGGCTCGGCGACCCGGTACTGCCAATAGAACTCGCTGCCGTCGTAGTCGTAGCGGCGGCCCTGGATGCTCTTGAAACGGGGCGCCCAGGCGCCCATGCGAGCGAGACCGTCGGCGAGGACCTCGACGTCGTCGTCCATGAGCCAGATCCAGGTCGACCCGAGCTCATACGCGGTGCGCATACCCTCGCTGAAGCCGCCCGAGCCGCCGGTGTTCGTCTCGAGCCGGCGGTAGACGAGCTCGCTGCCCAAGCGCTCGCGGAACGACTCGACCACGTCGGTCGTGTCGTCGACGGACGCGTTGTCGATGATCACGACGTGGCCGGGCTTCGGCTCCATCCGGGTGATGCTCTCGAGCAGACGCGTCAGCAGGCCCGAGCGGTTGTACGTCACGATCGCGATCGTGGCGGACGCCGGGTCGAACGCGTCCGTGGTGCTCCGGCCGTCCGCGGGGGATGTGTCCGTGCTCACGATTTCTCCTGGAACGTTCCGCGCCACGCCTCGAGCGAGGTCATCTCCCGCTGGGCGCGACGATATCGCTCCGAGAGCTTCGGCCACTCCCGCCGCAGACGCCGGTGGAGGCGGATGCTCTCGAGCAGCATCCGCCGATACTTCGCGCGATCGCGGACGTAGATGTTCTTCCCGGAGCCGTCAGCGGCGCTCACCAGCGCGGAGTCGTACAGCGGCAGACGCCACCAGTGCGCGTCGCTCTTGCCGAACTCGACCTCGGGCTGAGCGAGATTCTCGGGGCGGGGCGCATGGAACCAGTGCGAGAGCACGGTCGACAGCGTGAACCACCGCAGCGCCAGACCCGTCGGGCTGTCGAAGTCGTGCTGCGACCGGCGTTTGAAGACCTGGCGTCCGCGGCGGGAGCGCAGCGGAACGCCGGACTCCTTGTGCACCTTCGTCTCGGGGAAATCCGCCGCCAGCGCACGGGCGGCGGGCATCGCGGTGGCGAGGTTGGCGCGCATGTGCGCAGGACCGGAGAGGACGTCGCGGAGGGCGCGGTGGCGCAAGGCGACGGGGTAGTACTGCATCATCATGAGGTGCTTGAGATCGAGGCGCCGGCTGTGCACCAGCAGGCGACCCCCGTCGGGTTCGGGCGAATGCAAGAGCGCCGCCACGATGCGATTGCGCGCGTGGAAGTAGGCCTGCCAGTCGATCGAGTCGTCCTTGCCCACCCACGACACGTGCCACAGCGCGACCCCGGGAACCGAGACCGTCGGGTATCCCGCGTCGCGTGCGCGCAGACAGAACTCCGCGTCGTCCCACTTGATGAAGGCCGGCAGCGCCAGGCCGACCTCGCGGATCACCTCGGTGGGGATGAGGCACATCCACCAACCGTTGTAGTCGGCATCCAGACGCATGTGCAGCATCGGGGTCTGACGCAGGTTCGAGACCGAGAAGTCGTGCGGCAGTCGCTCCTGGTAGAGCGCACGCCACATGAAGGGGCCGTCATCGACGACTTCGGCCCAGGCGTGCAGTTTCGGCCTGTCGAGCAGGTCGAACATGTGCGCGCCGACGATCGTGGGTTTCGACGCATAGCGTCCGAACACGATCGAACGCCGCACGGACTCGGGCTCGAGACGCACATCATCGTCCAGCAACTGCACGAAGGCGCTCTCCGGGCGCTCGAGGGTTTCGGCCATGGCGCGTGCGAAGCCGCCGGAACCGCCCAGATTCGGCTGCGTGATGATCTCGAGCGTCTCGCCCAGCGACGCGGCGACGGCCTCGAACTCCGGTTGCACATCGACACGGCGGTCACCCTGGTCGATCAGGAAGACGCGGTCGACGAGCTCGAGGACCTCGGGGGAGTCCGCGAGGTTCATGAGCGTCCAGATGCAGTAATCCGGCTTGTTGTAGGTCGTGATGCCGATCGAGGCCTTGCCGCCGCGGACCGGCTCCTCGAGTGTCGTCCACTCGGCGCCGTCGAAGATCACGTTCTTCTCGTCGGCGACGATGTCGAACCAGATCCAGCCCCCGTCGCTGAACTGGTCGAGCGTCAGGTCGAAGGAGTTGCTCGCCGTGCCATCGGTCTCGCGCGATTCGATGCGCTGGCTGACACCTGCGCCGGTCGATCGGTACACGAGGATCGTGCAGGCGCCGTCGGTCCGCACCGTGAGCGTCACATGCCGGACCGCGGTCCAGTGCTGCCAGTAGGAGGCGGGGAACGCGTTGAAGTACGTTCCGAACGACACGCGTCGCCCCGCGACGATGCGCGCGCGCCGCCGGCCGAGGATGTTGCCGAGGTGCCCGCGGTTCGACACGCGCACCGGCTCTTCGTCGATGACCGACCACGTCTCGGGGTCTGCGTACAACGGGAGGAGATCGGGATCCCGGTCCTGGGGGAAGACGACGTTCTGCAACACGTGGGGCACGGGGAAACTCCGGAAAGACGGCGACTGGCGCCGGGTCGTGGGGCCTGGAGTAGCCTACCCTTCCAACATGAGGATCTCCTGGCCGACCCCCGCCTTCGTCTACTCTCAGAGCATTGCGGCGGCATCCGACGAGTGGCACCCGCGCGCGAGCGTTCTCGCATGAAGGTGCTGATCACCGGCGGGGCCGGATTCATCGGGAGCACGATCGCTTCCGCCTGCGTGGAGGCGGACATCGTCCCGGTCGTGCTCGACGACCTTTCGACAGGGCTCGAGGCGTTCACCCACGGCCACCATTTCTACCGCGGCGACATCGCGGATGCCGCGCTGATCGATCGCATCGCGGCCGAACACCCCGACATCGACGTCACGATCCACTGCGCCGCGAAGATCGTCGTCCCCGACTCCGTCCGGGCGCCGTTGGAGTACTACGAGTCGAATGTGGCCAAGTCGATCGCGCTTCTGCGGAACCTGCGACGCAACGGAATCGAGAAGGTCATCTTCAGCTCCTCGGCCTCCGTGTACGGCGCCGACGATGGAGGTGCCGTGACCGAACAGCATCCCGTCGTCCCGTCGAGTCCCTACGCCCGGACCAAGGCGATCGTGGAGCAGATCTTGGAAGACGCAGCGGCGGCCGGGGAGTTCCGCGCGATCGCACTGCGCTACTTCAACCCGATCGGTGCGGATCCGCTCATGAGGACCGGCCTTCCGCAGCATGAGCCCTCGCACGTCCTGGGTCTGCTGATCTCCTCGCACCGTCGCGGATCGCCGTTCACGATCACCGGTGTCGACTGGCCGACGCGCGACGGATCCGGAGTACGCGATTTCGTCCACGTCTGGGACCTCGCCCGCGCGCACGTGCGGGCAGTCCAGCGGTTCGACACGGCGACCGACGGTCATCCGTTCCGCGTGGTCAACATCGGCGGAGGCGCAGGGACGACGGTGCGCGAGCTCGTCCAGGCCTTCGAGCGTGTCACGGGGCAGCGCATGGAGGTCGCCGTCGGCGCACGACGTCCCGGTGATGTCGCCGGAGCGTACGCCGACGCGGGCTTGGCCGCCGAGCTGCTCGGCTGGCGCTCGGAGCTGACGATCGACGACGGCATCCGCGACTCGCTGGAATGGGCCGACCGATTCGCCGCGGTCGACGTGGGCCGATCACCCGGTGGCTGAGGGCAGGCTCCGTGCGGCGGGACCGAGCCCGCCGTCCCCGGTGCCGATGCGCTCGCGCCACGACCGCGACTGGCCCGCGCGCACCGCGCACAGGACGAGCAGCAGCCACCCGAAGCCGAAGAGGGTGAAACTCTCGAACATCGAGTCCACGAGCAGTGCCACCAGCACGAGCGGTGTCCAGGCGTAGATGACCGATCGCCGCTCGCTCGCGACGAGCCAGGACCTCACCAGAGCGATGCCGCACATCGCCGTGAACAGGAGCAGACCCACCCAGCCGAGCTGGAGCAGGACGTCGAAGTAGGCGTTCAGGCCCGTGGCGTGGCTCGTCCGCAATGAGTAGTTGATCGCGGAGAAGGGGAACTCCTCGGGGTTCCACGGCCCGAACCACCCCCACCCCTGCACCGGCTTGGAGCGGAGGAAGTCGACCATCGTGTTCCACAGGTCGACCCGCATCGAGAAGTCCGACCCGGCGCCGAGGAACGCGATGATCGGATGCCGCGCCGCATAGCCGATCGCCAGCCCCGCGACCACGATGCCGCCGAGCGTCCACTGCAGCGCCGAGCGACCCTCGGGCCGCGTGTGGCGCACGAGCGCCAGGGCGGCGACCGCCAGGCCCACGGCGACGGCCAGGACGAGCACGGTGGGGGAGTCGCTCAGTGCCGCCAGGCCTCCTGCGAGGATGACCGAGAACACCGACACGCCGAGGCGGACGGACTGGGTGCGGTACTCGATCAGGAAGGTGATGAGCGCGATGACCGCGACGAAGCCGAGGGCGTTGCGCGTTCCGAAGATGCCCTGGATCGATCCTGCCTGCGCGATGTTGCCCTGGACGCCGAGGAAGCGGATCGGCATGTCGAGGAGGATGCCCGCCAGGATCTCCACACCGAGCGAGAGCGACAGGAGCGTGCGCATCACGTCCGCGAGCGCGCGCACCGTCTGCAGTGTGTCGCGGACGTGCCCGATCGTCACGGCGAGGAACGCGAGGGCCACGGTGGAAACCCAGCTCAACAACGAGCCCGGCCTGTCCTGACTCCAGAACACACTCGCGAGCGTCCATGCCGTGAACAGGACGACCGTCGTCGGGACGAGTCGGACGAGCGAGATCTCACGCCGCCTCGCGACCAGCATCCCGATCCCGATCACGCACAAGCCGGCGACGATCGAGACGTACGTGACGCGGCCGGCGATCCGCTCGATCGCGAAGGCGGAGAACACGGCTCCGAGGACGGCGATCGTGAAGGCTCTCGCGAGCGCGGCCGAGGCGAGGACCCCGACCCAGCGCGCCGGGGCGGACTCGGGGGGCGTGGCCGTCACAGCGCCCGCGTCGTCAGCTCGCCGCGTTCGATCGCGACGCGCATCTCGGCCGCACCTTCGCCGATGTGCGGCGATTGCTTGATCTTGAACGCGAGGAGGACGACGAGCATCCACCCCCACAGCAGCAGCGGGCTGGATTCCGCCAGGCCCTGCACCAGCAGCACGGTCGCCACGAGCGTGGGCAGGAGGGTGAGCGGCGAGTACGGCCGATCGGCGCGCAGATCCCACCGCGGCCTGTCGACCGCGAAGAACCACGAGCGCCAGATGAAGGCGAGGTAGACCATCGCCATCAGGAACACGCCGACCGCACCGAGCTGGAAGAACACGTCGATCCACATGTTGTGGGCCTGCATCACGGTCTGCCCGTGATCGATGATCCATCCGTCGAACAACGGGTCTCCGGCGATCCAGGGCGTCGAATACCCCCACCCGATGAGCGGATGCTGGACCGCGCGTTCGAGCACGGACTGCCAGATCATCTCCCGCCCGGTCAGGTCGGAGCTTCGGCCGAGGGCCGTGAAGATCTGATCGCGCAACAGCCACAGGGTCGTCGCACCGGCGACGGCGATCGCGGCGTACGCGACGTAGTACCGCGTGCGTTCCCCCGGTCGGCTCGCGCGACGCATGAGGAGGATCGTGACGAGGACGATCGCGACGGCGATCGCCGCGACGTAGGCCGTCGCCGACGAGGCGCGGTAGAACAGGTAGGCGGAAAGGCCGATCCACACGCCCAGCAGCACGCGGCGCGGCGCCCCTGCTGCGAAGCGGATCGAGAACACGATGATCGCGAGCAGCGCGACCGGGCCGAGCAGATTCGCGTTGCCCATGATGCCCTGGAGCCGACCGCCGTCGAAGAGGTTGTCGCGCGACCAGTACACGATCGGGTCCTCGGCGGGTGCGTCGGGGACGACGAACAGCGGCAGGAGCGGCCCGCCGATGAACACGGAGACCCACAGCTCGAACAGCAGCGAGAGCGCCATGACCCACTTCAGAGCGGAGGCGATCGCGCGGACGAGCTCCCGCCACGTCAGGACGCTCCCGATGAAGAGGCCCTGCAGTGTCGTGATGACCAGCAGCAGGAGGGTCAGGGCGGTGGCCTCGCGCCAGTGCGACCAGATGATCGACAAGGTCGCCCACGAGACGTACGCGATCGCGAACCACGGCAGGCGGCGCCACTGGACGGGTGGGCGGACCGCGAACCACAGGCCGAGCGAGAGGAGTCCGCCGCCGATCGTGATGACGGCGGTCGGCACCTCGCCGATGGCGTTGATCCACGCCGTGCCGGACAGTGCCATGAACAGCACGAAAACGCACCATCCGCGCAGCAGCAGATGCCCCGTCTTCTCCCGCACCGGGGCTGCCGGCGGTGCCGATGCCGGGTGCTTCGTGTGGACGGCCATGGTGTCATCAGGGTACCCCGTCGCTCCCTCTAGCCTGGAGGCATGCTGACGCCGATCTCGAACACCCCGCGGGACTACGACTGGGGCTCGACCACGCTGCTCGCCGACCTCGAGGGGCGGACGCCGTCGGGTCGCCCGGAGGCCGAAGTGTGGTTCGGCGACCACCCGGGTAGCCCCGCCCTCGTGGACGACGGGCGGCCGCTGGGAGAGTGGCTGCAGACCGAGGGGCAGACCGCCGGCGCGCCGACTCGCCTGCCGTTCCTGCTGAAGCTTCTGGCGGCGGCATCCCCCCTGTCGATCCAGGCGCACCCGTCCCGTGCGCAGGCGGCCGTCGGGTTCGCGCGCGAAGAAGCGGCGGGCGTGCCCCGCGACGCCGCGGAGCGGACGTACCGCGACGAGAACCACAAGCCCGAGCTCATCGTGGCGATCAGCGACACCTTCACCGCGCTCGCGGGGCTCCGCGACATCGACGCCACCCGTCGGCTCGTCGACACTCTGGGGCCTGCGGCTGCACCGCTCGCCGCGCGGCTCGAGGGCACGGATGCCGCCGCCGCGCTGCAGGCGGCGCTCGAGTGGGTGCTCTCGGCGGAGGCCGGTCCGGACGTGGAGGCGGTCGTCGCGGCGGCCGTGGCCGCGGCCGACGGCGCCGCCGCAGATGACCCGTTCGTCGCCGAACTCGCCCTCGTCCGTCGCCTCGCCGCCGAGCGCCCCGGAGATCCGGGGGTGGTGGTCGCCCTGCTGATGAACCTCGTGACGCTGCGGCGCGGCGAGGGCGTCTACGTGCCCGCGGGCGTGCTGCACGCCTACCTCGAGGGACTCGGCGTGGAGATCATGGCCGCGAGCGACAACGTGCTGCGCGGCGGGCTCACGCCGAAGCACATCGACGTGCCCGAGCTGCTCGGCGTCCTCGACTCCACCCCGGGACCGGCTCCCGTCGTCCGCCCGGAGCGGCTCGACGACGGCGTGTTCGGCTACTCCACCCCCGTACCGGACTTCGCGCTGCGGCGCGCTGTGGCCTCCGCGGACGGGACAGCCACGGTGCCCCTCGGCGGTATCGCCGTCGTCGTGGCGACAGCGGGGACCACCACCGTGTCCGGCGCGTCCGGCGCCTCCGTCGCCCTCGCTCCCGGACAGGCCGTGGTCGTCACCCCCGACGAGGAGCGACTGACGGTCTCGGGAGCAGGCGAGGTCTTCGTCGCGCAGCCCGGCAGCGAGGCGCTCTCCGCGGCGGGATGACCCGCTGCCGGCGTCGCCCGCGACACGCCGGAGGAGCGTCGTGAACGTTCAAGCGCGGGGTGAGGCTTTACGATCCGCGACTTGACCCTGGCGAACTACACGGGTGTAATTACTCGTACACGCGAATCCGCGTGGGGGGTGAGAAGGTGGGAGAACGAGATGACGGGTTACCGTTCCGGCGTTCCCGACAATTGGTTCGTCGATCCTGTACAGCTCGGGGTTCCGGGGGTGCGCCGTCCCGTTGAGGGGGAGGACGGCAACCCGCTCGGCTGGCAGACCGACGCGCTGTGCGCACAGACGGATCCGGAGGCGTTCTTCCCGGAGAAGGGCGGCTCCACGCGCGACGCGAAGAAGATCTGCACGACGTGCGATGTCCGCGGAGAATGCCTCGAGTACGCGCTGCAGAACGATGAGCGCTTCGGCATCTGGGGCGGTTTGAGCGAACGCGAGCGTCGCAAGCTCAAGCGGCGCGCGAGCTGACGGTCACCGCCGCGCGGTGCGGGGGCGCCCGTCGCCCTTTCCTGCGCGGCCCGGCGCGTACGCCGCGGACCGCGGTCGCGTCCGCCTAGGCTGACGACGTCATGCCCGCCCGAGTCCACGCCCTCCTCGTCGTTCGCCCGGACGGGCGTACGCCGGCCGCACACCACCTCCGACGGACCCTCGCGGGGCTGGCGGACCAGACGCGGCGGGTCGATGCGCTCACGATCGTCGTGTGCGGCGACGATGAGGGTGTCGCCGCGGTGGCCGCGGCATCCGGTGCCGAGTCCGTGATCAGCGCGCCCGCGTCGACGGGCTTCGCGGCGGCGACCGCGATGGCCACTCTGCGTGTGAACGGCGACGCGGTGTGGCTCCTCGCCCAGGACACCGCTCCCGAACCGGAGGCCCTCGCACGGCTCGCCGGTGCGCTGGAGCGCGCGCCGTCCGTGGCTTTCGTCGCGCCCAAGCTCGTGCGCTGGGACGACCGCACCGAGATCGTCTCGCTCGGTGTGAGCATGACGACGTTCGGCCGCACGGTCGGCCTCGCGGATGCCGAACTCGATCAGGGTCAGCACGACGGCCGTGAGGACGTGCTCGGTTCCGACATCCGGGGTGTGCTCGCGCGGACGGACGCCTGGCGCGACCTCGGCGGCATCGACAGCGCGCTGGCGGGCGCGGACGAAGGCCTCGATCTCGGTGTGCGCGCGCGGCTGGCGGGAGCACGCGTCCTCCTCGTGCCCACGGCCCTGGTCGCGGTGTCCGGCGACGGCGTCGCAGGTCCCCCCTCGCCCCTCACAGGGCCGCGTCGGCGACGCCGCGCGTTCGCCTCCCGCGTCGCCCAGCTGCATCGCCGTCTCGTCTATGCCCCGCCGCTCGCCGTGCCGTTCCTGTGGCTCGCGATCCTGCCGACGGCGCTCTGGCGGACGGTTCTGCAGATCGTGCGCAAGCGGCCCGAGCTCGTGCTGCCCGAGTGGGGCGCGGCGTTCGTCGCGATCACCCGGCTCCCTTCCGTCTCCCGCGCGCGCTCTCGCATCCGCGCGTCGCGCACGACATCATGGGCCCAGCTCGCACCGCTGCGCGTGTCGCGGCGCGAGCTGCGCGAACAGCTCGACGACGACGCCGACTCCGCCCTGCCGACGCGCCGGGGCGACCTCCGCTTCTTCACCGGCGGGGGAGCCTGGCTCGTGCTCGGCGCGCTCCTCGTCTCGATCGCGGCGTTCCCGGCGCTCTCGGCATGGCCGGTGCTGGGCGGCGGAGGTCTGCAGCCGCTCGCCGCGGACGTCCCGCAGCTCTGGTCGGCGGTCGCCTACGGACTGCGTGCATCGGGGCTGGACACCGTCGGCCCGGCCGACCCGTTCGCCTCCGTCATGGCGCTCGTGGGGACGGCGTGGCCCGCCGAGCCGTCCCGGGCGCTCGTCATCCTGTGGCTGCTCGCGCTGCCGCTCGCGGCCCTCGGCGGGTGGTTCGCGGCCACTCGCGTGACCGACCGGGCGGCGCTCCGGTTCGCGGGAGGCGCGATGTGGGCGCTCGCTCCGACGTTCCTCGCGGCGCTGACGCAGGGGCGCCCGGGCGCCATGATCGCCCACCTCTTGCTGCCGTGGCTGTTCTACACCGCCTCCGTCGCGCACCGTTCGTGGGTCGCTTCGGGGACGGCATCCCTCTTCTTCGCCGGCGTCGTCGCGGTGGCGCCGTCCCTCGCGCCTGCGCTGGTCGTGCTGTGGGTCGCCGCGATCGTCCTCGCCCTCATCCTGCGGCGCGGCCGCGGCGTCGCCCGCCTCGTGTGGGTCGTCATCCCCGGCGCGCTGCTGGCCGCCCCGCTCGCCTGGGCGCAGGTGCGCAGCGGCGGAGCCTGGGGGCTGCTGGCCGATCCGGGGCTCGTCTGGCAGGGCGCGCAGGTGGGAGCGGATGCCGCGGGGCGCGCGCTGCTGGCCGCGGGCTTTCCGACGCCCGACCTGGTCGGGTGGGTGGATTTCATCCCCGGACTGCCGACATGGTGGGTGCCCCTCCTCACCGCGCCGGTCGCTCTCCTCGCCCTGATGGCGCCGCTGACCCAGCGGTGGGCCGCCGGCATCGCCCTGCTGGTCGTCACGGCACTCGGGCTCGGGACGGCCTTCGCCGCGGTGGGTCTGTCGGTCGCCTTCGCGCAGTCCGCGCCGGTCGCGCTCTGGCCCGGTACGGGCCTCAGCCTCGCGTGGCTGGGTGCGCTCGGCGGCGCGCTGGTCGCCCTGGACATCGGGCTCGCGCCGCGCCTGCGCGCCGCGCGCGGCATCGCCGCCGCGACGGTGGTGCTGGCCCTCGCCGTGCTGTCGGTGCCCGCTCTCACGGCGACCGCGCGGGGCACCGCACTGCTGACGAACGGACCCGCGAGCACTCTGCCCGCCTACGTGAGCGCGGCGGGCCGCGAAGATCCCGGTGTCGGGACGATCGTCATGACACCGCAGAACGAGGGCGGCGTCTCCTCGCGCGTGATCTGGGGAGGATCCGAGACGCTCGACGGGCAGGCCACGATCCTCACGACGCGGACCAGCGCGACACCGGGTGACGACGAGGTCGCCACCCTCACGGCGAACCTCGTGACCTCCGCGGCGGACGACGTGATCGGCGACCTCGCCGCCCACGGGGTGAGCTTCGTGCTGCTGGCCCCCGCGTCCGAGCCGGAGTCGGAGCTCGCCCGCGCCTTCCGGCTCGCCGCCGCGACGGCGCTCGATCAGCGGGACGGTCTCGATGCGGTCGGCGAGACCGCGAAGGGCGAACTGTGGCGGGTGACGCAGGACGTCGCGGCGCGGCCTTCCGCGCCGACACCGGTGGCGGAGCTCGCGCGGACGATCGGCGCCGCCCAGCTGATCGCGGTCGCGATCGCCCTGCTGCTGGCCATCCCGACGGCCGCCTCCCGCCGAGAGGCCCGCCGCTCGCCGCGGATCGTCGGACCACACTGGCAGGAGGGTCGATGAGCGATCGCCATGTGTTCCGCTGGGCGACGACGGGTGCGCGCCTCCTCGCCGGCACGCTCGCCGCCGCGGGATTCGTCGTCGCCGTCGTCACCGCCGTGTCGCTGCCGTGGCCGACGCTCGTCCGTGAGCCCGTCGCGGTCGAGGCGACGCCCGCCCCGTCGGCGAGCGTCGCCGTGTGCACGGGCGGCCTGCTCGCCCTGGGGCGCGAGCTCGATGACGCCGCCCGCGTCGTGACCGCGGCGCCGCAGACCGTCACGAGCGGAGTCCCCGCGGGGGACGCGCCGCCGGTGACCCAGCCACTCGCCTCGCCCGCGCTCGATGCGCTGTCGCCCGCGAGTGCCGTGATCGCGGAACCCGTCGACGGAGCCCGCGCGGATGTCGCGGCGTCCGGCTCGTCCACCGTCGCGGCCGAGGACCTGCGCGGCTTCGCGGCGTCGGCGTGCCGCCCTGCCCTCATGGAGTCGTGGCTCGTGGGGGGATCGGCCACGACGGGCGCGGCCGACATCGTGCTGCTCGCGAACCCCGGTTCGGTCCCCGCGACCGTGCAGCTCACCGTGTTCGGCGCGGCGGGTCCGTCGGCCCCCACCGGCGGCAGCGATCTCGTCGTGCCGCCCGGGGCGCAGATCGTCGTCCCGCTCGCGGGTCTGCTGCTCGGCGAGGAGAGTCCGGTGGTGCGGGTCACCGCGACCGGCGCACCCGTGCAGGCCGCGCTGCAGACCAGCATCACCCGCACGCTCCTTCCGGGCGGGGTGGATCAGGTGGGCGCGATCGCGTTCCCCGAACCGTCGCAGATCATCCCGGGTGTCGTGGTGACGCAGAACCCCGGTGCCGAGGGCGCGTCGGATGCGGCGACGAAAGTGCGGATCCTCTCGCCGAACGCCGACACGACCGCCACGATCACCGCGACGCCCTCCGGTGCCGCGCAGCAGGCGCCGACGCCCACCACCGTGCCGCTCGCGGCCGGGCTCCCCGTCGAGGTGGAGCTCGGCGGTCTGCCGGTCGGCCAGTACACGATCGAGGTGACCTCCGAGCTCCCCGTCGTGGCCGCGGCGTGGCAGACGACCGGATTCGGCGAGGGCGCCGACTTCGCGTGGTACACGTCCGCGCCCGCGCTCGAGGTCCCGAGCATGGTCGCCGCACCGCCGGGGCCGACGCCGGTCCTGGTCCTCGCGAATCCGACCGACGAGCCGGTCACCACGCGGGTCGACGCGGTCGACGGGTCGTCGACCGCGGAGATCACGGTCGCCCCGGGCGCGAGCGCCTCGGTGCGACTCGTCGCGCGGACGGTCTATCTCGTGGATGCCGGCGACGGCGGCATCCGAGCCGGTCTGACGCAGTCGGGGGACGGCGCGCTCGCCGGGTTCCCGGTGTGGCCGTCCGACGCCGCGGCGCAGCAGATCACGGTCTACCCCTAGGCCGGGGACGGCTGCCCCCGGCGGCGTCGGGTCAGAGGAAGCGGAAGCGCTCGGGGCCCAGATCCCACGGATCGCGGTCGAGATACTCGGCCGCCGCGCGGAAGACGCTGCTCTCCACCATCATGCGTCGGTGCAGATCGTCGTCGCGGTGCAGGTGGCTCAGGCGCTCGATGGGGAGGCGGTACAGGATGATGCGCTTCTCGTCCGTGAGTGCGCGCCACCGCGGGATGCCGTCATCGTCCGTGGACGGCGGCATGTCGCCGACTTCGAAACTGACGTCGCGGAGCTCGGGCCATGCCGATCGCAGGAATTCGGCCGCCGTGCCGACGGCCAGATCGAACCGGTCCACCCGGGTCTCGAGCGGCGGAAGCGGCGGGCGGACGACGGGGCTGCGGCCTTCGCGCCCGTGGCGGCCGTGGCGGGACGGGCGCCGCGCGGGGGCGGCGGGGCCTCTGCTCCTGCGCCATGCCATGCGTACATCCTAGGTTCCCGCTCCGAGGGTGCGGCATCCTGCGGCGCGGCACCGCGGTGCGGCGGGCGGATGCCGATACCGTGGAGCCGATGCGCGAGAGACTCTGCTCCAAAGTGGGATGCGCCCGCGAGGCCGTCTCGACCCTCACGTACGATTACGGCGATCAGATGGCGGCCCTCGGGCCCCTCGGCGCCGGCGGAGATCCCCACGCGCACGACCTCTGCGCGATCCACACGGATCGCATGTCGATGCCGCGCGGCTGGGTCGTCGTGCGACACGAGACCCTCGTCTCCCGCTGACCACGTTCCGCCGGATCCCGTCCCGCACGTCGCGGTGACGATGCGTCTGGGATGATGGACGGATGAGCACCGACCTCACCGCAGCCCCCGTTCTGCAGCATCGCGTCGCCGATCTGACCCTCGCCGAGGCCGGACGCCATCAGATCCGCCTCGCCGAGAACGAGATGCCCGGACTCATGGCGCTGCGCGAGGAGTTCGGACCCGCGCAGCCCCTCGCCGGCGCCCGCATCGCCGGTTCGCTGCACATGACGGTGCAGACCGCCGTGCTGATCGAGACGCTCGTCGCGCTCGGCGCGCGGGTCCGATGGGCCAGCTGCAACATCTTCTCCACGCAGGACGAGGCGGCGGCCGCCGTGGCCGTCGGCCCGACCGGCACGGTGGACGCCCCGGCCGGCGTCCCGGTGTTCGCCTGGAAGGGCGAGACGCTCGAGGAGTACTGGGAGTGCACCGACCGCATCTTCGACTGGAGTGCGGAGGGCTTCGACGGCCCCAACCTCATCCTCGATGACGGCGGCGACGCGACGCTGCTCGTGCACCGCGGCGTGGAGTTCGAGGCCGCGGGCGCCGTGCCGGATGCCGCTCCCGGCGACCCGCACGAGTACGGCGTGATCCTCGACACGCTGCGCGCGAGCCTCGCGGCCGACCCGCAGCGCTGGACGCGCGTGAGCCGCGACCTCATCGGCGTCACGGAGGAGACGACGACCGGCGTCCACCGGCTCTACGAGCTGGCGGCATCCGGTGATCTGCTCTTCCCGGCGATCAATGTGAACGACTCGGTGACGAAGTCGAAGTTCGACAACAAGTACGGCATCCGCCACTCGCTCCCCGATGGACTCAACCGCGCGACCGACGTGCTCATGGGCGGCAAGACGGCGTTCGTCGTCGGCTACGGCGATGTGGGCAAGGGTGCCGCCGAGGCGCTCCGCGGGCAGGGCGCCCGCGTGATCGTCGGCGAGATCGACCCGATCTGCGCCCTCCAGGCCGCCATGGACGGCTACCAGGTCGCGCGCCTGGACCGGGTGATCGGCGACGTCGACATCGTGGTGACCGGCACGGGCAACAAGAACGTCGTGACCGTCGAGCACCTGCTCGGCCTGAAGCATCTCGCGATCGTCGCGAACGTCGGTCACTTCGACAACGAGATCGACATGGCGGGGCTCGAGTCGCTCGCCGGAGCGGAAGCGATCGAGATCAAGCCGCAGGTGCACGAGTGGCGCCTTCCGAACGGGCGGAGCGTGCTCGTGCTGAGCGAGGGGCGACTCATGAACCTCGGCAACGCCACGGGTCACCCCTCGTTCGTGATGTCCGCGTCGTTCACGAACCAGGTCCTCGCCCAGCTCGAGCTCTTCACGAACATCGAGTCGTACCCGGTGGGCGTGTACACGCTTCCCAAGGCCCTCGACGAGAAGGTCGCGCGGCTGCATCTGGCCGCCCTGGGCGTGGAGCTCACGGACCTCACGGCGGAGCAGGCCGCGTACATCGGCGTGCCGGTGGGCGGCCCGTACAAACTGGACCACTACCGCTACTGACGCGGGCGTTCAGCGACGCGGGAACCCGCGCGGCACCCCGGTGGCGGCCGCGGCGAGGCTCTCCACCCGCTGCTGCTCGAGCTGCAGGGCGCGCAGCTCGCGGTCACGGCGGACGGCGACCACCGCGCTGAGGAACATCTCGTCGTCCACGGCGGGCACGGGGGAGACGTGCGCGGCGACCTCTGCGGCGAGGTTGGACGCCAGCCGCGCGCGGGCCGGTGGTTGCATCGCGCCCTTGTTCTGCGCGAACTGGGCGATGCGTCGCGCCAGTCCGTCGGGCAGGCGTCCGACATCGGCCAGGGCGCCCCACGCCTGGAGAGGACGCGGCAGAGGAGCGGCGGCCGGGGGGAGGGGAGGCGTGCGCGTGCGCTCGGAGTACGTGCCTGCCATCAGGTCGCCCAGCCGCTGCGCCCGGGGGGTGAACGCGCCCACGAGCGCCGCGACGGCGCCGAAGGTCAGCCAGATCTCGAAGACACCCACGAGTGCGCGGATGAACGCCTGACGGAACCCGGAGGCGCCCCCGTCGACGCGGACGATGCGGCCGCCGACGGCGAGCTTGCCGAGGCTGCGTCCCCGCGTGATCGTCTCCACGGCGGTCGGGATCACGACCGTCACCAGAACCAGCACGCTCACCGTCAGGATCGGCAGCGCGACGACGTCCACGAGGCTCTGGCCGATCAGCCACGACGTGACCAGCGCGAAGAGGACGAAGACCGCAAGCCCCACGAGCACATCGATGAGCGTCCCGAGGGCGCGAAGGAAGAATCCGACCGGCTGCACGTCGAGTGCGACGGCCTCGCCGGTGAGCACCTCGTCCTGATGGATCTCGATCAGTCGCGCCGCGGGCGGGGGCGCTGTGTCCGAGAACGTGGCGGCCTGATCCGGGAGGGGCATGGCTACAGTTAACCAAATGGATCTCGACGCCCTCTCCGCCGCGCGTCGCGACGAGTGGGCCCGCCTCGACGAGCTGAGCCGGGCCCGCCGACTCACGGGAGCGGAGATCGACGAGCTCGTCACGCGCTACCGCGCGGCATCCGCCGATCTGGCCGAGATCAAGACCTCCGCCGGCCGCACGGCACAGGGCGACCACGTCTCGACGATGCTCGCACGCGCACGTCTGCGTCTGACGGGGGCCCCGGACAACCCCGCCCGACAGATCCCGCGGTTCTTCGCCCTGCAGCTGCCGGCCGCGCTCTATCGCGTCCGGTGGACGACCCTCGTCGTCGCGGTCGCGTTCGTCGCGGTCGGTGCGCTCGTCGCGTTCTGGGTTTCCGCCGATCCGGCGCTCGTCGCCTCGCTCGGCCCTCGCGCCCAGCTGGAGTACT
>CAYOQY010000053.1:0-16072 GCA_964406225.1 uncultured Microbacterium sp.
TTCTTTCGTAGCAGGAGCGGGGCTTGAACCCGCGACCTCACGATTATGAGTCGTGCGCTCTCACCAACTGAGCTACCCTGCCGCACGGCATCCGACGGTCGAACTGGATGCTGCGAGCCCCGAGTCAGGATTGAACTGACGACCCCTTCCTTACCATGGAAGTGCTCTGCCACTGAGCTATCGGGGCGTGCCCAGGCATGCCGGGGCAACTAGAAGAGAATACCAGAGCGCGGCATCCTCTCTGAATCGAAGGTCAGCCTCCGGTGTGCTCGCGCAGCCAGGGCATCGGGTCGATCGGCGTCGTGCCGTTCACGAGCAGCTCGAAGTGCGTGTGCGCACCGAACGAGCGACCGGTGTTGCCGGTACGGCCCAGGATCGTGCCGACCGTGATGTGGTCGCCGACCTGCACCTGGCGCGAGCCGTACTGCATGTGCGCGTAGTGGCTCGAGATGAGCTGACCGTCGATCACGTGGTCGACGATGACGTGCACGCCGTACGCGCCGCCCGAGTCGGTCGACTCGCGCACGACGCCGTCGGCGATCGCCTGGATCGGGGATCCGGCGCCCGGCGTGAAGTCGACGCCTTCGTGCATGCGACCGGAGCGCATGCCGAAGCCGTACGTGATCGGGACGCCGACGGCGAAGGGCCACTGGATGGCCGCGTTCGGGTCGTTGACGAAGAAGTTCGAGAAGTTCGTGATGCCCGACTCGGCGGCCAGCTGCGCCGTCGTGACCGTCGAGTAGGTCTCGTTGCGCTCGATCGTGGCGTTCTGCACTTCGGTCGGCGTGACGTACGCCTGGATCTCGGATTCGTCCTTCGCGGCCTCGGCCTCGTCCGCGACGACGAGGGAGGCGGTGATGGTGTCGGTGCCGCGCGTAGCTGCGACGGCGTCGGCGGGCGTGGTCATTCCGACGGTCAGCAAACCGACGAGACCCATGACGCCGACCGAGAAGGACGCGGCGGTCACGCGCTTGAAGGATGCCCCGCGGTTGCGACGGGCGGCCATGTGCGCCGAGACCGGGGCCGGAACGGCGTCGGTGAACGTGGGCCGCTCATCGCTGACGGCGGACTGGATGGGCGTCTCGCCCGTGAAGGCGAAGAGGCGGGCCGCGGCTTCGAACGCGTCGATCTCTTCGTCGGTGAGACCGGCCGGAGCGCCGACGACGTCATCCTCGGCGGCGATGAGCGGCTCGTCCGCGGTTTCCGCAGTCTCGGAGAGATCGGCGGCGGCGGTCAGCTCGGGCTCGAGGAGCTCGAACGGCTCGGCGGCGACGAGGACGGGCTCGGGGAGCGGCGCGGGCGTCACGGGCGCGGCATCGATCGGCGGCTCTTCGACCGCGATCAGTTCGACGACGACGGGCTGCTCAGCGGTCCGAGCGGCGCGACGGCTGCGGCGGGTGGGTGCGGCGGTCGACGTCTGCGCAGGGGTCACCGGCGCGGGGGCGTCCGGGGCGACCACGACGTGCGGCTCATCGACAGGATGGACCACGGCATCCGTCGCCTCGATCACGGCATCCGTCGATGCCTGGTCCTGACGAGCCGCCGCTTCAGCCTGACGCCGGCGGAGTTCTGCGCGCGAGAGCCCTGCGGTCTCCGTGGTCGCCGAGATCGGCGTGGCGGAGGCTCGGCTGGAACGTCGCGTGGGCGCAGACGTAGCCGGGAGGGCGTCGAAGGGCAAGCGCAGGGGGCTCTCGGGATCGTGTCGCTCGGGGGACGACAAGTCGGACGTCGGGCAGTTAATCACCTACGCCGTTCGGGCGGCGAAAGTAACGATCGGGTAAAGACTATCGGGCTTGACCTGGGAATGCCATGTGTGCAGACCCACGCCACGCCGTTCGCTTCACCGACAATCCTTTCACGGGCCGACAGCGGCCGCGAGCAGGCTGTCGAAAACCCCGGGCCCCGCGGCGACGAAGAGCGGACGACCCGGCATGTCGTCCATCGTGACCTCAGCGAACAGACCGCCCGCCTCCGTGACGAGAAGCGCGCCGGCGGCGTGGTCCCAGGGCTTCAGACCGCGCTCGAAGTACGCGTCGAAGCGGCCGGCGGCGACGAACGCCAGATCGAGGGATGCCGCGCCGATGCGCCGCAGATCGCGCACCATCGGCATCACGCGCGCCACCCGGGCGAGATCGCCGGCGTGCGTGGCGGGGTCGTAGCCGAATCCGGTGGCGACGAGGGCTCCCGCGGGCGCCGGCTCGGCGTTGACCGCGAGCCGCTGCCCGTCGAGCCACGCCCCCTCCCCCTGCGCCGCGTGGAAGAGCTCCCCGGTCGGCGGGCTGAACACCGCGCCGGCGAGCGCCTCCCACGTCGAGGGCGTTGCCCCGCCGCGTACGGCGGCGATGCTCACGGCATACGCCGGGATGCCGTACGCGTAGTTCACCGTGCCGTCGATGGGGTCGACGACCCACGTCATGCCGGTCGTGCCGCGCTCGGCATCCGATTCCTCGCCGAGGAAGCCGTCGCCCGGTCGCTCCGCGGCGAGCCGGCGGCGGATGAGGTCTTCGACCTCCCGGTCGGCCTCGGTCACGATGTCGGCGATCGAGGACTTGGTCGCCGCGATCGCGACACCCTCCGCGCGGCGGCGCTGCGCGAGCTCACCCGCCTCGCGCGCGATGTCGACGGCGAGGGCTTCGAGCTGCGACGGCAGAGACATGCCTCAACGCTATCGCCGCGGCATCCCCCGTCCGCGCCCCGCGACCAGCACGCACGGCGTTAGCGTGGAGGGATGCCGCCTGTCGCCAACGGAGTCGATGCCGCCACCCACGATGTCGTGATCGTCGGAGGGGGGCACAACGCCCTCGTCGCCGCCGCCTACCTCGCCCGCGCCGGATGCTCGGTCGTCGTGATCGAGCGCCTCGGTCACGTGGGCGGCGCCGCCGTCTCGGAGACGCCGTGGGCCGGCGTGGAGGCCCGCCTGTCGCGCTACTCCTACCTCGTGAGCCTTCTGCCGCAGCAGGTCATCGCCGACCTCGGGCTGCGCATCGACCTGCGCCGGCGACGCTACTCGTCATACACGCCCGATCCGGGCGACCCGGGGCGCGGCATCCTGATCGACACGGGCGACGCGGCGGCGACGTCCGCGTCCTTCGTCCGCACCACGGCCGACCCGCGCGAGGCCGAGCGGTTCGCCGCGCTGTCGGCGCGCGTCGCTCCCCTGGCGCGGCACCTCTTCCCCACGGTGACCGAGCCGCTGCGCACGCGCTCCGAGGTGCGCGCCGGGCTCGGCGACGACGGCCTGTGGCACGACGTCGTCGAAGCGCCGCTCGGCGGCCTGCTGCGCGCGTCGCTGGAGACCGACATCGCGCGCGGCATCGCGCTGACCGACGGGCTCATCGGCACGTTCGCGACGGCCGACGACGAGAGCCTCCGCCAGAACCGCTGCTACCTGTACCACGTGATCGGCGGCGGCACCGGCGACTGGGACGTCCCCGTCGGCGGGATGGGACGCGTGAGCGCCGAGCTCGAACGCGCCGCCCGTGAGGCGGGCGCCGAGCTGCGCACCAGCTCCGAGGTCGTGTCGATCAGCCCCGACGGCGAGGTCGAGGTCGGCGGTGATCGCCCCGACACCCTGCGCGGCCGCGTGGTGCTGAGCGGCGTGGGGCCTGCGGTGCTCGCGCAGCTGCTCGGCGACGCTCCGGCCACCGGGACGGAGGCTCCCGAAGGCGCGCAGATCAAGGTCAACATGCTCCTGCGCCGCCTGCCGCGCCTCCGCGACACGACCGTGTCGCCTCGGGCGGCGTTCGCCGGCACGTTCCACATCAACGAGACCATGACCCAGCTCGACCGGGCCTATGCGGTCGCCGCGGGCGGCGGCATCCCCGATCCCCTCCCCGCCGAGATCTACTGTCACTCGCTCACCGATCCGTCGATCCTCGGTGCGCAGCTGCAGGCCGAGGGGGCGCAGACCCTGACGCTGTTCGGACTGCAGGTGCCGCACCGGCTCGTCGCCGGCCAGGATCGGGATGCCGCGCGCAGCGCGCTGCTGGACGCCGCGACGCGTTCGCTCGACGCGGTGCTCGCCGAGCCCCTCGCGGACTGCCTCTACGAAGCGCCGGACGGCTCCCCGTGCATCGAGGCGCGCACGACAGCCGACCTCGAGGACTCGCTCGCGATGGCCGGCGGAGACATCTTCCACGGCCCGCTGTCGTGGCCGTGGGCGGAGGACGACGAGAGCCTCGACTCCCCCGCCGCGCGCTGGGGCGTCGCGACCGCGCACGACCGGGTGCTCCTGTGCGGCTCGGGCGCGCGCCGCGGCGGCGCGGTCAGCGGCATCGGCGGCCACAACGCCGCGATGGCAGCGCTCGAGCTCCTGCGCGGCTGATACGCGCTTTACGACGGCGGCGCCGGGGCCTCCGGCCTCGGCGGCAGCGGCGGAGGCGGCGGGTAGCCGTCGTATCCGCTGCGCGACACCGGGGTGGGCGCGGGCGGTGCCGCCATCGGCGCGACCGGGGCGATCGCCTGCGGGATCTGCGACGGGTAGCCGGTGTAGTACGCGTTCCAGTCGGGTGACCCGTCGGGCATGAGCGGCAGCGGCGTCACGCCGTCGGCGTAGGTCGGCCACGGCGCCAGGCCCGTGGCGACGACGGGTGCCGACACGGGTCGCGGGCGCTTCGGCGCGAACAGCGCGTTCAAGAGCGGGATCAGCGCGGTGCCGACGGCGGCGAGGATCGTGATGGCGACCACGAAGCGCCAGTACAGGTCGCGGAAGACCACCCACTCGCCCAGCATGAGCGGCAGCACGAGCATGACAGCGAGGCCGACCACGAGCGCGATCGTGATGACGGCGACCGTCTGGGTGAACGGCGTGACGTACCGCTGCAGCGCCTTCATGTAGAGGCGGATGTGCAGCAGCGCCAGCTGGAGGATGAGGACGATCAGGAGGAATTGGACCAGCCTGCTGAACCCGGTCCACGGGTAGCGGTCGGGCAGCCAGATCATGACGGCTCCGATGAGCAGGGTCACCACCCAGGTCGCCATGCTGGCCAGCGCGAACCACGGGGGTCGGCGCGCGGCGAGGTGGGCATCAAGGATCGCCACGCCCGCGAAGGCGGCCAGGAGCAGGATCGTGAGGAACGCCCGGCCGACGATGCCGTTCTGGGTTCCGACGAGCACCCAGATCACGCAGACGATCGCCGCGGCGATCAGCGCGCCGATCGCGACCCAGATCGCCGCCCGCACGAGCGACGAGGTCGAATCGGCGACGGCCGGGCCCGCAGGCGGGCGATTCTGCACGCTCATGGCACTCCCCCCATCGGCGGCCCCATCCCGCCCACGATCATCCTGACACGCACGGCCGCGCGCGGGGAGGGGCATCCCGGAACGGACTCACACCACGGGGCGACCGAGCCCCTCGACGACCTCCGCGTGCGGCAGGGCGGCGAGCGCGGCACCGGGAAGGAACAGCTTGCTCGCGCGGATGCCGCTGCCGATGACGACCTCGGGCGCGGCAGCGACCGCGGCGTCGATCCACAGGGGCCAGTCGACGGGAAGACCCAGGGGCGTGATGCCGCCGTACTCCATCCCGGTCAGCGCGACCGCCTCGTCCATCGGGGCGAAGGATGCTGTCCGCACGTCGAGCCGACGACGCACGACGCCGTTGACATCGGCGCGGGTCGTGGCGAGCACCATGCACGCCGCGTACCGCACGTCGGCGCCCCGCTTGCCCCGGATCACGACGCAGTTGGCGGATGCGTCGAGGGCGACCTCGTAGCGTGCGCAGAACTCGGCGGTGTCGGCGAGCGCGGGATCGATGTGCGCCACGCCGATCTGCGCCGCAGCTGCGGCATCCATGCGCTCGAGAGCCCGGCGGACGGGCTCCGCCACCGCGTCGGGGTGCTCGAGCGCGGGGCGGGCGGTCAGCGTGCCGGTGGCGGTCCACTCCATGCGGACGAGCCTATGCGCGAGACGCCGGTGGGACATCGCACGAGGCGACCTCCCACCGGCGTCGGGTCCGGATGCGGATGTAGCGTCAGCGTCGACCGGCCGAGCGGATGATCGCGCCGAGCAGCACCACGGCGCCTGCGGCGGCCGCGATCACGACGCCGGGGCGTTCGCGATACGTCTGCTTGAGCTTCTCGGTCCAGTCGTTCGCCACGGTCTTGGTCTGCGTGACCAGCCCGTCGATGTCGACGTCGTTCGCGACGTCCTTGAGCTTGGCGCTCGCGGACTTCGCCGCGTCGGCAGCGGCATCGGCGGCCTTCGCGGCGGCGACCTTGGCATCGGATGCCGCGTTCTTCGCGCCGTCGACCACATCGCCGACCTTGTCACTCACCTTGTCGGCGATGTCACCGACCGTGCTGCTCGCGCTCTTCTTCGCCTCGTCCGTCGCGGCGGCGACGTCTTCGGCGATCTGCTCCGCTGTCGCGCCCAACGAGGCGGCGCCGTCGGCGGTCGCGGTGCGTACGCGCTCGGCGGCGTCGCGCGCCGCCTGCGTGGCCTCGGAGTTGCCCTGGGTGTCGCTCATGATGGTGTCCCTTCGTCGTGCGGTCGCGCCATCGTACGCTCGGCCTCCGTGAGGCGGCCGGAAAGGCCGGTGGGGTTGCCAGCGTCGAGGACGAGTGCTACGAGCCGGGTCGCGCGGGGCATCACGCGAAACGACCGAGGCGCCCCACGTGGGGGCGCCTCGGTCGGTGTGTGGCGAGTGAGGGATTCGTCCCACCGCCACTCCGCTCGCTGCTTCGCAGCGGGCGGAGCCTCCGGCGGCGGGGCCCGCCCAAGGAACCGGATCCGCAGCCATCGTCAGAAAACGGAGAATGCGCCCGCGAGGGGCGCATTCTCCGTTTCGTGGCGAGTGAGGGATTCGAACCCCCGAAGGCTACGCCGGCTGATTTACAGTCAGATCCCTTTGGCCGCTTGGGTAACTCGCCAGTGCGCACCCGACCGGCTTGTACAGTCGAGCGGAGGCGCGATCACCCATCTTACGCGCCCCGGGGGCGCCAGAAAAATCCGGTCCTCCCCCGCCCGCCGCGAGCGCCTCCGCGCGCCCCTCAGGTGCCGATGCGGTCCATGTCGACGGCCGAGAGGGACTCGGGCAGCCGCAGCAGCGCGCCCTCGAATCGGCACGTCGCGGCGGCCACGTCCATCGCCCGCTCGAGGGCGGCGCCCCAGGCTTCCTCGGTCTGCGGCCACTCGGCCGCGACGGCCGCGACGGCAGCGGCGAACGCGGCGTCGCCGGCGCCCATGGTGTCGACGATGCGTCCGGGCAGATCGGAGATCGGGCGGGTCACGATGATCTCGCCCGCCTCGATCGTGGCGCCGGCAGACCCCTGCGTCGCCAGCACCGCGTCGACGCCGAGGTCGACCAGGCGCGCGCGCAGGGCGTCGAGCGGCTCGTCGTAGAGCAGGAGCGAGTCGTCCTCCCCCACCTTGACCAGCGACGCGCGGGCCGCGAGCGCCTCGAAGCCGCGCACGAACTCCGCACGATCCGACATCATCCCCGACCGCGGGTTGGGGTCGATCGCGAGGGGCGCCGATCCTCCCTCGAGCGCGTCGGCCAGAAGCTGCGTCTGCTCGACGTTGTCGAACGGGTAGCAGCTCACGACGACCATCGCGGCATCCGCGATCGCCGTGCGCACCTCGTCGCCGAAGACGATCGACCGCGCCTGGGCGGCGGCGTTGAACTCGTAGACCGGCTCGCCCGCGGCGCTGCGCGTGCTGACGGCGCGCGACGAGCCGAGCGCCGAGGGCGTGGAGATCAGCTCGACGCCGTAGTCGCCGAGATACGCGCGGATGTGCTCGGCGGCCTCGTCGTCACCCAGCATCGCGATGAGCGTGGTGGGCACGCCGAGCCGGGTCAGACCCACGGCGACGTTGAGCGCCGCACCGCCCACGAACTCGCGCACGCCCGTGTCGTCGCGCAGTTCGTCGATCAGTGCGTCACCGATGACCACAACCTGTCCGTTCATGCGTCCGCCCTCGCAGATTCCTGTACTCGTTCGACAAATGCCTCAGCGCGCCGGCGCGTCCCGTCGATGCGCGTGTCGACGCTCGCGCGGACCTCGTTCGGCGCGAGCGGTGCCGCCAGGCGGACGTTCTCGTGACACGACAGGTCGACGCACATGTACGTGCCGACTGTATCGCCGTGGGCGCCCGCTTCACCGGCCTTTCGCGCGGTGAACAGCGCGACCTGGTCGGCGGGCTGCATCGTGTGGCACACGTTGCACAGCGCGGATGCCGCCCGTGAGGTGCCCTCCGCAGCACGCAGCACCACACCGGTCGGTCCGTCGTCGGCGTCGGTGATCAGGTAGCCCCGGCCGCGCGTGCGCGGATCGCGCCACGCGAGGAAGTCGAGGTGATCCCAGTCGATCAGCACGAAGTCGGCCGGAAGGGCCAGCAGTCGGAGATCATCGGCATCCGCGTTCGCGAAGGCCCCGCGAATGTCGTCCTCGGTCAAATGGCGCATCGGACCTCCTCGGCGTCCTCGCCCAGTCTACGAACAACGCCCGGGGCGGGTGCGCGGTGTGCGCGCACCCGCCCGACGCACGCCTCTGCGCCTCTACTCGTCCGCCTCGAGCGCGGCGATCTCGGCGTCGGCGATGCCGCCCGCCTGCGGGAGCGCGGCCGGAGCCGTCGCGCTGACGGCGGGCGCGGCGACGCCCGGGAGCGACCACACGGCGAACGTCGGGCCCTCCGCCGACAAGACGACGCCTCCGTCGCCGGCGACGCCCAGCGTGGCCTCGCCGAACAGCGGCTCTGCGGATGCCGCTCCCGGCGCCGCCGACGCGGGCAGGGCGACATCCAGATCGTCGCGCGCGGCGACGACGAGCACCGACTCCTCCGCCGATTCGCGGACGAAAACGACGCCCTCGGGTCCGACGTGCAGCCAGCGCAGACCGCCGTCGCCGAGCACCGGGTGCGCGCGCCGCAGTCCGATGAGGTCGCGGTACAGCGCGATGCGCTCGGCGATCTCGGGCTCGTCGATGCGGGTCCACGGGATCGGGGTGCGGCTCATCTCGCCGTCGACGCCGATCAGGCCGAACTCGTCGCCGGCGAACACCACGGGGATGCCCGGGAGCGTCATCGACAGACCGACGGCGACGGGAATCGTGCCGGGCAGGGCCCGGGTGGCGAACCGGGCGGTGTCGTGCGTGTCGAGCGGCAGCATCGAGCCGAGGCGCACGCGCCACGGCAGCTGACTCGTGAAGCGCTGCATCTGCGCGACGAACTGCGTCGCGTCGTAGTTCGGCATGCCGGTCGGGATGCCGAAGTACCACATCTCGTCGGTCTCCTCGCCGAACGCGTTGATGTGCGGGATGCCGGTCGGGTCGCTCAGCCACGCCCACAGGCCCCGCGTGAACGAGGGGTAGGTCATCGCCCCGTGCCACGCGTCACCCTGCAGGTCACTCGCGGCGTCGTTCGTCGACTCGGCGACGAGCAGGGTCTCGGGCTCGATCTCGACCATCGTGCGGCGGATCGCCCGGCGCACCGACTCGTTGAGATCGATGTCGCCCATGCGTCCAGTCATGTTCGCGACGTCGATGCGCCACCCGTCGATGCGGTACGGCGGCGAGAGCCACTTCGCCACGATCGAATCCGGCCCCTCGATGAACCGGCGGCGGAGCTCTTCGGACGTCCAGTCGAACTTCGGCAGTGTCGGCGCCCCGAGCCAGGACTCGTAGTCCTCGTTCTCGTCGTCGAGGAAGTAGTAGAACGCGCTCTCGGGCGCCTCCGGGTGCCGGTGCGCGGCGCGGAACCACTCGTGGGCGGACCCCGAGTGGTTCGAGGTCAGATCACCCATGATGCGGATGCCGCGCGCGTGCGCGGCCTCGATGAGGCGCAGGTAGGCGGCATCCCCACCCAGAAGCGGGTCGACCTCGTCGAACCGCGCGGCGTCGTACCGGTGGTTGGACTCCGCCGGGAAGATCGGCGTGTGGTAGATCATCGTCACGCCGAGCGCGGCGATGTGGTCGAGGTGCTCGACGATGCCGTCGAGGTCGCCGCCGAAGAACTGCTGACCGCGTCCCGGGGGCACGGGCATGAGCTCGTCGTCCCACTCCGCCGGGATCGCCCACTCCGGCGTGGGACGCTCGTCGGCCGCCGCCGAGCGCGCGAAGCGGTCGGGGAAGATCTGGTACATCACGACGTCGCTCGTCCACGCGGGCGGCGGGTTGCCGGCGACGAGCGCGAAGTCCACGGCGTCGAGAGTGTCGATCTCGCTCAGTCCGCCCTGGCTGAGGATCTCGACACGACCGCCGACGTGCACGAGGTGCCACCGGTACCCGTGGCGGGGGTTCGCCACGACGATGCGTGCCGACCACCACTCCCAGCCGTCGGTGTCACCGTCGCGCGAGGCCTCGACCCACAGCGGCTCGTGATCGGGGTTCGACCGCACGAGCACACGCTCGAGAGGGCCGTAGCCGTTGGGAACGCGAAGGCGGACGGTCACTTCATCGCCGAGCTCGGGCGACGGGTTCGAGACGTGAAGGGGCGAGCCGTCGTGGTGCGGTTCAAGGGTGTGCATGGTGTGCCTTTCGAGGAGACAGGCGGCAACGCCGCCGAGGAATCGACGTGGTTGCACGGCCGGACGCCATGGCAGAGCCCTTGAATTGTTCTTCAGTTATATCCGAGGGATGCCGCGGGTGCGGCATCCCTCGATGCAGGCCTTACTTCACCGAGCCCGAGACCAGCCCGCCCGCGATGTACTTCTGCGAGAACAGGAAGATCACCATGACGGGGATGGCCGCAAGGATCGCGCCCGCCGAGAAGATGCCCCAGTTCTGCGACTGGAAGCCCGACACGAGCTGGAAGAGCCCGATCGCGACCGTCTGCTGACTCGGGTTCGTGAGGATGACGCTGGCGATCGCGAACTCGCCGATCGTGCCGATGAAGGTCAGCAGGCCCACCACGATGAGGATCGGCGTCACGAGCGGCAGCATGATCGTGAAGAACACGCGTGCGTGCCCGGCTCCGTCGATCTTCGCGGCTTCGTCGAGTGCCGGCGGGATCGTGTTGAAGAAGCCGTACATCAGGAAGATGTTCACACCGAGTGCGCCGCCGAGGTAGATCATGATCAGGCCCGCGTGCGTGCCGAGGCCGATCGCCGGGAACACGTCGCTGATCTGGATCATGAGCAGGAAGATCGCGGTGATCGCGAGCAGCTGCGGGAACATCTGCAGCACGAGCAGCGTCGCCAGGCCGAAACGACGACCGCGGAAGCGCATGCGCGAGAACGCGTAGGCGCCGAGCGCGCACAGGAAGACCGTCGCGATGCTCGTCACCGTCGCGATGATCAGCGTGTTGACGTACCACGCGCCGTAGGGGACGGAGGGGTCGTTGAAGAGTCGCTCGTAGTTGACTGTGGAGATCGACGAGAACAGCTGGTTCGACCCGGTCAGAGTACCGATCGGGTTGAGCGAGGCCGACAGGATGTACAGCAGCGGGAAGAGCGCGAAGATGATCGCGACCCACGCGACGATGTGCCGCCAGCCCTTGTCGACGAACCACTTCTTGAACGACTGCTTGTTCTGCGCGATGACCGCAGCGGCCGGCTCTTTCGCCAGGGCCGACCCGAGGAGCTCTCCCTCGACGACCCCGGCTCCGCCGAAGGCACCGACGACGGCATCCTGCGTGGCTGTGCGCTCACGGCGGGTTCCCGCGGTGGGCTCTGTGTTCTCGCTCATCAGTTGATGTCCTCCAGTGCCTTGGTCTGCCGGAAGCTCACGATCGCGACGATCGTCACGATGATGAAGATCAGGATCGACAGTGCGGATGCCAGACCGAGATCTCGGCCGCCGCCGCCGCCGAAGGCGACTTTGTAGACCATCGTGATCATGATGTCGGTGGCACCGATGTCGAGCGTGGTGTCGGTGAAGCGGGGGTTGCCTCGGGTCAGCATGTAGATGACGCCGAAGTTGTTGAAGTTGTAGGCGAACGTCGCGATCAGCAGCGGCGCGACGGCGACGAACAGGAGCGGCATCTTGATGGATCGGAAGATGCGCCATGCGCTGGCTCCGTCGACCTTGCCGGCTTCGACGATGTCATCGGGCAGCGACTGGAGCGCTCCGGTGCACACGAGGAACATGTATCCGTAGCCGAGCCACATGTTCACGAAGATCACGCTGAACCTGGCGAGCCAGGGATCGGCCAGCCACGGGATGTTCGCACCGCCGAGCAGGACCTCGTTGATGTAGCCGAACTCCTGGTTGAGCATGCCGGCCCAGACCAGACCCGTCAGGTAGGCGGGGAACGCGTACGGCAGGATCACCAGGATGCGGTAGACCTTCTTGCCGCGCAGCGTCGGGTGGTTGAGCACGATCGCGAGGAAGAGCCCGAACGCGAAGCACACGAGGGTCGACAGGGCTGCGAAGGCGAACGTCCAGAGGGTCACACGCAGCAGGGGGTCTCGGATCTGCTCGTTCGTGAAGACGCTCGCGAAGTTGTCGACGCCGATGAAGACCCGCCAGCCGGGCGTGAGGGTCGTACCGTCCTCGGCACGGAAGTTGCCCTCGCCGTCGTCGACGAACACCTGACCGGTCTCGACGTTCGTGAAGGTGTCGGCGGCCTCGTCGTACTCGAGGCTGGAGGTGAAGACGAACGCGTTCTGCCCGTCGGACGTGCGCAGCGTGCCGTCGTTGATGTCGTCAGTGACCTGCACGTTGATCGCGAGGACTTCGTCCTGGAACCGGATCACCTGGTTGAGGCTGAGCTCGTCCCACCCGTCGGGCGGGCCGTTGACGTCCTGCAGGGGCTGCTCGTTCGTTCCGAAGGCGAGGTCGCCACCGGGCTCGGCGACGAGCAGACCGAACTGGTCGCCCTGCTTGAGCACCTGCACGGTGTAGGACGGCGAGTCGGGCACGCGCTCCTGCGACGTGCGGATGATCTGTGCGACCGCGTCTTCCTTGGTGCTGTTGTGCGCATCGCCGGCGTTCGTGAAGGCGATGAACCCGGTGTAGACGATCACGAAGATCTGGAAGATCGCGAGGAAGAAGAGTCCGGGCGTGAGGTACTTGCCCGGCAGGAGGCCCCGACGCAAGTAGATGAAGTTGACGAGCGCGACCACGATCACGAGCACGCCGGCTGCGAGCCAGTCACCCTTGCCGATCAGGATGTAGACGGCGAGGATCGCCACCGCGTCGATGATGCCGAGGAGCACCACCTTGACCACGAGGGCGAGCAGCCCACCGGAGGTCAAGCGCTTCTTGGGCGTGAAGAGCGGATCATCGCCCCAACGGTTGGGGGATGCATTCCCGGCTTTGGTGTCCGGACTCGCAGTGCCTTGGCTCGCAGCGGTCATCGATGGACGCTCCTTCATCGCAGTGTCTGGCTACAGATTAGACCGGTGGGTGGGGCCGCGACAGCCCCACCCACCTGAATGCTACTCGGCCTAGATCTTGGCCTGGATGTTCGACGCAGCGGTCTCCCAGATCGTCGCCGGGTCACCGCCCTCGCCCTTGATGATCTGCAGCTCGGCGTTGCCCCAGTCGGACCACACCGCACCCATCTCGGGGATGGCCGGCATCGGCGCGCCGGTCTGGCCGATCTCACCGAAGGCGGCGACATCGGGGTCGTTCGCTGCGGCGGTCTCGTAGGCCGCGATCAGTGCCGGCGGACGCCCGCCGACCTCGAACAGCGCGAGCTGTGCTTCCTCGGTGCTGAGGTAGTTGACGATGAAGTTCGTCGCCGCCAGCGCGTTGGTGGACTTGCTCGAGAGGAAGAAGCCGTTGACGCCGACGAACGGACGGGCCTCCTGGCCACCGGCGCTCGGGAGCGGGTCGATGGCGTAGTTGATGCCGGCCTCGGCGATCGCGGGGATGTTCCACGGTCCGGTGAGGTAGTACGGCGACTGACCCGCGACGAAGAACTCGCGCGCACGGTCACCGTCGATGTTGGCGTTGAGCACGCCGGAGCCTGCCGCACCCTGAGTGGCGAGCCACTGCGAGAACTCGACACCGGCGGCGTCTCCGAGGACGAGCTGCGACGAGTCGTAGCTGCCGTCTGCGTTCTGAGCGAAGACCTGCGAGCCGAACGAGGTCTGCAGCGGGTACAGGTGGTACGGGTCGCCCTGCTCGGGGCTCAGGCCCACGAGGAAGGGGTACTCGGTGCCGGCCGCGACACCGTTCGCGATGACCTCGTCATAGGTCGCCGCGGGCTCGGCCACGAGGTCGGTGTTGCGCACGAGCGCGACGTTCTCGATCGAGTACGGAACACCGTAGACGTTGCCGTCGTACGTCATGGCCTGCAGGGCCGCCTCGGCGAAACCGTCGGCGACGTCACCGAGCTCGATCGGAGCCACGACACCGGCGGCGACGTACGCGCCGAGCTTGTCGTGGGGGCTGACGATCACGTCGGGGCCCTCGCCGGTCGGGACCTGGCTGATGAAGTCCTGGTCAACGGTGGCGAAGTCCTTCGTGACGACCTCGACCTCGATGCCGGTGTCCTCCGTGAAGGTCTCCGCAACCGTGTCGAGCGCCGGCTTGCGCTCGATGTCGACCCACACCGTGATGGGGGTCGAGTCGGCGCTGTCGCCGCCGTCTCCGCTGTCGCCGCTGTCTCCACTGCCGCCGGCGCAGCCGGCCAGCAGGATCATGCTTCCTGCGATGAGCGCGCCGACTCCGATCGCGCTCTTCCTGTTCACCTTCATCGGTGTGCCTCTCTCAAGTGCAATTGGGGTATGACCGGCCCGGGCCGGTGGAGTGCACCGTCGAAGGCCGTTCTTCCGCTCGCAGAACTGCAAGCGCTTACATTGTTACCACGGATGCGCGATTCCGCAACCTTTCCGAGGGGTGATCGATACCGGTTTGTGACCTATCCACACCGGGAAGGGCGTCTGAACCGGCTCCCTTGTGCAAGCGCTTGCAGTGTACGGCATCCCCGATCCGGACCGACGTGCTGGATTAGACTGCCGCGCATGGCTGATTCATCGTTCGACATCGTGAGCAAGGTCGACCGCCAGGAGGCGGACAACGCATTGCAGCAGGCCCGCAAGGAGGTCGAGCAGCGGTACGACTTCAAGGGCACCGGCGCGTCGATCGAGTGGAGCGGCGAGGCCGTCCTGATCAAGGCGAACACCGAGGAGCGGGCCAAGGCCGTGCTCGACGTGTTCCAGTCCAAGCTCGTCAAGCGCGGCATCTCGCTCAAGAGCCTCGAGACCGGCGACCCGGTCGCCGGCGGCAAGGAGTACCGCATCACGTCGACGCTCAAGGACGGCATCTCGCAGGAGAACGCCAAGAAGATCGGCAAGATCATCCGAGACGAGGGCCCGAAGGGCGTCAAGTCGCAGATCCAGGGCGACGAACTGCGGGTGCAGTCCAAGAGCCGGGACGACCTTCAGGAGGTGCAGCGCCTGCTCAAGGCCGCCGACCTCGACGTCGATCTGCAGTTCGTCAACTACCGCTAGAGCAGGCCGCCGGCGCCGCCGAGGCTAACGCGCGCCGAGCCTCCGGGCGTTCTCCTCCCGCACCATCGAGGGCAGGAGGAAGAGGTCGACCAGTAGCCAGATGCCGCCGGCGATGATCATCGGGATGCCGATCAGCAGGAGGGCGAGCAGCCACCCGCCCATCCACAGGCACAGCAGGGCGATGGCGGAGCCGGTGCGTCCGAGATAGAACCGGTGTGCGCCCAGTCCCCCCAGCAGGAGAAAGAACAGGTACGCGATGCCCACCTCCTTGAGGGGGCGCGCGACCTGGGGCACGTAGGGTCCCCAGGCATGCCCGTCCCACCACTGGACCACGCCGGTCGGACCCGGATACCAGCCCGCGGGGCGACGCTGTGGCTGCAGCGCACGAGCAGGGGCCGCGGCCGGCGTCAGCGGAAGCGTGGGCTGCGCATCGGGTGAAGGCAGGAAGGGGTCCAGCGCGCGGTACTCCGCCGTCGCGTTCGGGGCCCCGACGACGTCATCCGTCCAGGCGACGCCGTTCCAGAATCGCTTTCCACCCCCGACCATGGGGTACCAGCCGGGACTCGCCGCGGGAGCGGCATCCATCATCGAACTCCGTTCGTCCGTGTGCCCAACTTAGCCCGAGCGCGGGCGGGAGTGACGGCCGCTGTGGAAGACGTCGGTCATGCCACTGACATTATTCGTAGGCGCCCGGCGAGAGCGGAAGGCGCTTCGTGCCGAGAGCGCCCATCACCC
>CAYOQY010000054.1:0-16036 GCA_964406225.1 uncultured Microbacterium sp.
AGTCCGCCCAGGTTGACCGCGGGGATGAAGTAGAGCACCGCGATGATGGGTGCCGCCCGCATGAGGCCCTTGACGCGGAGGATGGACGTGCTGCCCGCCCGACGCTCGATGAGTCCCACCGCGAGGAACAGCGTCGTCTGCACCACGATGTGGTGGACCATGTAGTAGATCGTCGCGCCGATCGCGAGCGGCGTGGCGATCGCGAGGCCGAACACCATGTAACCGACATGGCTCACGAGTGTGAACGACAGGATGCGCTTGAGCTCGGCCTGCGCGACGGCGCCGAGGACGCCGACGATCATGGTCGCGAGCGCGACGATCAGGAGCAGCAGATTGAGGTCGTTGTCGCGGAACAGCTGCGTCTCGGTGCGGATCATGGCGTAGACGCCGACCTTGGTCAGCAGGCCCGCGAACACCGCCGTGACCGGCGCGGGCGCGGTCGGGTACGAGTCGGGCAGCCAGAACGACAGCGGGAAGACGGCGGCCTTGATGCTGAATGCCAGGAGCAGCAGAAGGTGCAGCACCGTCTGCGTCTCCTGCGGGAGCTCGGTCATCCGGTCGGCGATCTGCGCCATGTTCACCGTGCCGAGAGCGCCGTAGATCACGGCGATCGCCGCGAGGAACAGGATCGACGACACGAGCGAGACGACGATGTAGACGACGCCCGTGCGGATGCGGTTCTCGGTGCTCCCGAGGGTGATGAGGACGTAGGAGGCGACGAGCAGGATCTCGAAGCCCACGTAGAGGTTGAACAGATCGCCCGCGATGAACGCGGTGAAGATGCCCGCCGCCAGGATCAGGTACGACGGGTGGAAGATCGAGACCGGCGTCTCGTCGTCGCCGTCCGCCGCGCCCTGACCGACGGAGAAGAGCAGGACCGCGAGAAGTACGACGCTCGAGACGACGACCAGAAGTGCCGCGAGGCGATCGACGTACAGGACGATGCCGATCGGTATCGGCCACCCGCCGACGGAGACGACGATCGGCAGCCCGCCCGCATCGACGACGACGAGCAGGATCGCGGCGATCACGAGCACGACCGTCAGGGTCACGACCGACACCGCGACCTGCGTGCGGCGGTGGCGACCGGCGATGAGCGCGATCGCGGCGCCGAGCAGCGGCAGCGTGACCAGCAGGGGGACGAGGGCGCTCATTCGTCGTCACCGTCCCGTCGACGATCGGAGGAGTCGGTCGGGGCGTCGTCGCGCAGACCCGGGAAGTCGCGGCTGCCGAGCACGGTGATCGGCGCCTTCGCCAGCCCGATGAAGTCGGTCGTGGTGTCGTCCGACTCGACGGCCGTGTCGTCGTCCATCGTGTCGGCGGCCTCGATGTCGCGCGCCCGGACGGCGATGTCGGTCTCGTCGTCGACGACGTCGTCCTGCTGCCCCAGCTGCCACGACCGGTAGATCAGCGCGAGCAAGAAGGCCGAGATCGCGAACGTGATGACGATCGCGGTGAGCGTGAGCGCCTGCGGCAGCGGGTCGGACATGTCCTCCGGGTCGCCGGACCCGTAGAACGGCGCGATCCCGGGCTGCCCCATCACGATGAGAAGCAGCAGATTGGTCGCGTTGCCGAGCAGCAGGAAGCCGATGAGCACGCGGGTGAGGCTCCGTTCGAGCATCGCGTACACACCGCAGGCGTAGAGCACCGCCATGATCACGATGAGGACGAGCGAGGCATCCATCAGCCGTTCACCCCCCGCCGACTCTGCTGCTGCGCCTGGCGGTCGACCTCGGCCCCGAGGCTGCGCAGCACGTCGAGCACGAGCCCGATCACGACGAGGTAGACGCCGATGTCGAACAGCGTCGAGGTCACGAATTCGACGTGGCCCACGACCGGCAGCTCGGCTTCGAAGATGGCCCGGGTCAGGGGCGAGACGCCGAACAGCAGCGGGATGATCGCGCACGCGACGGCGATCGCCATGCCGTAGCCGAGCAGTCGTCCGGCATCCGTCGGCGCGGCCGCGCCCAGTTCGTACCGGCCGCCCGCCACGTAGCGCATCACGAGGGCCATGCCCGCCACGAGTCCGCCGGCGAATCCGCCGCCCGGGAGGTTGTGGCCCGCGAACAGCAGGTACAGCGACACGATGATGATCGAGTGGAAGAGGATGCGCACGATCACCTCGAGGAGGATCGAGCGGTTCTCCGGGCGCACGCGCGCGCCGCCGACGAGCCAGGCCATGCGCTCGCGGCCCTCCGACTCGCCCCGGGGACGGATGCCGTCCTCGGTCTCGACGAGCGGGCGGCGCGTCCGGGCGGCGGACGACGGCAGGGGCGCGGTGAACTTCGAGAGACTGTCGGCGCGGTTGGTCACGAACACGAGTGAGGCCACGCCGGTCGCGGCGAGGATGAGGACGGAGAGTTCGCCCATCGTGTCCCACCCGCGGATGTCGACGAGCGCGACGTTGACGACGTTCTTGCCGTGCCCGATCTCGTACGCGAGTTCGGCCCAGGGCTCTGAAACGGGCGGAGCCACGCGATCGGCCGTCGCGACGATCGCGATGAAGGCCATCGTGCCGCCGACGGCCGCGCCGATCGCCGCGCGCGCGAGCGGCCACACCGACGCATTGTGCTCACCCATCCGCGAGGGGATGCGGCGGAGCACGAGCGCGAAGGCGATCAGGGTGACCGTTTCGACCAGGATCTGAGTGAGGGCGAGGTCGGGCGCGCCGCTCGTGGCGAACAGCAGCACGAGACCGAGACCGGTGACCGAGACCAGCACGACACCCGTGTAGCGCTTGCGGGCGCGGACGGCCACGAGGCCCGCGGCGATCATGATCGGCGCGACGACGAGCTGCATCGGTGTCTGGTACGCATCGAGCTGCGTGCGCCACTCCGGGCTCGCGAGCAGCGCGGTGCCCTCGGCGGCGACGAAGACCACGAAGATCGTGCCGACGTACACCGGCAGCGAGCCGCGCTGGGTGAAGCTCGTCGTGATCACGGAGAGCCGGGCGATGCCGCGCAGCGCGGCGTTGTAGACGTCGGCGGCGCCGAACGGCAGCATCCGACGCACGCCCCGTCCGTTCGCGGTGACGACGAACAGCACCGCGCCGAGCGCGATCGTCCCGAGCGAGATCCACAGCGCAGGCTCGAGGCCGTGCCACAGGGCGAGGTAGGCCGGGTACTCCGGCGGCGCGACACCCGGACTCGCGGCGGGAGCGAGGTCGGCGTAGGGCGCGAAGGCGACATCGAGCGCGGGGGCCGCGAATCCGGCGACCACGGTGAGCCCCGCGAGCAGCACGGGGGCGGCCAGGAACAGGATCGGCGGGTCGGGCCACTCCGTGCGCTCTCGAGGCGTGCCGTCGGCGTCCTTCTTCGTCCAGAACGCTCCCCACAGGAACCGCGCACCGTATGCCGCCGTGAGGATCGAGCCGAGCACGACGCCCAGAAGCGCGACGATCCCCCACGGCTCGCCGCCGACCGCTTCGTGCAGGAGCGCCGTGAGCGCCCCCTCTTTCGCGACGAAGCCGACGGTCGGGATCACGCCGACCATCGAGGCGATCGCGAAGAACGAGAAGACGGCCATCACCGGCGCCTGGCGACCGACCCCGCTGAGCTCGTCGATGTCGCGCGTCGAGAGCTGCCGGTCGATCACACCGACCACGAGGAACAGCGCGGACTTGAACAGGGCGTGACTCAGCAGCAGTGCGAGGCCCGCGAGCGCGGCATCCCGCGTCCCGTAGCCGAGGACGACCGTGAGGAGTCCGAGCTGACTCACGGTCCCGAACGCGAGGATGCGCTTGAGGTCGGATTCGCGCAACGCTTGGAGGCCGCCGAGGAGCATCGTGAACGCGCCCAGCCCGATCACGATCGGCCGCCACACCGGCGACAGCGCATAGACCGGGGCGAACAGCGCGATGAGGTAGATGCCGGCCTTCACCATCGCCGCGGCGTGCAGGTAGGCGCTCACCGGCGTGGGGGCCGCCATCGCCCCGGGCAGCCAGAAGTGGAACGGGAAGATCGCCGACTTGCTGAGCGCGCCGACGAGGAGCATGACGAGGGCGGCGTCGACCACCGGTCCGGCGGGGGCGGCGGCGAGCATCTGCGAGATGCTCGAGGTCCCCGACCCCACGACCAGCAGGACGACGCCGATCAGCATCACGAGTCCGCCGAGCGTCGTCACGAGCAGGGCCTGCAGGGCCGCCCGGCGGCTCGTGGCGCGGCGGTTGTAGAACCCGATGAGCAGGTACGACAGCACGCTCGTGAGCTCCCAGAACATGATGAGCACGACGAGGTCGTCCGTGATCACCAGACCGTACATCGCCCCCGCGAAGGCGAGGAGCACGGCGGAGAACTGGGCGACACCGTCGGTCTTGCCGCGGAAGTACCAGCGGCAGTACAGCATCACGAGGGCGCCGACGCCGGTCACCATGAGCGCCATCACCCACGACAGCGTGTCGAGGCGCGCCGACAACTGGATGCCGAGCGGGGGGATCCAGTCGAATGCCTCGAACGGAATGTCGTCGCTCAGCACCGCCGGCGTGAGCGCGACCGTATAGCCGAACGCCGTGATCGGCAGGAGCGCGGCGACGTAGAACGCCCGCTCGCCGATGCGCGCGACGAGCCAGGGAAGGACGAGCGGAAGGACGGCGAACGCGCCGAGGAGGACCAGCATCGTGGCCTCCTCGGGGTCGTCGGCCTGGAGGCCCGCTCACTGAGGGGACAGCGGGGCGGAGGCTCGGGCGATCGGGGTGTCGGATCCCAGTCTATCGGGGCGGGGATGCGTCCCCGTCCGCGCGGACGCGATCAGGAGCGCGCGGAACCCGTCGTGTTGCCGGCACGGAACGTGCAGGTGAATCGGAGGGACGCGGCGGGTTCTCCCGCGAGCATCGCCGCGACCGCGAAACCCGCCGCACGGCCCTTCTCCGCGGCCGGCTGCACCAGGGTCGTGAGCTCGTAGGGCGCGAGGCCGTCGACCACGATGCCGTCGAAGCCGGTCACGCTGAGGTCTTCGGGAACGCGCAGTCCCGCCTCTTCGGCGGCGCGGATCACGCCGGCGGCCAGCAGGTCGCTCTGCGCGATGATCGCGGTCGGGCGCGCCGCGGGGTCCGCGAGGAGCGCCCGACCCGCGTGCAGACCCTCGTCGATGAAACTCCCCGCCGCGGCGAAAGCGGCCGCATCGGGGAAGACGTCCCGCGCACCGGCCAGGCGCTCCCGGGTCACGTCGATTGTGATCGACTCGGCGGCGCTCAGAGGACCCCGCTGCCACCCGGCGCGGATCGGGAGCGTCACGATCGCCACCCGTTCGTGCCCGAGGCTCTTCAGGTGCGCAGCGGCCTGCCGCTGGGCCTCCCGGTTGTCGAGCTCGATCCTCGGGATGCCGTCGCCTGCGTCCCCCTCGATCACGACGACCGGAATGCCGCGGGCCGTCACGATCGCGAGCGACTCGCGCAGCATCCCACTGCACCCGATGAGAACGGCCGCGTCGAGGGGCGCCGTCGTGAGGGTCGGCTCCCCTCCGGCGCTGCCCGGGACCGAGCGGTCGCGCAGGAGGAGCAGACCCGCGCCGAGCGGTGCGACCCCGTCGGTGAGACCGTCCATCATCAGCGTCTTGACGGGGTCGAGGAACGCGGCGCCGAGGTGCTCCTCGAACACGACGCCGACGATGCCCGAGCGCCCTGTGCGCAGCGACGCGGCGCGCGGGTCGGGACCCGTGTAGCCGAGCGACCCGGCGGCGTCGAGCACGCGGCGGCGCGTCGCATCCGAGACCGCGGTCTTTCCGCTGAACACGACGGACGCCGTCGACGGCGAGACACCCGCGACGCGGGCGACGTCGCTGATCGTGGGTCTGCGGGTGCTCATGACGCCTCGATGCTACCGCCCGGTCATTCCGCGCGTCGAATCGATTCGGCAACGCCGAATCGATTCGTTACAGTGATCGCATGGAACTCGTCCTCACCCGCGCGCAGCTCGTGCGCTGGCGCACGGCGATCTTCGCGATCTTCCTCGCGAGCGGTCTGAGCATCGCGACGTGGGCGTCCCGCGTGCCCGCGATCAAGGTCGAGCTCGGTGTCGACAACATCCAGATCGGCCTCATGCTGCTGGGGGCGGGCATCGCCTCGATCGCCGGCCTGTCGCTCGCGACGCCCGTGCTCGCGCGCTTCGGGGCGAGGACGGGGATGCTGGGCGCGATCCTCGTCTTCGCCGCCGGCGTCGCCCTCATCGGCGTGGGGACGGACGTGCTCCAGTCGTACGCCTTCGTCGTCGTCGGACTCGTGCTGTTCGGGCTGGGCAACGGAGCTGTGGACGTCATGATGAACGTCGAGGGCGCCGCGATCGAGAAGCAGGTGGGCAAGACGATCCTGCCGCTGTTCCACGCCTTCTTCAGCTTCGGCACGGTCATCGGCGCCGGCCTCGGAGCACTCGCCGTCGCGCTCGGGCTCAACGTGCTCGTGCACACCTCGGTCATGGCGGTCGTGATCGCGGTCATCGCCGTCGTGACGCACGCGATGGTGCCCGCCCGCGAGATCGCGATGGACCCCGCCGACGACGCCGACCGGCGTCACTGGCGCGAGCGGCTCCACACCGCACTGTCTGCGTGGCGTGAACCGCGCACCTACGCGCTCGGCGTCATCATGCTCGGCATGGCCTTTGCGGAGGGCGGCGCGAACGACTGGCTCGCCCTCGGCATGGTGGAAGGGCACGGCTCCACCCAGGCGGTCGGAGCGCTCGGGCTCACGGTGTTCTCGATCAGCATGACGATCGTGCGCGTGCTCGGCGGTCCGCTCGTGGACCGGTTCGGCCGCGTCGCGACGCTCCGCGTGCTCGCGGCCCTCGCGACCGCCGGACTGCTGCTGTTCATCCTCGCGCCCAGCATCCCGCTCGTGTTCGTGGGTGCCGCGCTCTGGGGTGCGGGCGTCTCGCTCGGCTTCCCGCTCGGCATGTCCGCCGCGGCCGACGACCCCGCCAAGGCCGCCGCACGCGTGAGCGCCGCCGCGACGATCGGCTACATCTCGTTCCTGTGCGGCCCGCCGATCCTCGGTGTGATCAGCGAGCAGATCGGACTCCTGAACACGCTCTACATCCTCGTCGCCCTCGCGATCGCGTCGGGCCTGGCCTCCGGAGCCGCGAAGCCCATCGCGGGCTCGACGGTCGGGGTCGGGCACTCCCGCGAGCACGCCGACCGCGCCTGACGCGGCGTCCGTCCCGCCGAGACGCGGGCCCCATCACGCCGAGGCGCCGGGTCCCTCTCGCCGAGACGCCGGGTCCCTCTCGCCGAGATGAGGAGATCTGCCCGCGTGAGGGTCGTTGCCCACCCAGCACCTCTCATCTCGGCAGATCTCCTCATTCCGGGCTCGGGATAGCGTAGGGGGGTGCGTCTCGTCATTGCCCGCTGCTCCGTCGACTACACCGGACGCCTGAACGCGCATCTTCCCCTCGCGACGCGCCTGCTGGTGCACAAGGGCGACGGCAGTCTCCTCGTCCACTCCGACGGCGGCTCGTACAAGCCGCTCAACTGGATGAGCCCGCCGTGCACCCTGACGCTGCAGGCGCCCGACGACGCGGATGCCGAAGACGGCGTCGTCGAACTCTGGAAGGTCACGCACGCCAAGTCCGGCGACGCGCTCCTCGTGCGCATCCACGAGGTCCTGCACGACTCGTCGCATGAGCTCGGCGTCGATCCGGGCCTGGTGAAGGACGGCGTCGAGGCCGATCTGCAGCGGCTCCTCGCCGAGCAGGTCGACGTGATCGGCGACGGCCTCACGCTCGTGCGCCGCGAGTTCCCGACGGCGATCGGCCCGGTGGACCTTCTGCTGCGGGATGCCGCGGGCGGCACGATCGCCGTCGAGGTCAAGCGTCGCGGCGACATCGACGGCGTCGAGCAGCTCACGCGCTACCTCGAGCTGCTCGGCCGTGACCCGCACCTCGCGCCGGTGACCGGCGTGTTCGCCGCGCAGGAGATCAAGCCCCAGGCCCGTGTGCTCGCCGCGGATCGCGGCATCCGCTGCGTCACGCTGGACTACGACGGCATGAAGGGCGTCGACTCCGGAGCGCCGAGACTGTTCTGACGCGGGCGGCGCCTCTGCGGGCGCGCCCTAGGCTGGACGCATGCCGAAGCGCTCACCGTGGACCTGCGTGCTCTGGGACGTCGACGGCACGATCGTCGACGCATCCGACGGCATCCTGCGTCGCCTGACGATCACCCTGGAGCACTTCGGCAGACAGGCCCCGACCCGCGCCGAGCTCGTGCACTGGATCGGCCCGCCGATGTTCCGGTCCTTCCAGGACACGGCCGGGATGTCACCCGACCAGGCCGCGGAAGCGGTCACCTTCTACCGGACACTCGGCAAGGCCGACGGCTACACGACCGGCGCGAAGCTCTTCCCCGGTGTCGGCGAGCTGATCCTCGAAATCGCCGCCGCGGGCGTTCCGCAGGCGACGGCGAGCTCGAAGCCCGAGATCCAGGTCGACGCGCTCATGGACCACTTCGACCTGTCGCACTGCTTCACCGCGATCGTCGGCGCCACCTCGGACGAGCGCACCCTCGCCGCGAAGTCCGACATCGTCGCCGAAGCCCTCCGGCGACTCGAGGCGGCCGGCGTCGACACGAGTCGCCCGGTGCTCGTGGGCGATCGTCACCATGACGTCGAGGGCGGCGCCGAACGCGGCGTGCCCGTCATCTTCGTGCGCTGGGGGTTCAGCTGGCCGCATGAGGCCGCGGGCGCCCAGGCCGCCGTCGACACGGTGGACCAGCTGCGCGACCTCCTGCTGATCCGGGATGCCGATGCCTGAGCCCCTCGCCGGCATCCTCGGGTGGGTCATCCCCGCCCTGGTGGTGTTCGGCGTCGCGGCCATCGCGATCGCCGTGCTCGTGTGGGCGCTGCGCGCGGCGCGTCGGTCCCCGAAGGCGCGTGCGGCCGCGGACGAACTCCGGGCGGCGGCCGGCACCACGCTCGTGGAGCTCGATGACGCCGTCGACGAGCTCGACCTCGAGGTGGGACTGTCGGGCGCGCTGTACGGAGGCGGGTCACCGGCGTCGCTGCGCCGAGCCCGGCTGACGGCGCAGCATGTGCGCGACGACTCCTTCGAGGAGTACCGCGCGATCTCCGCCCCGGGCGTGCCCGTCGCGGAGGTCACACGCGTGTCGGCCCGCATCCGGCGCCGCACGGGCGAAGCGCTCGCGACGATCGCCGCCGCGCGCGCCGAGCACGCCGACTGGGTGCGCGCGAACGTGAGCGCCGCCGCGCAGATCGCCTCCGCGAAGACGCACCTGGCCCAGCTGCGCGCCACGATGGGCGACCCGACCGCGCTGGTCGCGGAGCTCTCGTCGCGTTTCGCGGACGACGAATGGGCGGATGCCGCGCGCGCGTCGCGGACCGCGGTCGAGCGGGCGACGGAAGCGGAGCGTCTGCTCGCGCGGGCCGAGGAGTCTGCCGACGACCCCACGCGCACCGCGCTCGTGGACCTCGCCGCGGCCGAACGTGCGCTGCGCACCGCCGAAGCCGAGGCCCGCACGCTCGAGGAGTCGCACCGGCTCGTCACGCAGGCGGCTCAAGCCGTCCCGGGCGAGTTCGCCTCGGCGCGCACGGCGCTGCGGCAGGCGTTCACCCTGCGCGAGCAGCTCGATCCGGCCGACGCCGCCCGCCTCGGCGAAGAGCTGCGGGCCATCGAGGCGGAGCTGACCGTCCTCGAAGCGGATGCCCCCCGGCGTCCCACCCGCACGATCGACCGCATCGCACGGCTGCGCGACCGCCTCGACCTCGCGCTCGGCGATGCCCGGACCGCGCAGCAGCGCATCCGCGGAGCGCGGACCGCCCTGCCGGGCACCCTCGCCGCGGCCCGCAACGCCGTGGCGCACGCCGAGACCGCGGTGGCGCACGCCCGCGCGAACGCCGACGCCCGGTCACGACTGGCCTCGGCGCAGCGCGAACTCGCCGGGGCGCGGCAGGCGCAGGATCCGGTCGAAGCCCTCGACGCCGCGCGTCGCGCGATGCGGGATGCCGAGGACGCGCAGGCGCTCGTGAGCTTCGACCAGCTTCCGACCCGCCGGGCGAACCCGGGTCGCTGAACGTCGCGATCGGGTGTCGGTCCGCGCGGTGCGGACGCCGCCGCGCCCGCTGAGGCGCCCGCTATCGTGAACGCATGACCGAGCCCGCCGCCCCGTCTCGCCCGGCCATCCTCCGGAGCGTCGCGCGCGTGCCCGCGACGCTCGCGCTCGTCACGGTGATCCTCGTCGTCGGCGTCGTGTTCGCGGGTCTGTGGACGCCCTTCGAGGAGTCGCCGCTGTGGGACACGGTCGCCTACGGCCTCCCCGCCCTTCTCGAAGGCCGCTGGTGGACGCCCGTCACCGGCACGTTCTTCGTGAATCACCCGCTGGTCTATCTCTTCACGATCTCGAGCTTCGTGGGCATGGCGTACCTCGAGTTCCGGCGCGGTTCGCGCGTCGCGCTCGCCTATTTCGGGATCGGCCAGCTCTTCGCGGTCTTCGGCAGTGCGCTCCTGCTGTCGGTGCTCTCGCTGCTCCCCTGGCCGTGGGCGCAGGCCGAGGCGCTCGCCCTCGACGTCGGCCCGTCCGGGGGGACGATGGCGTGCATCGCCGCCGCGGCGGGTCTCCTCGCGGCACCGTGGCGCACGCGCGCGTGGGTCATCATCCTCGGCTTCTCGTTCGTGACGCTGTTCTTCTGGGGTTCGCTCGCCGATCTCGAGCACGCCCTCGCGGTGGGCTTGGTTCTCGTCGTGGACCGCTCGCTGCGCATCCGCCGCACGACCGTGCGCGAGCAGCGACTCATCGCCTTCGTCGGCATCCTGACGATCCTCGCCGTGATCGTGCTGACGTTCCTCGTGCCGACGGACGGCCCGTTCGGGCACACCGACGCCGCCGACGGGTCGGTCATCGACATCCTGATCGACGTCGTGATCGTGCTGCTCATCGCGAACGGGCTGCGTCGCGGGCGCCGGTGGGCGTGGGTGGTGAGCGTCCTCCTCGGTGTGTTCAATCTGCTCACGGGCGTGCTGTTCGTCATCGTCCAGGTCGCCGCCCCGAAGGGTGTCGTCGTCGACACCGTCGGCGATCTCAACGTCGCGATCGCGCAGTCCGCCCTGTGGGTCGTGTTCCTGATCTACCTGATCTGGGTGCGCGGCGCGTTCCGGGCCCGCCGCAAGGCGACGATCGGCGCGGGTGGCGAGCCGACGCTCGACGACGTCAAGGAGCAGCTCCGCGCACACGGCGGGGGCACGCTGTCGTGGATGACGACGTGGGGCGGCAACAGCTACGCGCGGACGACGAACGGCATCGTCGCGTACCAGAAGCGCGCGGGCGTCGCGATCGCACTGGCCGACCCCCTGGGTCCGGCCGAGACCCGCGCGCAGTCCGTGACGGAGTTCATCGCGATGGCCGAAGCGGCGGGTCTCATCCCGTGCTTCTTCAGTGCGAGTGCGATGACGAAGGATGCCGTCCCACCGACATGGCGCAGCCTCGTCGTCGCCGACGACACGATCGTCGACCTGCCCGGACTGGAGTTCACCGGCAAAGCCTGGGCGGCCGTGCGCACGTCGCTCAATCGCGCCGGCCGCGAGGAGATGACCTTCCGTCTGACCCGGCTGGCGGATGAGCCGTGGGGCGTGCAGCAGCAGCTGCGCGCGATCTCGGAGATGTGGGTCGGCGACAAGGGCCTGCCCGAGATGGGCTTCACGCTCGGCACTCTCGACGAGGCGATGGACCCTGAAGTGCGGGTGGCCCTCGCGGTGTCGCCGAAGGGCGACGTGGACGGCTTCCTGTCGTGGCTGCCGATCTACGGCGAGTCCGGCATCCGCGGCTGGACCCTCGACCTGATGCGCCGTCGCGAAGGGGGATTCGGACCGGTGATGGAGTTCCTCATCGGCTCCTCCGCGAAGCAGTTCTCCGACGAGGGCGCCGAGATCATGTCCCTGTCGGGCGCGCCGCTCGCGCACGACTACCCGCCGGATGCCGGTGCGATCGCGACACTGTCGGACTGGCTCGCCGACATGCTGGAGCCCGTGTACGGGTTCGGATCGCTGCACCGCTTCAAGGAGAAGTTCCACCCGCGCTACGAGACGATGTACCTGCTCTTCCGCGACGAGAGCGATCTGACCCGCATCGGCGCAGGGCTCACCCGTGCGTTCCTGCCCGACGCGACACTGCGTCAGTTCGCCGGCGCGGGGCTGGAACTGCTGCGGGGCGAGCGCGACTGAGCTTTCGCTCGGTCGGGCTCGCCCCGCGAGGGCGCGACGCTCGGGGCGTCGCGCGGTCGGTCTTAGGTCAGACCGGACGAATGTTCTCAGCCTGCAGGCCCTTGGGGCCCTGGGCGACTTCGAACTCGACGCGCTGGTTCTCTTCGAGCGAGCGGTAACCGCCCGACTGGATCGCGGTGTAGTGCGCGAAGACGTCGGCGCCGCCGTCATCAGGAGCGATGAAACCGAAGCCCTTCTCCGCGTTGAACCACTTGACCGTGCCCTGGGTACTCATTTAATGCCGTTCTCTTGTGCCCGAGCTTTCTGCGTCGAGTCGTGTTCAGGCTATCGAACGGCGAGTGGTATAGGAGAAAAATCCCGAAAGATGGTGACACAAACGTTGCACACGGCCCATCGGACGCCCGGGCTGAGCGGAGAGCTCGAAGCCCGGGCGTCGACGGATCCCCCCGGATAGATCACGCGAGGCGTGACATCGCACACTCTACTGATATATCGGGCCCGCGGCGAGACTGTGACCGGCCGAATCGGGGCGATTTCGCCGTGAATGTGCTGAGGGCCGAGGGGACCGATCCGCGCGGGCGGACGCAGGGGCGGAGGGGCGTCACCTCATCGGGTCGAACGTAGACTGGTGGGCGCTCATGACACCGCCCTTCTCACCGCTCGAGCCCTCCGGCGCCGTCCTCGGCGACGAGGTGTACGCCCTCCTCGGCGAGGCGATCCTCGACGGACGGCTGGCCGCGGGAGAGCGTCTGCGCGATCAGGAACTCGCGGAGCGTCTCGGGGTTTCGCGCACCCCTGTCCGGGAGGCGCTGCATCGCCTCGAGCGCGCCGGTCTCGTGGAGGTCGCGCCCAATCGCTACACGCGCGTCTCGGTCCCGAACGAACGCGTCCAGGCCGATACGCACGAGTTCTTCGTCTATCTGATGGGCAGTGCGCTGCGCATCGCCCTCCAGCGGTGCTCCGACCACGAACTCGCCCACACCGTCGAGCACGCGGAGGCCATCGTGACGGCATCCGACGACGACGACCACGCCGCACTCATGCTGTCCAGCGCCCGCTTCTTCGAGCACATCATCGACGACACACACAACGTGGCATTCCGCCGCGTGATGCGCGAGGCCGAGATCGCGATCCGCCGCAATCTCTCCGGCTGGCACCCGTATGTGGAATGTCCGGTGCAGCGCACGGCGGGCTATCGCGGTTTCCGGGATGCCGTCGCCGCACGTGACGGCGCGCGGGCGGAGAGCATCCTGCGCGACCTGCACGGGGTGATCTGACCCCTCACTTTCCGCGAGACTGCAGGCCGACGCCGAGACCGAGGGGAATCCCCTCCGTGTCGGCGTGAGGATGCAGTCTCGCGGGGCGGGTCGATCGTGAGGGCGGGGGTCGGTACCGTGAGGGCATGGCGCACATCGAGCTCCGAGAGCTGGACGACGACGACCTCGACGCGATCTTCGAGATGATGCGCGACCGGACCGCGGTGGAGATGGCGGCGTTCACGGCCGCCGATCCCGACGACCGTGACGCATTCGATGCCTGGATCGCGCGTCAGCGCGCGGCGCCCGAGGTCGCGACCTTCGTCGTGACGGAGGACGGCGGCTTCGCCGGCACCGCGGCGACCTTCTCGGCGGACGGCGACCGCGAAGTCACGTACTGGATCGCCCGACACGCGTGGGGACGCGGTGTCGCCACCGACGCCCTGCGCGTCCTCGTCTCGCGCGAGCCCGAGCGGCCGCTCTTCGCCCGTGTGGCCGCCCACAATGCGGCATCCCGCGCCGTCCTCGAGAAGGTCGGCTTCACCGAGGTCTCGCGCGACGTCGAGTTCGCGCCGGGCGTCGGCCGTGACGTCGAAGAGATCGTCATGGTGCTCGTGCCGACGCTGGAGTAGCGGCCCGCGGTGTTTCACGGGAAACGCCGGCGATGGGGTTCGCCTCGCGCGAGGGGGGAGTTGTCCCCGCGGCCTCTCCACACGCCGCTGCGCGGCGCGCGGAGCCTCGGGCCGCGTGGGCCCGCCCGCGAGCGTCCAACTGAGACCCCTCGTCATGAAACGAAGAAGGCCCCCTTCCGGGAGCCTTCTTCGTTTCGTGCGCGAGGGGGGAGTTGAACCCCCACGCCCTTTCGGGCACTGGCACCTGAAGCCAGCGCGTCTGCCTATTCCGCCACTCGCGCGAGATGCGGCATCCGAGGATGCGTGCAACTCAACTTCCCGAGGATATCACGCAGGATCCCGGCCCCCGAATCGCGTGTTCCGGTCCGCGGCAGCGCGGCTCCTGGCCACTCCACCGAGACCTTCCGAATCCCGACCGTGCACCGGGGAGGGGATGCGCAGGGCGGAGGACCGGATCAGCCGGATCCATCCTCCGCTTCGCGCATCTCCTCCGCACCGCACGCGATCGCCGCGCGCGAAGGGAACCACCACGCGGCGGTACCTGCGGAACACCCGAGCCCACCGCGCGCCCCGCGCCCCCGGAACACGGCGGTTGACGGGCATCTCAGGCTGAGCAATTAGCATGTACCGACCGGCACACCTGCCTGAGGAGTCGTGTGGGACTACTTGACAGCTTCGAGAAGGGTCTCGAACGCGCCGTGAACAGCGCGTTCGCGAAGACCTTCCGCAGCGGCATCCAACCCGTCGAGATCGCATCCGCGCTGCGGAGCGAGCTCGACAAGAAGGCCGCGATCGTGAGCCGGGACCGCATCCTCGCACCCAACACGTTCACCGTGCGGCTCTCGCCCACCGACGACGACCACATGCGCACGCTCGGCGGCGCGCTCGGCGACGAGCTCGACGCGCTCGTGCACAAGCACGCGAAGTCGCAGGGCTACACGTTCGCCGGACCCGTGTCGATCACGCTCGAGCGCGACGAGAGCCTGTCCACCGGAACGCTCCGGGTCGAATCCGCCACCGCGGAAGGCCGGGTCGCGTGGCGCGGCGTGCTCGACGTCGAAGGCAAGCGGTATCCGATCACGAAGTCGCGCACGGTGATCGGACGCGGCAGCGACGCCGACATCACGATCTCGGACGCCGGCACGAGCCGCAAGCACGTCGAGATCCTGTGGGACGGCGAGCGCGCGATGGTCCGCGATCTGCAGTCGACGAACGGCACGATGCTCAACGGCCGCAAGATCACCGAGGCCGGACTCGCCCCCGACTCCACCGTCACGATCGGGCGCACCGACATCGTGTTCCGCGTGGTCGCGCAGGCGGCGCCGCCGAAGCCGACGCGCCCCGTCGACGACGCGACGCGCGCCTACAGCGTGCGCGACGGGAACGGCGGTCCGCGGCGATGAGCGAACTGACCCTCCTGCTGCTGCGCATCGGCTTCCTCGTGCTGCTGTGGTTCTTCGTGTTCGCGGTGGTCTACTCGCTGCGCGCGGACCTGTTCGGCGTCAAGGTGCGACGGATGCCGGAACCGGCGCCCGCCGCCGCGCCGGCACCCGCTGCCCGCGCGTCCACCACGGCTCCCGTCGCACCCTCCGCGCCCGTGGCTCCGGGCAAGAAGGGCGGCGCGGCCACCTCCGACGCCGTGTCGCGGATCGTGATCACGAGCGGCCCGAAGGCCGGGCTCGAGCTCCCGCTCGGCACCGAGCCCCTCACGATCGGCCGCTCGAGCGAATCGGGACTCGTGATCCGCGACGACTACACCTCCAGCCACCACGCCCGCCTCGTGCTGTGGGGCGACCAGTGGATGATCCAGGACCTCGACTCGACGAACGGCACCTGGCACGACGGCGTGCGCGTGAGCGCACCCGCGCCCATCACGGTGGGCGCGCCGATCAAGGTCGGCGCGACGACCTTCGAGCTGCGGAAGTAGCGGACCCGAGACACATGGTCTTCCAGGGCTCGAGCGCCGCGATCTCGCACACCGGCAAGGTGCGCTCCA
>CAYOQY010000055.1:0-15912 GCA_964406225.1 uncultured Microbacterium sp.
GGCGCAGCCTTCGGCGAGGAGCTGCGGTGGGCCGGGATCCTCCTCGGCGAGGTGCGCGATCTTCAGGTGCTCGCGGCACGCTTCGCGGATGCCGAGGCGGGCGCCTCCGATGCCGCCCGGCGAGCACTCGAGCCGGAGCTCGACCGCGACCGTGCGCAGGCGTGGGACCGGGTCGCGCTCGGCCTGGGCAGCGCTCGGGGCGCGGCCTTCTACGACGCGATCGACCGCTGGCGCGACGCGCCACCGTTCACGGCCAAGGCCGAGCGCCCCGCCTCGCGCGCGGGCAGAGCCGTCGCGAAGGCGGACGCGAGGGTGCGCACGCGCCTCGCGCGCGCCGAAGCCGCCGCCGACGCCCCACCGGAAGAGGCGGCCGCGCTGCTGCACGCGGCGCGCAAAGCGGTCAAGCGCCACCGGTACGCCGTCGAGCTCGCGCTCCCGGTGCTCGGCGAAAGCGCCGCGGAGACGATCGAGCGCCGGCAGTCGCTGCAGGACGCGTTCGGCGCCCACCAGGACGCGGTCGTGGCCCTCGCTTTCCTGCGGGGCATCGACCTCGACGCGCAGCCACGCTCCGCCGCCCTTGCCGTGCAGGACCTGATCGGTTTCACGCGCGCCCGCGCGGAGGACATCGGCGGTGTGCTGCGCGAGACCGAACGGCTCCGCAGCGACTGATCAGGGCAGCGACGGAAGCGGCTGATCGGGCTCGCCGCGTCAGACGACGTCGGCGAGACCCCACCACACCAGGAACGCGGCGGCGAGCGCGATCACCCAGCTGACGAGGCTGCCGATGAGGAAGTACTCGGCGCGGCTTCCGGTGTCTCCGTCGCGCGAGATCTCGGGGAATCGGACGATGCCCTTGGCGGCGAGGACCGCGGCCAGCAGCGAGTAGACGCCGGTGAGGGTGAGTGCGAAGACGATCACGCGCTCGAGTGGACCGATGAGGCGTCCGCCCTTGAGGGTCGGCGCCGGGGTCGGCACCGGCGCCGGGATATCCGATCCCGGGCCGTCCGCGATCGCGATCGCGAGGTCCGGCGCGGTCGCGGCCCCGGTGTCGGACGCGGTGTCGGCCGCAGCATCGGCCGGGAAGGCGGTCGTCTTCGTCGGAGCCGCGATCTCGGGGATCATGGCGGGCATCTCGCTCGTGAGCGCGGCCCGGACGATCACGTTGCCGGATTCGAGCAGGATGCACAGCGCGCCCAGGACCAGGAGGGTGTGGTCCACCGACAGGGGTCCCCACGGCGTCGGCACGTTCCAGACGGCGCCGAGGACACCGGCGTCCTCTCGCGGACCGAGGACCGCGATGAACACGACGCACATCAGCGCGAGCGCCACGGCGGGCCAGAAGCCCGCGCGGGCGCGTCCGCGCAACGGGAACAGCCACACCCAGGCGATCGAGACCGCGACGGCGAGCAATCCGGCCAGCGGGGCGGCGGTCAGGATGCCGACGACGACGATCGCGAGCGCTCCGACGGCCAGGACCAGCCGGAGGATGCGTCCGCGCAGGAACTGCCGGGCGACGTCCGCGGTGCCGACGGCGAGCAGCACCATGCCGGTGACGATCATGCGGACGCCTCGACGCGGAGCGCGCGGAAGCCCTCGACGACGACCGCGGCCCCCGCGGTGGCGAGCGTCTGCGAGACGGCGGGCTGGGTGATCCCTTCGGCGCCCGCGAGCTCACGCTGCGTGATGCCGCGGCAGCGGCCGTACGTCAGGCGCCGCCCCCGCTCGGTCATCGCTCCGACCAGCTGATCGCGTGCCAGCAGGTAGGCGTTGGCGAGATCGACGGCGGAGTGCATGGCCTCATCCTCCCCCGCGGCTGCGACAACCCACGTGCGGGCGCTCGGCACGGCGCGTTGCTGCTTCGCGTGCACGATCTCGATCGCCTCCCGCGCCGCCCACCAGCCCGGTCCTTCCGGGATCGTGCCGGACGCCGACTCGATGTCGGCGAGGGGGCCGATACCGACGCCGAATCGGCACTGGATGTCGTCGGGAAGGGCCAGCTGCACCAGCAGCAGGGAGGCGAGCGCCGACGGCAGCGTCGGGTAGACCCCCTGCTGCTCGTCCCCCACCGTGGGCCGCAGCCGTTGGTAGGCGACGGGCAGGTCTCGCTCCACCCGCGCGATCGCATCGTCGAGCACCTTCTGGGCGTCCGCGCGGTCGGACAGACGCCGCGAACCCACGATGTCGGCGATCACGGCAACGGTCATGAGATAAGCGTATCGCTTATCTCATGAAGATATAACCCATTCGCTTATCTTCTTGAGAGATAAGCCCTCTCTCACAGACCGAGTGCGTGCCCCGCGGATTGTGCCCGAGCGACCAGCTCCGCCCGCTGCTCATCCACCCGCTCGGGCGCGGTGCCGCCGACGCCGAGTCGGCTCGCGACCGAGCCCTCGATCGAGAGGACCTCCCTCACGTCCGGCGTCAGGGCCGTCGACACGGAGGCGAGCATGTCGTCCGTCACCTCGTCGAGCTCGATGCCCTGCTGCTCGCACAGCCGCACGAGGGCTCCGGACGCCTCGTGCGCATCGCGGAACGGCACTCCCCGGCGCACGAGCCAGTCCGCGACGTCCGTCGCCAGCGAGAATCCCTGCGGCGCGAGTTCGGCCATCCGGGCGGTGTCGAAGCGGAGCGTCGCGATCATGCCCGCGAACGCGGGCAGAAGGACCTCGAGCGTCGCGATCGAATCGAAGACGGGCTCCTTGTCCTCCTGCAGGTCGCGGTTGTACGCCAGCGGCAGCCCCTTGAGGGTCGCGAGGAGGCCTGCGAGGTTGCCGACGAGACGTCCCGACTTGCCGCGCGCGAGCTCGGCGATGTCGGGGTTCTTCTTCTGCGGCATGATGCTCGAGCCGGTGGAATAGCCGTCGTCGAGCGTCACGAATCCGAACTCGCGCGTGTTCCACAGGATGACGTCTTCGGCGAATCGCGACACGTCGATGCCGATCTGCGCGGTGATGTAGGCGAACTCCGCGACGACGTCGCGCGCGGAGGTGCCGTCGAGGGAGTTCTCGGACGGGCGGTCCAGACCCAGCTCGCGCGCGACGAGGACGGGGTCCAGCCCGAGGGACGAGCCCGCGAGCGCTCCCCCGCCGTACGGCGAGACGGCCGCGCGCGCGGACCAGTCCCGCAGGCGCTCAAGGTCGCGGACGAGCGGCCACGCGTGCGCCTGCAGATGGTGGGCGAGCAGGATCGGCTGCGCGTGCTGCAGATGCGTGCGCCCGGGCATGATCGCCGCGGGGTGGGCTTCGGCCTGCGCGACGATCGCGTCGATCAGTCGCAGGATGTCGCGCGCGATCGTGCGCGAATGGTCGAGCATGTACATCCGGACGAGCGTCGCGATCTGGTCGTTGCGACTGCGTCCCGCGCGGAGTCGACCGCCGAGCTCGGCGCCCACGACCTCGATCAGCGCCGCCTCGAGTGCCCCGTGCACATCCTCGTCCTCCGGCCCCGGAACGAGGGTGCCGTCGACGATGCCGGCCGCGAGCACGTCGAGACCTTCGTGCATCCGCCGCTCCTGCTCGGCATCCAGATATCCCGCTGCGGCGAGCGCCTTCGCGTGTGCGTGCGAACCCGCGATGTCGTAGAGCGCGAGATCCCAATCGAAGTGCGTCGACCGGCTCAGCGCGGCCAGCTCGGGCGAGGGTCCTGTCGCGAAGCGCGCACCCCAGAGGGCGCCCTCGTTCGTGCCGTCGCCTTTCGTGTCGCTCATCCGTCCAGCCTATCGACGACGTCCCACCGGCCGTGCGAGCCGGTCGACCACCCACTCCAATGGGCCGCGGCCGATCAGCAGCGCCCAGGCGGTGCATCCGACGATCAATCCGATCGTCAGCGGCCAGAACGGCTCGGCGTCGCGGAAGCCGGTGAGGTTGCGGGCGTCACCCAGCAGCACGGTCGCGGCGATCGCCCAGACCACGAGCTGCGCGGTGTACGCCGTCAGCGGCATCGCACCGACGGCGCGCAGCGGCAGGACCGCCCAGACGACGATCGTGCGGCACACCAGCAGGCACAGCCCGATGACGGCGATCGCGAATCCCCCCGATCCGACGACCTCGAGCACGCCGCTCGAGTGCGGGTCGGCCGTCCACACCGCTCCCCAGAACGAGAGGTTCGCGGCGATGGCACTCGAGCCGCTGAATCCGTCGAGGCCGTACCCCACCACGGCGAGGGTCGCTCCCCCGCCCAGCATGGCCACCTGCACCTTCGTGCGCCGGATGCCCGCCCGCGCGACCGCGAGCCCTGCCAGCACGAACGCGATCCACACCGGGAACGGGTACCGCCAGCCGACCGCGATCGCGACGAGCTCCCCGGGCGGCGTCGACCAGAACAGCAGATCGTCCAGGGCCACCTGCACGAACGGCATCACGACCGCGAGCGCGCCCGCGATCACGAGCAGCGTGCGCGCACCGAGCGTCAGGAACGGCAGAGCCAGCAGGAAGAGCACCGCGTACGCCGGAAGGATCACGTACACCGGCACATTCGTGGCGACGAGCATGAGCCCGATCGCCCAGAGCACGATCGCGCGGACCGCGAGCCGTTCGCGGGCGACCCGCAGTTCGACGCCGGTGACCGGTCGCGTTCCGCCCGTCACCAGGCCGATCGAGACCCCCGCGAGCGTCGCGAACAGGATCGACGACCTGCCGTCCACGACGGCGAGCCACGTCGCCGGCTGGGCGAAGTCGAAGTCGTCGATCCACAGCAGGTGCGCGGCGACCATGCCGATGACGGCGAGTCCGCGCGCCAGGTCGACACCGGCGATGCGCTCTGGACCGTTGAGCCGGCTCCACCGGGTCGCGAGCCAGGAGTCACCCGGAGCGGGCTGCGCCCGACTCCCTACTCCTGGCGCAGAAGCCACACCAGCAGCGCCTTCTGTGCGTGGAGCCGGTTCTCGGCCTCGTCCCACACGACGCTCTGCGGGCCGTCGATCACCTCGGCCTCGACCTCGTACCCGCGGTCGGCGGGCAGGCAGTGGATGAAGATCGCGTCGCGGTCGGCCAGCGCCATGAGCTCACGGGTGACCTTGTACTCGCCGAGGTCGCGCAGGCGCGCGAGCTTCTCCTCCTCCTTGCCCATCGACACCCAGGTGTCGGTGACGATGACGTCCGCGCCGGCGGCCGCTTCGTTCGGGTCGGTGTAGAGCGTGAGCGAGCCACCGGTCGCGGCGGCACGCCGATCGGAGTCGGCGATCACATCGTCCCGCGGGGCGTAGGACTCGGGCGAGGCGACGCGCACATGCATGCCCGCCGTGACGCCGGCGAGCATGTACGAGTGCGCCATGTTCGACCGGCCGTCGCCGAAGAACGCGAGCGTGAGTCCGCGCAGCTCGCCCTTGTGCTCGCGGATCGTGAGCAGGTCGGCGAGCAGCTGGCACGGGTGGAAGTCGTCGCTCAGGGCGTTGACCACCGGCACCCGCGTGCCGGCCGCCATCTCCTCGAGGCCCGCCTGGGCGTACGTGCGCCACACGATCGCCGCGACCTGACGCTCGAGCACCCGGGCGGTGTCGGACGGGGTCTCCTTGCCGCCGAGCTGGCTGTTCGCGGTCGAGATCACCAGGGGCGATCCGCCGAGGTCGGCGATCCCGACGGCGAACGACACGCGCGTGCGCGTGGAGGACTTGTCGAAGATCACCGCGACCGTCTGGGGACCGGCGAGCGGCTTGAGCTTCCAGCGGTCCTTCTTGAGCGCGACGGCAAGATCGAGGATCTCGGCCTGCTCGGCGGCGGTCAGATCGTCGTCGCGCAGCAGGTGACGGGTCATGCGGAAGCTCCCTCGGTCTCGAGCACGAGCGCGTCCTCGACGGTGCGCAGCGCGGCGGTGAACAGCGCGACGAACTCTTCGACCTCGACGTCGCCGATGTTGAGCGCCGGGACGAGACGGATCGTCACGTCGTTCGGCGCGTTGATGATGAGCCCGTGCTCCTGCGCGGCGGCGACGACGGCCTTGGCGACGGGATGCCGCAGGCCCACGCCGATCAGCAGCCCCCGGCCACGGCATCCGGCGATCAGGCGGGAGTCGATCGCAGTGATCGCCGCGCGCAGCTGCACGCCCCGCTCGGCGGCGTTGCGCACGAGGCCCTCGTCCTCGATCGCCCCGAGCACGGCGGAGGACACCGCCGTCCCGAGCGCGTTGCCGCCGAACGTCGAGCCGTGCGTGCCCGGGTAGAACAGGTCGCTCGCGGCGCCGAACGTGATGAGCGCTCCGATCGGGAACCCGCCGCCGATGCCCTTGGCGACCGTGATCGCGTCGGGGGTGATGCCGGCGTGCTGGAAGGCGAACCACTCGCCCGTGCGGCCGGCGCCGGTCTGGATCTCGTCGACGATGAGGAGCGCACCGTGTCGCGCAGTGAGCTCCCGGGCCGCCTGGAGGTAGCCCTCGGGCAGGTCGATCACGCCGGCCTCGCCCTTGATGGGCTCGACGAAGAGCGCCGCGACGCGGTCGTCGAGCGCGGCCTCGAGCGCCTCGATCGTCGTGTCGATGAACTCCACACCCGGGACCATCGGCAGGAACGGCTGCTGCATGTAGGGCTTGCCGGTGAGGGCGAGCGTGCCCATCGTCCGACCGTGGAACGCGTCGGTGAGCGCGAGGATGCGCGGCCGGTCGCCGGCCGCGCCGTGCAGGCGCGCGAGCTTGAAGGCCGCTTCGTTCGCCTCGGCGCCGGAGTTGCCGAAGTACACGCGTCCGTGCTCGCCCGTGCCGGCGAGGCGCTTCAGGCGCGCCGCGAGCTCGAGCTGCGGCGGCGTCGCGAAGTAGTTCGACACGTGGGCGAGCGTCGCCGCCTGGCGGCTGATCGCGTCGACGAACACAGGGTGGGCGTGGCCGAGCGAGTCGACCGCGATGCCCGCGAGGAAGTCGAGGTACCGCTTGTCGTCTGCGTCCCACAGGTACGAGCCCTCGCCGCGGACGAACATCGCCATTCGCTCGCCGAAACTCCGGACCAGGTCGCGCCCCGCGTCATCCTGCCACGTCATCCGAGGACCACCTCTGTTCCGATTCCCTTGCTGGTGAAGATCTCCACGAGCACCGAGTGCGGCACCCGCCCGTCGATGATCGCCGCGGTCTCGACGCCGCCCTCGACGGCATCCAGGCACGCCTGCATCTTCGGGATCATGCCGGACTCGAGTTTCGGCAACATGTCGCGCAGCTCCGAAGACGTCAGGTGCGACACGAGCGAATCGCGGTTCGGCCAGTCGGCGTACAGTCCCGGCACGTCGGTCAGAACGACGAGCTTCGCGGCGCCGAGCGCGACCGCGAGGGCCGCGGCGGCGGCGTCCGCGTTCACGTTGAGCGAGTGCCCGGGGTGATCGAGGTCCGGTGCGATGCTCGAGACGACCGGGATGCGGCCCGCGGCGAGCTGATCGTGCACGGGCTGCGGATCCACCGCGACGACATCGCCCACCCGACCGAGGTCGTGCTCGACGCCGTCCACGACGACCCCGCGGCGGCGGCCGCCGAAGAGTCCGGCGTCCTCCCCCGACAGCCCCGTCGCGTGCGGTCCGTGCGCGTTGATCTTCGCGACGAGCTGCGGATTGATCTGCCCCGTCAGCACCATGCGCACGACGCTGATCGCCTCGGTGCTCGTGACCCGGTAGCCGCCCTTGAACTCGCTCGGGATCGCCAGGCGGTCGAGCATCGACGAGATCTGCGGGCCTCCGCCGTGCACCACGACGGGCTTGACCCCGACGTAGCGGAGGTAGGCGATGTCGGCGGCGAACGCGCTCTGCAGCTCATCGCTCACCATGGCGTTGCCGCCGTACTTGATCACGATCACCTGGTCGCTGAACCGCTGCAGCCAGGGCAGCGACTCGATCAGGGTCGCGGCCTTGGCGCTCGCCTCGGCGGGATCGGTGTCTTGCAGATCGATGTCGGTCATGAGGAGTACGCGCTGTTCTCGTGGACGTAGTCGTGCGTGAGATCGTTCGTGAGGATCGTCGCCGTCGCCGCGCCGACCCGGAGGTCGATGCGCAGGTGCGTCGCGCGCGGCGTGAGGTCGACGTCGTCCCGGGACGCGTCGGGGCCGCCCTTGCTGCACACGCGGACGCCGTTCATCCACACGTCGACGTCGTACGGGTCGAACTCCGCGTCGGTCGTGCCGATCGCGGCGAGCACGCGCCCCCAGTTCGGGTCGTTGCCGAAGATCGCGGCCTTGAAGAGGTTGTTCCGCGCGACCGAGCGCCCCACCTCCACGGCATCATCTTCGGATGCCGCACCGACGACCTCGATCGTGATGTCGTGGCTCGCCCCCTCGGCGTCGCCCTGCAGTTGGCGGGCGAGATCGGCGCACACTTCGGTGAGGGCCGACACGAACTCCGCCTCGTCGGGAGCCACCCCGGAGGCCCCGCCGGCCAGCAGGGTCACCTGGTCGTTCGTCGACATGCAGCCGTCCGAGTCCAGTCGGTCGAAAGAGACCCTGGTGGCGGCGCGCAGCGCGCGATCCGCGTGCGCGGCGTCGATCACCGCGTCGGTCGTGATCACCACGAGCATCGTCGCGAGCCCGGGGGCCAGCATCCCGGCGCCCTTCGCCATGCCGCCGACCGTCCAGCCGTCCCGGCGCGCGACGGCCCGCTTCGGTTTCGAATCCGTCGTCATGATCGCGAGGGATGCCGCCTCGCCGCCGTCGGCGGAGAGTTCGGCGATGCCCTTCTCGGTGCCGGCGAGCACCTTGGCGCGGAAGACCTCGTCGCCCGTGCCGATGAGCCCGGTCGAGCAGACGACGACGTCGCCGGCGCTCACGCCGAGGAGCTCGGCGGCCTTCTCGGCCGTCTGATGCGTGGTCTGGAAGCCGAAGGATCCCGTGAAGCAGTTCGCGCCGCCGGAGTTGAGCACGATCGCTTCGACCACGCCGTCCGCGACGACCTGCTGCGACCAGATGATCGGGTTGGCCTTCGCGCGGTTGCTCGTGAAGACCGCCGCGCCGACCTTGAGCGGACCGCGGTTGACGACGACCGCGACGTCGGGCTTCCCGCTCGATTTGAGACCGACCGCGACGCCCGCGGCCTCGAATCCCTGCGCTGCGGTGACGCTCACGGCGCGACTCCATTCACCGAAAGGGCGGTCGCCTCGGGAAGACCGAGGGCGATGTTCATGGACTGCACCGCCGCGCCGGCGGTGCCCTTCACGAGGTTGTCGACCGCAGTGACCACGACGACGCGGTTCGCGGGGCGGTCGATCGCGAGACCCATGAGCGCGGTGTTGGCGCCCACGACGTCGGCCGTGCGCGGGAACTCCCCGGGCGCGAGCAGCTGCACGAACGTCTCGTCGGCGTACGCATCCTCCCAGGCAGCGCGGATCTCGGCATCCGTCATTCCGTCGACGATCGGCGCCGTGCTCGTAGCGAGGATTCCCCGCGACATCGGGACGAGAACCGGGGTGAAGGAGATGCGTGTCTCGATACGCTCGCTGCGCGAGCTACTCGACAACCGGCTGGCGGGAGCGTTGCTGAGCGCCTGCCGGATCTCGGGGATGTGCCGGTGCGTGCCGCCGACGGCGTACGGGTTGGCGCTGCCGAGGATCTCACTGGCGAGCAGATTGGTCTTGAGGCTCTTGCCCGCGCCGCTCGGGCCCACGGCGAGCACGGTCACGATGTCGGACGGGTCGATGACTCCCGCGGCGACCCCGGGGGCAAGACTCAGACTCACGGTGCTCGCGTTGCAGCCGGGGGCCGCGATGCGTGAGGCGCCGACGAGGTGCTCGCGCTGCTTGCGTCCGCCGACGAGCAGCTCGGGGACACCGTAGGTCCACGGCTCGTGGAAGTCGCCGCCGTAGAACTGCTCCCAGTCCGCGAGGGATTCGAGCCGGTGATCCGCGCCGGCGTCGATCACGAGCGGGGTGTCGGCGAGCACGTCGGTGAAGCGCCCGGACTGCCCGTGCGGCAGCGCGAGGAACACGATGTCGTGGCCCGCCAGGACCTCCGGCGTCGTGTCCTGCAGTGTCAGGTGCGCGAGCGAGCGCAGGTGCGGCTGGTGCTGGGTGAGCGGCTGTCCCGCGTTCGAGTGCGCGGTGACCGTGCGGATCTCGACGTCGGGATGTGCGGCGAGGATCCTCAGGACCTCGCCGCCCGCATAGCCGGATGCGCCGGAGACGGCGACCGAATATGTCATGGATTCCACCTTAGAGTCTGGGTTCGTGAGCTGCCGACGGCGACGCCCGCGGCTCCCCTCCTCGGAGGTGCGCAGGGTCGCCTAGAGTCGGCGTCCGTCCAGACGTCGGCGCGCAGGGGTCGCGCTCGGAGCGAGCGTGACGAGGCGGAGCGCGGCCGAAGGCATGGGCCGACGATAGCGGCCGGTCGCGGGCACCCGCAAATCGGGGCGGGGCCCGCGTCACAGAGGCTTACCGGCGCACAACTCCTGCAGATTGCCGAGGCCGTCGACGGTCACCCGCGGAATCACGGGTGCCCGCATCCTCAGCGGTCCCGGATTGCAGGAGTTGTGCGCGCCGGCGTCAGCGCAGCTCCGCCAGCAGCGCGAGCTCTTCGGCGCGCGCGAGCCCCGACTTCCGCTCTCGGTCGAGCCCACGCTCACGCTCGTCCACCAGAACGCCCGCGAGGGTGTCGCGCAGGTCGCGCACCTGACCGCCGGCGGCACGGTACGCCGCGTTCGAGCGCGTGGCGAATCCCGGCATGTCACGCGGCAGCCACAGGGGCAGCGAGCGCGGCCCCATCCAGTACTGGATGTCGTGGGACAAGAGCCAGTCGTCGTCGGCCTCGATGAGGGCACCCTCGTGGCCGGCCACCGCGCGGGCCCGGGCGAGGATCTCGCCGAGCGGCGACGGGTCGCCGATCGCGTTCGCGACGACCTGCCGCCGCTCAGCCCCGCACGAGACGACGAAGGCGGTGAGGTCATCGACATCGATCACCTGCGCGCTCCGCCCGTCGAGGGTCGGCGCCAGCACCGGCTCCGCCCCGGCGAGCGCGAAACGGGCGACCCAGTACCCGAAGCGGTCCGTCGGATCGCCCGTGCCGACGATCAGGCCCGGGCGCACGATCGCGGCACGCTCGCCGAACGCATCGCGGACGGATGCCTCGGCTGCCGCCTTCGCCCGCGAGTAGTCGTACTCCTCCCCCGGCGTCAGCGGCTCGCTCAACGCGGCGCTCTCGTCCGCGCCCACCACGTCATTCGACGCATAGGCCGACAACGACGACACGTACGTGAGGTGGCGGGCTCGCGGCGCGAGTGCCGCGGTCGCCGCCGCGACATGCTCGGGGACCGACGAGATCTCGACGACCTCGTCCCACTCGCGCTCCGCGACGGCGGCGTAGGCCGCGCGCTCGGCCCGGTCCGCGATGAGGAGCTCGGCGCCGGACGGGGCGGGTCGGCCACCTCGGGCCAGGCACGTCACCGCGGCCCCGGCATCCACCCATGCGTGGGCGACGCGCCCGCTCAGCCAGCCGGTTCCGCCCAGGATCAGCACGTTGGTCATGCCGCCATCCCATCAGACGCACGCACCGCGCGCCCGTCGTTCCGCCCACGGCGGAGCCGATCCGTCGCCGAGTTCACGACGTCGCGCCGAGCGCACGACCTGCCCGCGAAGGGATGCCGTCCACTCGGTGTCAGGTCGTGCACCCGCGTCGAAGCGGGCGGCGGGCTCGCGCTACTCGCGCAGACTCGCGCCGAAGCGCTCCGCGGCGACGGCGACCCCGGCGAGCTTCGCCTCCGTCGCCTCCGCCGCCGTGAGGGTGCGGTCGGGCGCGCGGAAGCGCAGCGCGAACGTGAGACTCTTCGAGCCCTCGGACACTCCGGCCCCGCGGTAGTCGTCGACGAGCCGCAGCGATTCGAGCAGCTGCCCCGCGCCTTCGATGAGCGCCGCGCGGACCTCGGATGCCGGGACGTCGGCACCCACGACGAGCGAGACGTCCTGCGTCGCGGCGGGATAGCCCGACAGCGACGCGGCGACGACCTTCTCGCCCGCGAGGGACAGAACGAGGTCGAGGTCGAGCTCGGCGACGATGACGCGACCCGGGAGGTCGGCATCCTCGGCGACGGCCGGGAGCAGCTCTCCCACATAGCCGACCGCGGTCGCGCCCACCGAGAGCACTGCCGTGCGCCCCGGGTGCAGCGCCGCGCGCTCGCCCTGCGCGACCTCGATCGTCACGCCGGCGGCGGCCGCGACCGTGCGGACGGCGTCGAGTGCATCCGCGAGACCCGCCTGCTCGGCCGCGAGCCCGGGCTGCTTCGGCATGATCGCACCCGTCACGAGCACCGCGACGTGGCGGTGCTGCGGCGGGATCGACGCATCGAGCGCGGCGAGGGTCGCGGCATCCGGTCGCACGGCGAGGGGCGGGACGAACTCGGTGCCGTACGTCACACCGGGCTCAGGCAGGAAGACCACACCCGTCTCGAACAGCGCGAGGTCGGTGAGACCGCGCGCGACGTTGCGGTGCGCGACGCGCAGGAGTCCGGGAACGAGACTGCGGCGCAGGAACGGCGCCTGTCCGTCGAGGGGATTGGCGAGCTTGATGCTCGGCAGGTGCTCCCCCGACGCGGATCCGTGCAGGTCGTTCTGGTCGTCTGTGGAGAAGGGGAACGACGGGGTCTCGACGTACCCGGCCGCGGCGAGCGCGTTCGCGACGCGGCGCCGTCCCTGCTGCGCCGCGGTGAGGCCGCGTCCCGAGGGCGGCGTGGGCAGCACGGAGGGGATGCGGTCGTACCCTTCGATGCGGGCGACCTCCTCGGCCAGCGTCCACTTGTCGGTGAGGTCGGGCCGCCACGACGGCGGGAAGACGACCCAGTTCTCGTCGTTCTCGCGCACGTCGCAGCCGATGAGCTCGAGGGCGCCGACGATCTCGGCCTCCGTGTAGTCGACGCCGATGAGCGCGGGTACGAAGGCCCGGGGCAGCTCAACCGCCGGTGTCTCGACCGTGGCGTGGAGGGCGCCGCCCGCGCGCGTATCGGTGCCGCCGGCGTACCGGACCATGAGGTCGGCGACGCGCGCGGCGGCCACGAACGGGATCGCCGGGTCGACACCGCGCTCGAAGCGGCGCGACGCCTCGGACGGCAGCTTGTGCCGCCGCGCAGTGCGCGCGATCGAGACGGTGTCGAACGTCGCGGCCTCGATGAGGACGTTGCGCGTCGTCTCGCTCATCTCGGTCGTCCCGCCGCCCATGACGCCCGCGAGGCCGATGGGCCCCGTTTCGTCGGTGATCAGCAGGTCCTCGGGGCTGAGCTCGCGCACCTTGCCGTCGAGGGTCTCGAGCTTCTCGCCCGCGCCCGCCCTGCGGACCGTGATGCCACCGCGCAGTTTGTCGAGGTCGTAGCCGTGGATCGGCTGGCCCAGCTCGACCATCACGTAGTTCGTGATGTCGATCAGGATGCCGAGCGAGCGGATGCCCGCGAGCGAGAGCCGCGCGATCATCCACGCCGGCGTCGGCTTGGTCGGATCCACGTCGCGGACGATGCGGGCGACGAACTCCGACGCGCCGACGCGGCCGCGGATGGGCGCCCGGTCGTCGACGGACACCGCGAACGCGGTGTCGTCGTGGAGGTTCACATCTCCCCAGGCGCGCGCACCGGGGTCGCTGAAGGCGGCACCGGTGGCGTGGGAGTACTCACGCGCCACGCCGCGCACCGAGAGCGCGTACCCGCGGTCGGGTGTGACGTTGATGTCGACGGCGACGTCGTCGAGTCCGAGGAGCGAGATCGCGTCCGAGCCGACGGGCGCGTCGATCCCGAGTTCGACCAGGCGGAGGATGCCGTCGTGCTCGTCGCCGAGACCGAGCTCCCTGGCCGAGGCGATCATACCGTCGGAGACATGCCCGTAGGTCTTGCGCGCGGCGATCGGGAAGGGCCCGGGCAGCACGGCGCCGGGGAGCGTCACCGGGACCTTGTCGCCCACGAAGAAGTTGTGCGCGCCGCACACGATTCCGTGCACGGCAGGTCCCCCGTCCGCGGCGGTCTCGCCGTCGGGCGCGACCTGCACCTGGCACCAGCGGATCGTCTTGCCGTTGGACTGCGGCTCCTCGACGAACTCGAGCACCTCGCCGACGACGATGGGGCCCTGCAGCTCGAAGCGGTGCACGTCCTCCTCTTCGAACCCGACGCGCACGAGCGCGGCGAGCACGTCCTCGGGAGCGGCGTCCACCGGAACATCGACGTACTCACGCAGCCACGAAAGCGGGACGCGCATCAGACCACCATCCCGAACTGCTCGCTGAAGCGCACATCGCCCTCGGCCATGTCGCGCATGTCCTGCACATCGCTGCGGAACATCAGTGTCCGCTCGATCCCCATCCCGAACGCGAAGCCCGAGTATTCCTCGGGGTCGATCCCCGCCGCGCGCAGCACGTTGGGGTTCACCATGCCGCACCCGCCCCACTCGATCCAGCGCGCGCCGCCCTTGAAGGTCGGGTGCCACAGGTCGAGCTCGGCGGACGGCTCGGTGAAGGGGAAGTAGTTCGCACGGAACCGCGTCTTCGCCTCGGGTCCGAACAGCACGCGGGCCGCGTGGTCGAGCGTGCCCTTCAGGTGCGCCATGGTGATGCCCTTGTCGATCACGAGGCCCTCGAACTGCGTGAAGACCGGAAGGTGCGTCGCGTCGAACTCGTCGGTGCGGTACACGCGCCCGGGGCACAGCACGTAGATCGGCAGGTCGCGCTCGAGCATGGAGCGCACCTGCACGGGGCTCGTGTGCGTCCGCATCACGAGGTGCCGATCGACCGGGTCGACGAAGAACGTGTCCTGCATCTGACGCGCAGGGTGATCGGCGTCGAAGTTGAGCGCGTCGAAGTTGAACCACTCGTGCTCGAGTTCGGGACCCTCCGCGATCTCCCATCCCATGCCGACGAAGATGTCGGCGACCTGCTCCTGCAGGAGTGAGATCGGATGCCGCGCCCCGACCCGCGCACGCGCGGGGAGGGCCGTGACGTCGATGCGCTCGGACTCGAGTCGCGCGGCGGTCTCGGCGAGGGCCACCTGCTCCTCGCGCGCCGCGAGGGCCTGGTTCACCCGGCCCCGCGCCTGTCCGACGAGCTTGCCGAACTCGGCCTTGCGCTCGGGCGCCACCTCGCGCAGGCGGGCGTTGAGCTTCGCCAGCGGCGAGCCCTCGGCCGCGTGGGCGGCGCGCGCGGCCTTCACGGCGGCGGAATCGGATGCCGCGGCGATGGCGTCGAGGGCGGCGGCGACGGCGGCATCCACCGCCTCCGGCGTGATGGCGGAAGGGGCGTGGTCGGGTGAGTCGGACACGAGAGACGAGTCTACCGACGGCGGATGCCGCGGCTTCGCGCCCCCCGATCCGACCGGGTCAGTGCGACGTGCCGTCGTACGGGCCGAGCCCCTTGTTCGCCGCGAGTCGGTCGGCCTCGCGCGCCTTCATCTCCAGGAGCGTCTGGCTCGGATCCAGCGGCTGCTGCGGCCCCTTGCCCTTGCGACGCGTCCGCGTTCCGCCGCTCGCCGTGCGGCGCGACAGCCAGCGGGCGAACCACGACAGCGACAGGTTCAGCGCGAGGTAGATCAGCAGCGTGACCACGAACAGCGAGAACATGTAGCGGTTGCCGTAGAAGCTCCCGAGATTGTTCATGTTGTTCCGGATGATCTCGTTGTAGCCGACGATGTAGCCGAGCGAGGTGTCCTTCAGCAGCACCACGAGCTGCGCCACGATGATCGGGAGCATCTGGCGGAACGCCTGCGGGAACTCCACGAGCATCTTCGACTGGAACTCGCGCATGCCGACGCTGAGCGCCGCCTCGCGCTGACCGCGCGGCAACGCCACGAGCCCCGCACGGAGCGCCTCGCCGATGAGCGTGCCGTTGTACAGGATGAGGGCGATCACGACGGCCCAGAACGCGCCCGTCGAGGCGACGAGCAGGATGAACAGCATCATGAGCAGCACGGGCATGCCGCGCAGGAACTCGATGAGCCACCCGGTCGGGATCCGCAGCCACGGGATCGACGAGCTGCGCATGAGCGAAAGGACGATGCCGAGGGCGAT
>CAYOQY010000056.1:0-15623 GCA_964406225.1 uncultured Microbacterium sp.
CCGTCGTCCAGCCGAGGAACCGCCAGATCGCGTCGAAGTCCTCGACGTCGTTGATCAGCGGCGTGCCCGTGAGAGCGAGCAGCAACGGGTTGCGCACCTGCTCGCGGATGCGCGTGGCCAGCGCGAGCACGTTCTGCGAGCGCTGCGAGGTGAGGTTCTTGATGAAATGCGCCTCGTCGACGACCATCCCCTTGAGCCCGATAGAGCTCAGCCATGACAGGTGGCGGTCCAGGATCTCGTAGTTGACGATGAAGACGTCGGCGAAGGCGTCGATGTCCTCGCCGTCCCCGTGGATCACGGTGGCGCGGCGCTGCGGCGTCCAGCGCTCGACCTCGCGCGCCCAGTTCATCTTCACGACGTTGGGCACGACGGCCAGCAGCGGGTACGCATTCGCGACGGATGCCGCCAGCACGGATTCCGCGGTCTTGCCGAGTCCCGGTTCGTCGGCCAGGAGGAAGGTGCGGTGCCCCTCACGGACGGACTCGAGGAAGCGCGACTGGTGCACCATGATCTCGAGACCCTTGGGCGAGAGCCGATCGAACTCGGGCACGGGCGGCAGCTCCATCGAGGCCTGCCCGCCGCCGGCGCCCGTCTCGAACGCCTTGTACAGGGGTCCCATGAGCTCCCAGCCGTCGAGGCGGCGGCGCGGGGTCTCCTTGGGTGCGCGGATCGAGAGATCGGGGGCCAGGAACGGATTGGCCATCTGCCGCGCCTCGATCGTGGGCGGCACGACCTGGCGCTCGGCGAGCGCGGCAGGCACGACGTTCGCGGTCTTCGGCGCGGTGTCGGTGATGATGAGCTCGTCCGGGGCGAGTTCGGCGCCGGACTCGAGCAGCCAGTCGCGGCGCATGCGCCGGGCGACCGGGCTCGCAGCCTGATCGACCTCGAGCAGCTGGATGAGCGACGTGTCGCGGGCGGCGGTCTTCGCGAGGATCGTGGCCACGCCGTCGAGACGCTTGAGCAGCTCGGCGCGGACCGCGTCGGTCAGCGTCGTGTCGGCCTTGACCCGTGCACGCTCCTCGCGGACGAGGAACGCGATGACCTGGAACTTGACCCGGTTGGTGGGGCCGAGCTTGCCGCGCTGGGCCTTGGCTTCGACCTCGCGCACCTTACGCGCGAGGATCGGGATGATGGGGGCCTCGTCGTCGCGTCGCGACGTCGAGGGCTTCCTGCGCCGCTGGTTCGCGGAACCCTGCGACGACGAGCCCGAGCCCGCCGTCTTCTGCGCGGCAGATGCCGTGGTCGGCATGCTCCTCCTGAGCGTGAGTGCCGGATGCTCCGGCGGTGACCGGTCGGGACCGGCGAGGTCGGCGTGCTCCCGCGGGCGGCGTACGCCGTCACGAACGCGGGACGGGATGTCGACGCCTCCGGGGCCACGGGCACTCGCTTCTGCGAGCTGCGACCGGTGTCGGTGACGAGATCCTCGGTGGCCAGTCTAGCGGAACAGCCGGCGGCTCACCCCCAGAGCACGCCGACGATGTCTTCCGTGTAGCCGTCGGGCGAGAAGTCGATCGTCGCGGTCGAGATCCAGGCGTTGCCGCGCAGGACGTGCACTTCGCCGATCTCGACGAGGTTGTCATCCAGGTCCACCACCGCCTGCTCGTAGCGGCAGACGGTCCCGGCGCCGAGCGGCTCGCACGCGAAGCCCGCGCTCGCGAACGCGCTCGCCAGCTGGGCGGACAAGGCCGCGTCGACGATCGACACGTTCGTCGCCAGACCGTACTCGCTCGGCATGCCCCACGAACAGCGGATCGTCGGGATGCCGGACGCGAGCGCCTCGAGCGCCTCGACGTTCTGGGTCGAGGTCATCGTGACGCCCGGATCGTTCAGCGGCGGATTCTGCGCGTTCAGGGTCGCGAGCATCTCGGGCGAGTAGATCTGCTCGCACGAGGTCGGCAGCGTGATGTCCTCCCCCGCGGTCGCTGTCGCCGTGGGGGTGGGCGTGGGCGTGGCCACGGAGGGCGAGGGCGACGCCGACGGCGTGGGCGCAGCGGTCGGCGTCGGCTCCGGACGGCATCCCGCGAGGGCTGCGCACAGGGCGATCACCGCGACGGACACCGCGACGGCTCGGATCGGCCGTCCGCCCGTGGCCGCCGGACGATGCGGGAACGCGGTGGACATGACACCTCCGGGGTCACGATCCCGGAACGCTACCGCTCGCCGGCGACGCCTTGCTGCCAGGTCGACAGGGTGACGGGATCGTCGGTCACGATACCGTCCACGCCGAGTGCGGTGACGGCATCCCACTGCGTGTCGTGGTTGAGCGTGTAGACCACCACGCGGATGCCGGCGTCGTGCAGCTCTTCGACCACTTCGGGGCGGTCCAGGAGCGCACGGCGATCGACGACGAGTCCGCGCACCGCTGCTTCCGTCGCGGCCCGGACCACGTCGTCGGGGAGGTGCCGGAGGATGAACAGGCGCGGCACCACATCCGACGCCGCGGCGACCATCGCGAGCGTGCGCGCGTCGAAGCTCGACAGTGCGATGCGACGTTCGAGGCCCCGCGCGGTCATCTCCGCCACGGCGGCTCCGACGGCCACCGCATCCCACTCACCCTTCAGCTCGACGATCGCGCGGTGACCCGACGCGTCGAGCACGTCGAGGAATTCCGCGAACGTCGGCACAGGGGTTCCCGCGTACCGCTCGTCGAACCACGCCCCCGCGTCGAGGGACCGCACCTGCTCCAGCGTCAGTGACGAGAGCCTGCCCTGGCCGTCCGTGGTCCGGTCGACCGTCGCGTCGTGCATCAGGACGGGATGCCGGTCTGCCGTGAGCGCGACATCGACCTCGACGTAGTCGAAGCCGGCCGCCAGCGCCGCGGTGACGGCCGGCAGCGTGTTCTCGGGTGCCGTCGCACCGCCACCGCGGTGACTCGCGATGAACGCCTGCTCACCCGCGGCGCGCGTCTGACCGAGGAGCTCCGTCGCGCTCACCCGGGCGGGTGTGGCCCCCAGGAAGGCGATCACGAGACTCACGACCGCGAGGACGCAGACGATCAGCAGGGACTGCAGATGGTCGCGTGGCACGTCGACGACGGCACGGGCAGGGGCGCCGTCTGCGGGCGCGCCGCGCAGGGCGGATGGATCGTCGGGCATCGGGCATGTCCTCCGGTGGTACGCACGTCGTCATCGACGCGTGCGACCACCCTACATGGCCCGTTACCTTTTCGTTACCTTTCGGTGGGGACTTCTCGGCGTGGTCTTCTCAGCGCCGGGTCAGACCATGCTCTTGGTGTGCCAGACCGTCTTGGTCTCGGTGAACGCCGTGATGCGGTCGAGACTCGGTGCGGCGGCATCCGCCCCCTCCTCGGGAGGGAGCACGCGCTTGAGCGTGTCGGCGGCCGAGATCTGCAGGTCGATCCAGTCCAGCGCAGAAGCGCCCACGAGGTCGATCGCGTTGACGTCGGCGTGGGAGGCGAGCCAGGGTGCGATCTCGGCGGGCGACCCGGTCAGGATGTTCACGACTCCCCCGGGCACGTCGGAGGTCGCGAGCACCTCTGCCAGGCTGATCGCCGAGAGCGGCAGCCGCTCGCTGGCGACCACCACGACGGTGTTGCCGGTGACGAGCGGCGGCGCGACGGCCGAGACGAAGCCGAGAAGCGACGAGTCCTGCGGCGCGATCACGGCGACGACGCCGGTCGGCTCCGGCACCGAGATGTTGAAGTACGGACCCGCGACGGGGTTGGCGCCTCCGGCGACCTGCGCGTGCTTGTCGGTCCAGCCCGCGTACCAGACCCAGCGGTCGATCGCCTCGTCCACCTGCGCGGACGCCGCGGACGCGCTGACGCCCTCCAGGCGGCTGATCTCATCGACGAACTGCGCACGACGGCCTTCGAGCAGCTCGGCGATGCGGTACAGGACCTGACCGCGGTTGTACGCCGTCGCACCCGCCCACCCTTTGAGCGCCCCGCGGGCCGCGACGATCGCGTCACGGGCGTCCTTGCGGGATGCCTGGGCGACGTTCGCGACGAATCCGCCCTTCGCGGCTTCGACCTCGTACGTCCGCCCCGATTCGCTGCGGGGGAACTTGCCCCCGATGTAGAGCTTGTACGTCTTGGGCACGGCGAGGCGGGTCATGCCTTCTTCTCCTTCACAGCGGCCTTGAGCGACTTTCGCGCGGCGGCCCCGGCCGGTGCGAGGTACGCCGCCAGACCGTGGCGGCCGCCCTCGCGTCCGTAGCCGGACTCCTTGTAGCCGCCGAACGGCGAAGCCGGGTCGAAGCGGTTGAACGTGTTCGCCCAGATCACGCCGGCGCGCAGGCGATCGGCGACGGCGAGGATGCGGGAGCCCTTGTCGCTCCAGATGCCCGCCGACAGACCGTACGGGGTGTTGTTCGCCTTCGCGATCGCCTCGGCGGGCGTGCGGAAGGTGAGCACCGAGAGGACGGGACCGAAGATCTCCTCGCGGGCGATCCGGTGACTCGCCTGCACGTTGGTGAAGATCGTCGGGGCGAACCAGAAGCCGTTCTCGGGGATCGCGCAGTCGGCGCTCCACCGCTCTGCGCCTTCGGACTCGCCGACCCGCGACAGCTCGCGGATGCGGTCGAGCTGCTCGCGCGAGTTGATCGCACCGATGTCGGTGTTCTTGTCGAGCGGGTCGCCGAGGCGAAGGGTCGACAACCGCTCCTTGAGCCGGTCGACGACCTCGTCGTGGACGTTCTCCTGCACGAGCAGGCGGCTCCCCGCGCAGCACACGTGGCCCTGGTTGAAGAAGATGCCGTTGACGATGCCCTCGATCGCCTGATCGACCGGCGCGTCGTCGAACACGATGTTCGCCGCCTTGCCGCCGAGCTCGAGCGTGAGCTTCTTGCCCGACCCGGCGATCTCCTTGGCGATCGCGCGTCCGACACCGGTCGACCCGGTGAAGGCGACCTTGTCGACATCGGGGTGCGCGACGAGTGCCGCCCCGGTCGCCCCGGCGCCGGTGACGATGTTCACCACGCCCGGCGGCAGGTCGGCCTGCTGCAGGATCTCGGCGAAGATGAGCGCCGAGAGCGGCGTGGTCTCGGCGGGCTTGATCACGACGGTGTTGCCGGCGGCGAGCGCGGGGGCGATCTTCCACGCGAGCATGAGCAGCGGGAAGTTCCACGGGATGACCTGACCCGCGACACCCAGGGCGCGCGGATCGGCACCGAGCCCGGCGTAGTCGAGCTTGTCGGCCCAGCCGGCGTAGTAGAAGAACCAGGCCGCCACGAGCGGCACGTCGACGTCGCGGCTCTCCTTGATGGGCTTGCCGTTGTCGAGGCTCTCGGCGACGGCGAGCTCGCGGGCGCGCTCCTGCACGAGGCGGGCGATGCGGAAGAGGTACTTGCCGCGATCGCGTCCGCTCATCTTCGACCAGGTCTTGTCGTAGGCTCGGCGTGCCGCGCGCACGGCGCGGTCGACGTCGGCCTCGCTCGCGCCGGAGACGGTCGCGATGTGGCTCTCGTCGGCGGGCGAGATCGTGGCGAAGGCCTCGCCCGTCCCGTCGACGAACTCGCCGTCGATGAAGAGGCCGTAGGCGTCGCGCAGACGCAGGATGCTGCGCGACTCGGGCGCGGGGGCGTATTCCAGAAAACTCATGGGTCTGATCCTCAGTCGCCTGTTCTTTAGTCGATCGTCACGTAGTCGGCACCGGAGTACGCGCCGGTGCGCAGCTTCTGACGCTGCAGCAGCACGTCGTTGAGCAGGCTGGAGGCGCCGTACCGGAACAGGTGCGGCTGCAGCCACTCCTCGCCGACCGTCTCGGCGACGGTCACGAGGTACTTGATGGCGTCCTTCGATGTGCGGATGCCGCCCGCGGGCTTCACGCCGATCTTCTCGCCGGTCGCCCGGTGCCAGTCGCGCACGACCTCGAGCATGAGCAGCGTCGTGGGCAGCGTCGCGGCGGGCTGCACCTTGCCCGTGGAGGTCTTGATGAAGTCGCCGCCGGCGAGGATCGACAGCCACGACGCGCGCTTGATGTTGTCGTAGGTGTTGAGTTCACCCGTCTCGAGGATGACCTTGAGCGAGGCATACGTGCCGTCCGCGCGGCGGCAGGCCTGCTTCACACGCGCGATCTGGTCGAAGACGAGTCCGTAGCGCCCGGCGAGGAACGCGCCCCGGTCGATCACCATGTCGATCTCGTCCGCGCCGTCGGCGACGGCATCCGCCGTGTCGGCCAGCTTGATCTCCAGCGACGCACGGCCGCTGGGGAACGCGGTGGCGACGGCGGCGACCGAGATGAGTCCGTCATCGGGGTCGCCGTGCGCGGCGCCCAGGGCCGCGACGGCGTGCGGCACCATGTCGCCGTACACGCAGACGGCGGCCACACGGGGGCAGCTGGGGTCCGACGCGTCCGGCGTCAGCGCCTTCGCCACCAGCGAGCGCACCTTGCCGGGGGTGTCGGAGCCCTCGAGCGTCGTGAGGTCGATGAGCTCGATGATCTTGTCGAGCGCCCACGCCTTCGAGGTCGTCTTGATCGAGCGGGTTCCGAGCGCGGCGGCGCGCTGCTCGAGGCCCACCGCGTCCACACCGGGCAGTCCGTGCAGGTAGCGGCGGAGCGTCGTGTCGTCCGGCTCACCGCCGAGGAGTTCGACGGCGCGCTCGGGAAGCGTCTGCAAGTCGGTTCGGCTCATCGGTCTCTCTCTCCATTCTCAGCGCCCGCGAGGGTGTCCCGCTCGGCGCTCCGCGAGGGCATGCCCTCGGATCCGCGATGGCGAGGGGTCACCCTCCGGCGCGCGGCCCGGTGCCGGATGTCACTCGCGTGTGCCGCAGCATCACGATCACGCCCACTGCCACGACGACGACGAAGGCGATCGTCAGGCAGGTGAAGGCGAACCAGTTCTCGTCCAAAGCGAGGACGATCCCGGCCGAGATCACGGCGATCGCGGCCGCGGCGAGTTTCGATCCGAACTTCAAGCCTACCCCGGGTGTGAGCTTTCCCGCGGGCGCGTCGTCTCGGGCCAGGATCAGGTCGGCGAATCCGTCGAGCGTCGCCAGGAGCGCCGCGGAGTAGGCGACCGCGCACCCCAGGGCTCCCCACAGGTTCACGGAGTTCGCCGGCGCGGGCTCGACCACCGCGAAGAGCACGATCAGGGCGTCCACGTGGTCATCGTAGGGCGCGGGATGCCGCGGGTCTACGGGCGCGGGTGCAGCCGCTCTACGTCAGCGCCGCCCGCACGCGGACGACGTCATCGGCCATCTGTGCAATGAGTGCGTCGAGACCGTCGAAGGCCGCCATCCCCCGGATGCGACGCACGAACTGGACCTCGACGCGATGCCCGTACAGGTCGAGATCGGTCTCGTCGAGCACATAGGCCTCGACCTGACGCACCTCGACGTCGTCGAAGTGCGGATTGCGGCCGATCGAGACGGCCGCCGGGTAGCGGATGCCGCCCCGCAGGCCGTCGGCCGACCCCTCGTCCACGAGCCAGCCCGCGTAGACGCCGTCCGCGGGGACGAACCCTTCGAGATCGGGCGACAGGTTGGCCGTCGGGTAGCCGAGTTCGCGTCCGCGCTTGAGTCCGTGCACGACTTCGCCCCACACCGAGGGCGGGCGACCGAGCAGCTTGGCCGCGGTTTCGACATCGCCCTCGGCGAGCGCTTCGCGGATCCACGTGGACGACACCCGGCGACCCACTCCGATCGCGCGCACGTCGTCGACGACATCGACGTCGAATCCCAGCTCCGCGCCCAGTTGCCGCAGCACGTCGGGGTCGCCCGTCCCTCCGCGCCCGAAGCGGAAGTCGGCGCCGACCATGACGGTGCGCACGCCGAGCGCGTCCACGAGTACACGCTCGACGAACTCGCGGGCGGTGAGGTCGGCGAGGGCACGGTCGAAACGCAGCACGAGGGCGGCGTCGATCCCCGTCTCGGCGAGCAGCCTGATCTTCTGGTTCACGCCGATCAGGTCGGCCGGGCACACCTCCGGCCGGAGCAGGGCCAGCGGGTTGCGGTCGAACGTGACGGCGACGACACGGGCGCCGCCGGTGGCGGCATCCACGCGGGCGCGGTCGAGTACGGCGCGGTGACCGGAATGCACGCCGTCGAACTTGCCGATCGCGACGACCGACGGGCCGAAGCCGTCGGGCACGTCCGACGGGTCGCGGAAGACGATCACCGCGCGATCCGGCCGACGTCCGCGGCGGTCTCGGCATCCGTCCCCCGCACGCCCCTCGTCGGGCGGTGCAGGACGAGCCACCAGAGACCGAAGAACGGCAGCACCAGCGGGACGAACAGGTAACCCGCCCCGAACCAGGACCACACCGTCGGATGCGCGAACAGCTCGGGGATCACCAGGCTCAGGGTGCCGATCACGAGGACGCCGACCAGTTCGAAGCAGATCGCGATCCAGGCGGTGATGTACCAGCCGCGCGACCCGGCGAACACGAGGGCGAGCGTGGCCAGGATGTACACGAGCGCCGACGCCGCCGACAGCGTGTAGGCCAGCGGCGCCTCGTCGAAGCGCTGCACGATCTGGACGAACGACCGACCGGTCGCCGCGAGCGCCATGATCGCGTAGACGATCACGAGCACGCGTCCGATGCCGGTCATGCGGGGGCGGGATGACGACGACATGACTGCTCAAGCTTACGCCGTGGCCCGCAGCGCCCGGCGGCGCGGCGGGGCGCCGTCGGTCAGGCGACCTGGATCGTCCAGATCGCCTGCATGCGCCACACCATGACCGCGACGGCGAGCGCGCCGATTCCCATGATCACCGTGCTCCAGCGGCTCCGCTCGACGAGGGCCCACGCCACCGCCGCAGGCGGAATGAGGGCGGCCGAGACGAGGTACACCCAGAACTCGAGCAGGCTGCCGGTCGGCGGATTGCCCGCGAGGGGCGCGATGATCGCGATGACGATCTGCACGATGAGCAGGAGTTCGAGCAGGGCGAGGCCGCCGACGGTGAGGTCGCTCGGCCGGCGACCCGCCAGACCCAGCACGACGCACACGAGTCCGGCGACGACCGCCACGACGACCTGGACGATCGTGAACCACAGGATCATGCGGAAGCCTCCTCGGGCAGGTTCATGACACTCTTCACGTCGGCGCCGCGCCGCTCGACGACGCCGATGAGCGCACCGTCGGAATCGACGGCTGCGGCGGGACTGCGTTCGAGCCGGCCGGCGGCACCGGCCAGCCGCTTGCCGTGCCGCAGGTCGCGGGCCTCATCCTGCGAGACCGGGAACGCCCCGAGCACCGGGACGGCCGCGGCGGCCGGGCTGAGCAGCCGGGCGTCGCCGATGTGCTCGACGGATGCCGCACCGTCGACGTCGAACGGGCCGATGCGCGTGCGGCGGAGCGCGGTGAGGTGCCCCCCGACACCCAACGCGTCGCCCAGGTCGCGCGCGAGCGCACGGATGTAAGTGCCGCTCGTGCAGTCGACGACCACGTCGAGGTCGACGAATCCGCCCTCACGCCGCTCCTCGGTGACCGCGAACCGCGACACCGTGACGGTCCGCGCCGCGAGTTCGACCTCTTCCCCGGCGCGCGCGATGTCGTACGCGCGGCGCCCTCCGACCTTGATCGCCGACACCCGGCTCGGAACCTGGGAGATCTCGCCGGTGAGCGTCGCGATCTCGTCGCGGATGCGGATCGGATCGAGGGATGCGGCATCCGTCGTCGTCACGATCGTGCCGTCCGCGTCGTCCGTGTCGGTCGCGGCGCCCAGGCGGATCGTCGCCTCGTAGGTCTTGTCGAGCCCGACGATGAAGGTGAGCAGGCGCGTCGCGGCCTCGACGCCGAGGACCAGCAGGCCCGTCGCCATCGGGTCGAGCGTGCCCGCGTGGCCGATCTTGCGCGTGCCGAGCGCTCTGCGCGCCCGCGCGACCACGTCGTGGCTCGTGATGCCGCCCGGCTTGTCGACGAGCAGAATGCCGGATGCCGCCATCAGCAGTAGTCCTGGAACACGCGGTGCGGGTGGGCGAGGTCGGTGTTGTCGACGATCGCGGAGGCCTCGGATCGCGGGCGCGCGTCCTTGAGGTACAGCTCCTGTCCCTGCCGGTATCGGGCGTTCGAGACGGCGGACGGGCTCGGATCCGACCCGTCACGCAGTGCCAGCCGCCGGTAAGCGACGTCGATCGGCACGTCGAGCCAGACCGACCAATTCCAGAGGTTCTTCAGCTCGGGGCGGTGCAGGAAGATGCCGTCGACGATGAGGACGGCATCCCTCGGCGCGGTCGTCCATGCGGACTCGACCGGCGTGTCACGCGCGAGATCGAACGCGGCGAGCTGGAAGCCGGTGCTCGCCCCGGTCTGGGTGCCCTCGCGGAACGGGTCGATCAGCACCCGGCGGAACGTGGCGTAGTCGTAGGAGTCGCGGTAGAAGCCCTCGGGCGAGTGCCGTCCGCGCGCGTAGCGCTCCGCGCGGGGACGGTGGAAGTCGTCGATCGACGCGCGGAAGACGGCCGATCCGTCCTCGGCGAAGACGTCGGCGAGCCCGTCGGCGAACACGGTCTTGCCGGCCCCGTCGATGCCGTCCACGGCGATGATGACGCGGCCGCCCCGATTGTGCTGGCGCACCTCATCGCGCAGTCCGCGCTGCAGCGTCGTGGCGGGCGTGGTGGGCAGGCGCATGGCTCCCAGCCTACGGCCGCAGCCTCCCCCACCCGGCGCCGCGCGTCGTGCGGTGATCGAGGATACGGAGGCGGAATGCCGCGGGTTCCTCCTCCGAATCCGCGATCCCCTCAGAATCGGCGACGGAAATCTCGGTCCGCCCGGTGGAGACCCTGAGCGACCGCACGCATGATGAGGTCCTGCACCTCGTGCCACCGCTCCACGACCTGGAAGTACCCGACACGGATCACGTGATAGCCGAGCAGCATGAGCTGGGCGTCGTGGGCGATGTCGGCCTCCCGCTGCGGTCCGACGTGGTGGCCGCCGTCCACCTGCAGCGCGAGACGCTCGCCGATGAGGAAGTCGATGCGGTGGTCGCGGATCCACACCTGAGGGACGATGCTCACCCCGAGCCACCGCAGCCTCGGCGGCACGAAACTCTCCAATCCTGAGTCCGACCAGGGCATGGCTGCGTCGCACAGGCGCCGCGCCGCGGGTGGCAGGGGCAGCCGGCGCAGCGACTCGAGAGTGACGAGCCCCTTCCGCAGCGCGGACTCCCATGTCGCGAGCGCCTCCTCGAACGGCAGACACTGCGCGACGGCCCAGAGCGCGTTCTCGACCGGATCGACCAGCGCGTCGGGATCCCGCGGTACGGGCGGCACACCCCAGTGGACGTGCACGGCCGACGAGTCGACCCGCCCGGAATGCGCACGGACTCCGAGGTGGATGACGGCGGGCGGATGCAGCACCCACAGGCCGAGACGCTGCACCTGCGTGACGCACGTGAGGACGCCGCCCGCCTTCGCCGCGGCGACGAGCAGGGGGTCGGCATCCGGCACTGCCACCCAGCCTTTGCGCACACGCATGATCTCGCCGCGCGCGACAGCGGCGCGGACGTGATGGTCGCTGTGACCGCGCTGCCTGAGCGAGCTCGCGCGCATGAGTCCGCCGGCGGCGCGGACGGTTCGGTCGCACGTCATGCCCTGAGTGTGGACGGGCACGCGGCGGAGGTGGAGAGGTGGCCCAGGATCTGTGGATCGTGGTTTTCGAGGAGACGCGTGGGGAGGAGCCGGCGGGCACGCGGATACGGCGGAGATCGAAGATCCGGAGGGGCGGAGGAGCTGGATTCCCCTCCGCAACCGCGATCCCCTCCGACCCGCGGAATCCGCCGCACTTACCGGATCGTAGGCTGGTCGGCATGCCCGTGATCGCCGCGCCGCTCGTCGCGTGGTACCGGCAGAACGCTCGGGAGCTCCCGTGGCGGGAACCGGGATTCGGCGCGTGGGGGACGCTGGTCAGCGAGTTCATGCTGCAGCAGACGCCCGTGAACCGGGTCGTTCCGCACCTCGAGGCGTGGCTGATCCGCTGGCCGACACCGACCGCGCTCGCCGCCGACGCGCCCGCGGAGGCCGTGCGTCAGTGGGCGAACCTCGGCTACCCGCGGAGGGCGCTGTGGCTGCACCGCGCCGCGGTCGAGATCCGCGACCGGCACGACGGCGTCGTCCCGCGCGACGTCGACGCGCTGCTCGCGCTCACGGGCATCGGTGACTACACCGCACGCGCCGTCGCCGTCTTCGCCTATGGCGACCGGCATCCCGTCGTCGACACGAACACGCGGCGCGTGATCGCCCGCGCGGTCGACGGACGGTCGCAGCCCGGCCCACCGGCGCGATCCGATCTCGCGGCGATGGACGCGCTTCTGCCCGCGGACGACGCCGACGCCGCCGTCGTGAACGCCGCTGCGATGGAGCTCGGTGCGACGGTGTGCATCGCCCGCACCCCGCGCTGCGAGGCATGCCCGCTCGCGCATATGTGCGCGTGGCGCGCCGCAGGCTACCCCGACACCGGCGACGGGCGTCGCAAGCAGGCGCGCTACGAGGGCAGTGACCGGCAGGCGCGCGGCGCGGCGCTCAAGGCGATCCGGGATGCCGATGGCGGCGGCATCCCGTTCGACGCCGTCCTCGAGCCGTGGCCCGACGCGCACCAGCGCGATCGGGCGATCGCCTCACTCATCGACGACGGGCTGATCGAGGTCGCGGACGGGTACGCCCGACTCCCCCGCTGAGCTCACTCCTCGCGAGCCGCGCCCTCGTCGTCGGCTTCTTCCTCGGCGTCGTCGAGCTCGCGCGGCTTGACGTACGGGTCGGCGTCGCCGGCGTACTGGGCGGATGCCGCGAGACCGGCGACCGCCGCGTCGCGCTCGCGCGCTTCGCGCAGCAGCGCCGCGATGTGGTCGGCGTTCTCGGGGATCGCGTCGAGGATGAACTCGAGCGTCGGGGTGAGGCGCGTGTTGAGGTTCTTGCCGACCTCGGAGCGGAGCATGCCGGTCGCCGACTTGAGCGCCGCGGCCGTGTCGGCGCGCAGCGCCTCATCGCCCATGACGGTGTAGAACACCGACGCGTGCTGGAGGTCGCCGGTCACCTTGACGTCGGTGATCGTGACGAATCCGAGCCGCGGGTCGCGCAGCCCCCGCTCGAGGCGCTCCGCGAGCACCACGCGGATGCGGTCGGCGACGCGGGCCTGTCGTTCTCCAGCCATTTCCTACTCCCTCTTCCCACCGCCGGCGGGCTATCGAGCGCAGGCGATGGATGATGCCGGGATAGTCGGGGTCTTGGGGGTTCCCGTTATCCCGGCGTCATCCATCGCCGCAGCGTTCCGAACCTCAGCCGCGCGGCTTCTCCACCATTTCGGTCGTCTCGATCTCGTCGCCGACCTGGATGTCGTTGAACTTGCCGAGACCGATACCGGCCTCGAAGTCCGTGCGCACCTCGGTGACGTCGTCCTTGAAGCGACGCAGCGACTCGATCTGCAGGCCGTCGGCCAGCACGACGCCGTCGCGGATGACCCGCGCCTTGGCGTTGCGCGTGATCGTGCCGGAGCGCACGATGACACCGGCGATGTTGCCGAACTTCGAGGAGCGGAACACCTCGCGGATCTCGGCGACGCCCGACTGCACCTCTTCGAACTCCGGCTTGAGCATGCCCTTGAGGGACTGCTCGACGTCGTCGATCGCGTTGTAGATGACCGAGTAGAACCGGATGTCGACACCTTCGCGCGAAGCGCGCTCGCGCGCCTTCGTGTCGGGGCGGACGTTGAAGCCGATGATGATCGCGTTGTCGATCGTCGCCAGGTTCACATCCGACTCGGTGATGGCACCGACGCCGCGGTGGATGATGCGCAGCTGCACCGACTCGTCGACCTCGATCTTGAGCAGCGACTCCTCGAGCGCCTCGACGGCACCCGACACGTCACCCTTGATGATGAGGTTGAGCGACTCGACCTTGCCCTCCTGCAGAGCGCGGGTGAAGTCCTCGAGCGAGATGCGCTTGCGGGCCTTGGCCAGCTGGGCATTGCGCTCAGCGGCTTCGCGCTTCTCCGCGATCTGGCGGGCCAGGCGGTCCTCGTCGGTCACGATGAACGTGTCGCCGGCGCGGGGCACGGAGTTGAGGCCCTGCACCTGCACCGGGCGCGACGGCCAGGCTTCGAGCACGGGCTCGCCGTTCTCGTCCGCCATGGCGCGCACGCGGCCGTAGGCGGTGCCCGCGACGATCGCGTCACCGACGCGCAGCGTTCCGGACTGGATCAGAACCGTCGCCACCGAACCGCGGCCCTTGTCGAGCTTCGCTTCGATCGCGACACCGCGCGCGGCCTTGTTCGGGTTGGCGGTGAGGTCCAGACCGGCATCCGCGGTCAGCAGGACGGCGTCGAGCAGTTCCTGGATGCCGGTGCCGGCGCGGGCCGACACGTCGATGAACATGACATCGCCGCCGTACTCCTCGGCCACCAGACCGTATTCGGTGAGCTGCTGGCGCACCTTGGCCGGGTTGGCGTCGGGCTTGTCGACCTTGTTGACGGCCACGACGATCGGCACACCTGCGGCCTGCGCGTGGTTGAGCGCCTCCACCGTCTGCGGCATGATGCCGTCGTCGGCGGCGACCACGAGGATCGCGATGTCGGTGACCTGCGCACCACGGGCACGCATGGCGGTGAACGCCTCGTGACCCGGGGTGTCGATGAAGGTGATCGCGCGCTCGATGCCCTCGTGCTCGGTCCAGACCTGGTACGCACCGATGTGCTGCGTGATGCCGCCCGCCTCACCGGCGACGACGTTGGTCTGGCGGATCGCGTCGAGGAGTCGCGTCTTACCGTGGTCGACGTGACCCATGACGGTCACGACCGGCGGACGGATCTCGAGGTCTTCCTCGTTCTCGTTCTCGAGTTCGGCATCGAGGTCCAGACCGAAGCCCTCGAGGAGCTCCTTGTCCTCGTCCTCGGGCGAGACCATCTGGATCTTGTAGCCGAGCTCCTCGCCGAGCACCTCGAAGGTCGCCTCGTCGAGCGACTCGGTCGCCGTCGCCATCTCGCCCAGGTTGAACAGGATGGTCACGAGCGTGCCGGGCTGCACGGTGTAACCGCGGATCGCCTCGAGCTTGTCGGCGAAGTCCGAGATCGACGCGCCGCGACGAAGCCGGATGATCTCGCCGTTGCCCTTCTGGACGTTGACGCCACCGACCTGCGGGGCATCCCGCATCTCGAACTCTTGCCGCTTCGCCCGACGCGACTTGCGCTGCTTGGACTTGCCGCCGCCCTTGCCGAAGGCACCAGCAGTGCCACCGCCGGGTCCACGACCGCGGCCGCCGCCACCGCCGGGACGACCGGCGAAGCCGCCGGGCGCACCACCGGGGGCGCCACCGGGGCGCTGGAAGCCGCCGCCGGCACCGCCGGGACGACCGGGACCGCCGGGACGCTGCTGGAACGGGGCGCCGGGACGACCGGCGCCGCCGGGACGACCGGGACCGCCGGGACGCGCGCCGGGAGCACCCGGACGCGGTGCGCCGGGACGCGGCGCCTGCGGACGCGGGATGTTGCCGGGGGTCGGGCGCTGACCCATGCCCTGCGCGCTCGCGAACGGGTTGTTGCCCGGACGCGGGCCCGCGGGCCGCTGGCCCATGCCCTGCGAGCTGGAGAAGGGGTTGTTGCCCGGGCGCGGAGCGCCGGGCGCACCGCCGGGACGCGGAGCCGCGGGGGTCGGCGCGTCACCCGAGGGCTGCGCCGGGGCGGCTCCCGCCGCCGGAGCCGCGGGGGTCGGTGCCGCAGGCGCGGGGGTCGC
>CAYOQY010000057.1:0-15482 GCA_964406225.1 uncultured Microbacterium sp.
GCACATCTCCGCGATCCTGCACCGGGATGGGGAGCGCAGCGAGTACGGGAGGGGTGCCGGAGGTGGGGGCGAGGAGGTGCCGGAACAGCGGCGCGGGGGACCAGGGGAACGGCAGGAGGGGATTCCGGGGAGGGATGCCGAGGCGACGGGGCTCCGGAGAGGATGCCGAGGCGAGGGGATGCCGAGGTGACGGGACTCCGAGAGGGGATGCCGGTGGAGGAGGGGACTCGGGGACAGGATGCCGAGGCGAGGGGATGCCGGTGGAGGAGGGGACTCGGGGACAGGATGCCGAGGCGAGGGGATGCCGCGGCGACAGGACTCCCGCAGCGGACGATGCGAAGCGGCGAGGGGATGCGGGGAGGGCCGGATCGGGTAGACTTGAGCGGTTGCGCCCATCGCGCGACGAAACCCCACCACGTCCAGGGCTCGCCTGGTTCGTGGCAGCGCGCCCCCGCGTGGGCGCACGAAGAAAAGGAACACAATGGCACCCAAGAAGAAGGTGACCGGCCTGATCAAGCTCCAGATCAAGGCCGGCGCTGCCAACCCGGCGCCGCCGATCGGCCCCGCGCTCGGTCAGCACGGCGTCAACATCATGGAGTTCTGCAAGGCGTACAACGCGGCCACCGAGGCGCAGCGCGGCAACGTCATCCCCGTCGAGATCACCGTCTACGAGGACCGCAGCTTCACGTTCATCCTCAAGACGCCCCCGGCGGCTGAGCTGATCAAGAAGGCGGCCGGCGTCGCCAAGGGCTCGCAGACCCCGCACACCGCCAAGGTCGGCAAGCTCACCAAGGCGCAGGTCCGCGAGATCGCCGAAGTCAAGCAGCCCGACCTGAACGCGAACGACATCGAGGCCGCCTCGAAGATCATCGCCGGCACCGCCCGTTCCATGGGCATCACGGTCGAGGGGGAGTAAGGGAAATGGCTACCAAGTCCAAGGCCTACCAGGCTGCCGCCGCGAAGATCGCGGCCGACAAGTTCTACACGCCCGCTGAGGCCGTCGCGCTCGCGAAGCAGACCGGCTCCGCGAAGTTCGACTCGACCGTCGAGGTCGCGCTCAAGCTCGCCGTCGACCCCCGCAAGGCCGACCAGATGGTGCGCGGCACCGTCATGCTGCCCCACGGCACCGGCAAGACCGCCCGCGTCATCGTCTTCGCGACCGGACCGGCCGCCGAGGCCGCGATCGCCGCGGGTGCCGACGAGGTGGGTGGCGCTGAGCTCATCCAGCGCGTCGCCGACGGCTGGACCGACTTCGACGCCGCCGTGTCGACCCCTGAGCTCATGGGCCAGGTCGGTCGTCTCGGCAAGGTGCTCGGCCCCCGCGGCCTGATGCCCAACCCGAAGACCGGCACCGTGACCCCGAACCCGGCCAAGGCCGTCGAGGAGATCAAGGGCGGAAAGATCGAGTTCCGCGTCGACAAGCACGCCAACGTGCACTTCGTCGTGGGCAAGGCGTCCTTCTCCGAGGACCAGCTCGACGAGAACCTGAAGGCCGCGCTCGAGGAGATCATCCGCCTCAAGCCGTCGAGCTCGAAGGGCCGCTACATCCAGAAGGGCGCCGTGTCGACCACGTTCGGCCCCGGCATCCCGCTGGACGTCAACTCGCTGTAAGCAACCGATCGACAGCGGCTCCGCCGCGCATCGGACCGAAAGGGCTCCGCCGGAAGGCGGGGCCCTTTCTCGTCCCCGGACGCGAAGGATGCCGCGCCTTGCGGCACCGTGACGTCCGGCGCTATGTTTCCCCCGATGCGAGCTCGCCGGCTCGGCCGGCAGCGACGCGGGGTCGGGGGTGTCATGAGCGGATCCACCGCACTCGAGGCGGGCCGTGCGGCGTTCTCCCACCATCGCTGGCGCGAGGCGTACGAACGACTGACCGAAGCGCAGGGCCACAGCGCCGATGGCCTGGCCACGGAGGATCTCGAGCTCCTGGCGACCGCGGCGCTCCTGCGCGGACAGACGACCGTCGCGGTCGACACCATGACCCGCGCACACGATCAGTACCTCGCCCGCGACGACATCGCGGGAGCGGCCCGCACCGCCGGGTGGCTCGCCCTCGAGCTGCTGGAGATCGGCGACCTGCCGCTGAGCGGCACGTGGATCGCCCGTGGGCTGCGCTTCGTCGGTCGCCTGCACGATTCGGATGCCGTGGGCGCGCGTGTCGCACTCGTGCCGGCCGCGCTCACCGGGCTCTTCGTCGGTGACTTCGATGAAGCGATCCGGAAGTTCGAAGAGATCGCGGCGGTCGCCGACGCGAGCTGCGATCGCGAACTCGCCGCGCACGCCGCGTTCGGCAGGGGCAAGTGCCTGACCACCGTCGGGAGGACCCTCGAAGGGCTCGAGAGCATCGATCGTGCGATCGATGCTGTGATCGCGGGCGACGTCTCACCGACCTGGACATGCGTGTTCTTCCGCGTCGCACTGGACGTGGCCCACGAGTCGTTCGATCTGGAGCGCGCGCAGCGGTGGACGTCGATCTTCGACGGGTGGTGTCGCGCGCAGCCCGAGCTCGTCGCGTACAGCGGGCAGTGCCACGCGTACCGGGCGCAGCTTCATCTGCTGCGCGGCGACGAAGAAGGAGCGTCGGCGGCCGCCGCGCTCGCGGAGGAGCGTCTGCGCGCGGGCGACTTCACGGCGCCGTTCGTCGCGAACTACCAGCTCGCCGAGCTGCGTCGTCGGCGAGGCGAGCACCGTGCTGCGGACGAGCACTATCGGCGCGCGGCCGCGACGGGGTGGGAGCCCCAGCCCGGCCTCGCTCTGCTCCGGCTCGCGCAGGGCGAGCACGAGGCGGCACAGTCGATGCTCCGCCGAGTCTCCTCGGGTGCGGAGGAGGGCGTGCACCGGCGCCTGCTGCCCGCCGCGGTCGAGATCGAGACGGCGGCGGGCGACGTATCGGCCGCCCGTCGTGCGGCCGACGAGCTGACGGCGCTCCGACGAAAGACACCCTTTCCGATGCTCGTCGCCGCCGCGGCCCACGCGTACGCCCGCGTCCTGCTCGCAGAGGAAGACGCGCGCGGAGCGCTCGACGCCGCGGAGGAGGCGCGAGGCGCGTGGGCGGCTCTGGACGTCCCGTACGAAGCGGCACGATGCCGTGTGCTCAAGGGGCAGGCGCTCCGGGCGCTCGGTCGCGCGGATGCGGCATCCGTCGAGTGGGATGCCGCTCGAGAGGTCTTCCATCGGCTGGGTGCGAAAGCAGGACTCGCCGAACTGAGCCTCATCACGGGGGAGCGGCAGCCCGGCGTTCTCACCGAGCGTGAAGTCGAGGTGCTGCGACTGGTCGCGAAAGGGCTGACGAACCGCGGGATCGCCGACCGCCTCTCGCTGAGCGACAAGACCGTCGCGCGCCACCTCAGCAACATCTTCGGCAAGCTCGGGCTCAACACGCGCTCGGCGGCGACGGCATACGCCTACGAGCACGGCATGATCTGAGGGTCGGCGTCGTCTGCATATGCGCTTCCGAGCGCGCCTACATGATTCTGTCCATCGCTGTGCCGAGCGAAGATGGGCTGTTCTGCCGACGCGCGCGCGGGTGCGCCGTCCGTACCTTGAGGGCATGGACACTCCGCTCATCGCCGGCACGGTCGCGACCGTGGCCTTCGCGGTGAGCAATCTGCCGATGCTGACCAAGGCCCTGCGCACCCGCGATGTGTCGTCGTACAGCCTGCCGAGTCTCGTGATCGTCAACGCGGCAAACCTCCTCTACTCGCTCTACGTCTTCACACTCCCGTTCGGGCCGATCTGGGCGCTGCACACGTTCTACGTCGTCTCGTGCGCGATCATGCTGACGTTGTGCGCGCGGGCGCGTTGCGCGCGGGGGCATTCCATGCGGGGGAACGCCCGCCTGACGGACGGCGGCGACGGCGCATCCGACCCGCCGTCCGACACGTGGGGACGGGTGGTGTCACGGGGCGTAACGCGATGACGGGACGCCTTCCGGGGCATGTTCTACTGGTGGGTCTTGCCCGGCGTCACCCTCGCCGCGCAATCAACCGTTCCCCACCCCAGGAGCTCACCGCATGTCCCGTCGCACCGTTCTGACCGCCGTCCTCGCCGCATCCGCCGTCCTCGCCCTTTCCGCCTGCAGCGGCGGCGCCGCTCCCGCCTCGTCGGCGGACGCCGCCGGTGACGACCTCGGGCTCGTCTCGGCCGGCACCCTCACCGTCGCGACCGAGGGCACGTACCGCCCGTTCAGCTTCCACGACGAGTCCGGTGACCTGGTCGGCTTCGACGTCGAGATCGCCGAGGCGGTCGCCGACAAGCTCGGCCTGGAGATCACGTTCCAGGAGACCCAGTGGGACGCGATCTTCGCGGGCCTGGATGCCGGGCGGTTCGACGTGATCGCCAATCAGGTCTCGATCAACCCCGAGCGTGAGGAGAAGTACCTCTTCAGCGAGCCGTACACGGTCTCACCCGGCGTGATCGTGGTGCCGGAGGACGACGACTCGATCACGGGCTTCGACGACCTGGCGGGCAAGACCACCGCGCAGTCGCTCACGAGCAACTGGTACGAGCTCGCGCAGTCCAGCGGTGCGAACGTCGAGGCTGTGGAGGGCTGGGCGCAGGCCGTCGCCCTTCTGCAGCAGGGCCGCGTCGACGCGACGATCAACGACAACCTCACGTTCCTCGACTACGAGAAGAGCGAGGGGCCGACCGGCCTGAAGATCGCGGCCGAGACCGATGACCCCGGCTACAGCGCGTTCGCGCTGACGAAGGACGATGCCGCGCTCGCCGAGGCGATCGACGGCGCGCTCGCCGAGCTCCGCGAAGAGGGCGTGCTCGCCGAGATCAGCGAGAAGTACTTCGGCGAGGACGTCACGCAGTAGAACCGTCTCGTCGCCCGCCCCGTGAGGCGGGCGGCGGCGGTCTCGCTTTGAGAGGAGGGGCGTCTCCATGATGGATGCCGAGCTCTGGTCACTGCTGGTCGACTCGTTCTGGCCGCTGCTGCTGGCGGCGATCACGGGTACGATCCCCCTGGCGCTCGCCTCGTTCGCGATCGGTCTCGTCATCGCGATCGCTGTCGCGCTGCTGCGCCTGTCGGGCAACCGCGTGCTGACCGGCATCGCGCGCTTCTACGTCTCCGTCATCCGCGGCACACCGCTGCTCGTGCAGCTTTTCGTGATCTTCTACGGGCTGCCGTCCATCGGCGTGGTCATCGATCCGTGGCCGGCCGCGATCATCGCGTTCTCGCTCAACGTGGGCGGATACGCCGCCGAGGTCGTGCGGGCGGCGATCCTGTCGGTGCCGAAGGGGCAGTGGGAGGCCGCGCACACCGTCGGCATGTCGCGCGGTCGCACACTGACCCGCATCGTCCTCCCGCAGGCGGCCCGCGTCTCGGTGCCGCCCCTGTCGAACACGTTCATCTCGCTGGTGAAGGACACCTCGCTCGCCTCGACGATCCTCGTGACCGAGCTGTTCCGCCAGGCGCAGCAGATCGCCGCCTTCTCGTTCGAGTTCATGGCGATCTACCTCGAGGCGGCCCTGATCTACTGGATCATCTGCCTGCTCCTGTCGACGGGACAGAGCGCGATCGAGAGGAAGCTGGACCGGTATGTCGCCCACTGATGGGTCGGACGGCGCCCTCCTTCCCCCCGATGGGTCGGGCGACGCCCTCGCGCCCGCGACCCCCGCGGATGACCGTCCCCTTCTGCGGGTCACCGGCCTCACGAAGAGTTTCGGCGCCAATCGTGTGCTGGACGGCGTCGACTTCGAGGTCCGACGCGGCGAGGTCGTCGCGCTCATCGGGCCGAGCGGGTCGGGCAAGACGACCGTGCTCCGCTCGCTCAACGGACTCGAGACCCCCGACGCGGGCGTCCTCGACTTCGAGGGCGGGCCGCGGCTGGACTTCGCCCAGCCGGTGTCGAAAGCCGACCTGGTCGCGATGCGGGATCGCTCGGCGATGGTCTTCCAGCACCACAACCTGTTCCCGCACCGCACCGTGCTGCAGAACGTCACCGAGGGTCCGGTGTACGCCCACGGTGTGCCGAAAGCCGAGGCGGTCGCACGGGCCGAGGCCCTGCTCGAGCGCGTGGGTCTCGCCGACAAGCGCGACGCGCTGCCGTTCGAGCTGTCGGGGGGTCAGCAGCAGCGGGTCGGCATCGTCCGCGCCCTCGCGCTGCGACCGTCCCTGCTCCTGTTCGACGAGCCGACCAGTGCGCTGGACCCGGAACTCGTCGGCGAAGTGCTCGTCGTGCTCAAGGAGCTCGCCGACGAGGGCTGGACGATGCTCATCGTCACGCACGAGCTCGCCTTCGCCCGCGAGGTCGCCGACGAGGTGCTGTTCTTCGACGACGGCGTCATCCTCGAGCGCGGGGCCCCTCGCACGCTGCTGAGCGACCCCGTCCACGAGCGCACACGGCGCTTCCTCGATCGCATCCTGCGCCCGCTCGAGGACTGAGGTCTCCCCGAAGGCGTACGGACGGGGGACCTTCTCACGCGGTCGGCAGGACCTCGAAGCCGTGCTCGCCGCTGAGGGCGGCATCCGTCACCATCGCCGTGTCGACGCGCGCACCGGGCGGACCGTGCGCCATCCATGCGACGACCTCGTCCACCTGATCCGCGGTGCCCTGGATCTCGGCTTCGACGCTGCCGTCGCGGAGGTTCCGCACCCACCCGGTGACACCGGCTTGGAGCGCGACCATCCGCATCGTGTAGCGGTAGCCGACGCCCTGCACCATGCCGTGGACCATGACGTGGACGCGCTTCATCCCTCCATCGTGCCGCGGCAGGGGTGCGGGGGCCAGGCGCGCGATGACAGGATGCCCTCATGGGAACCGTCGACGACTACCTGGTGGGCCTCGACGCCGCGGATCGCTTCGCTGTGGAACGGGTCTACGCGATCGCTCGGACCGTGGTGCCCGAGGCCGAGCAGGGTGTCGGCTACGGCATGCCCGCGCTGATCCACCGGGGCAAGCCGCTCCTCTCCGTCATGCGCGCCAAGAAGCACATCGGGATCTACCCGTTCAGTCCGGATGCCGTCGCCGCGGTCGCAGCGGACGTCGCCGCCGTGCCCGAGACCGGGCTCGACAAAGGGACGATCCGCTTCCAGCCCGGGCATCCGCTGCCGGATGAGGTCGTCGCCGCGCTCGTGCGGTTTCGGAGAGCCCAGATCGAGGGGTGATGTCCGGTCAGTGGGGGAGGACGAGGCTGATGCCGATGCCGATCATCACGACCGCGATCACCGCGTCGAGGATGCGCCACGCGCGCGGGGTGCTGAGCCAGCGGCTCAAGAACCGCGCGCCGACGGCGAGACCGAAGAACCACACGATGCTGGCCGTCATCGCGCCGGCCGCGAAGACCCACCGCGCGTCGCCGTGCGTGTTGGCGACCGTCCCCAGAAGGAACACCGTGTCGAGGTACACGTGGGGGTTGAGCCACGTGAGGGCGAGACACGTGAGGGCGACCGGCAGCGCTTTCGCACGCGTGCGGATGCCGGTGGTCGGGCCGACCGCCACGGCCGTGTCGTTCCCCGCGCCGGGCTCGGATGCCCCCGCTGCTGCCGACCCTTCGGCCTCGAGCGTGTGACCTGACGGTCGCCAGGCCCGCCGTGCGGCGAGCAGGCCGTAGACGACGAGGAAGACCGCTCCGGCCCAGCGCACGACGTCGACGAGCCACGGCACCGCCGAGATCACGAGCCCGACACCCGACACGCCCAGCGCGATGAGGACGGCATCCGAGACCGCGCAGATCGTCGCGACCAGCACGACGTGCTCACGGCGCAGCCCCTGCCGCAGCACGAAGAGGTTCTGGGCGCCGATGGCGATGATGAGCGAGAAGCCGAGGCCGAGGCCGGCGAGGAGCGGGGAGATCACGACGTCGACGCTACGGCGCGCGAAAGCATGAGTCCAGCTGATGATTCTTCAGATGCATTAGCCTGACTTACGATGCGAATCCCGATCGAACTGGCCGAGACCGTCGCCGCCGTCGTCGACGGAGGGACGTTGGATGCCGCGGCGCGGCGCCTCCACATCACGCCGTCGGCGGTGAGCCAGCGCATCAAGGTGCTCGAGGAGCAGCTCGGCCGGGTCGTGCTCGTGCGCTCGAAGCCCGCACGCCTCACGGAGGCCGGGGTCGCGGTCGTGCGGATGGCGCGGCAGGTGGCACTCCTCGAACACGACACGTGGGCGGAGGTGGGCCACGACGCGGATGGCGCCCGCACGACCGTGCCGCTCGCGGTGAACGCCGATTCGCTCGCGACGTGGTTCCTCGCGCCGCTCGCACGGCTCTCGGAGCGGCATCCCGTCGTCTTCGAACTGCACCGGGACGATCAGGACTTCACGGCCGGGCTGCTCGAATCAGGGACCGTGATGGGCGCCGTGACCTCGCGCGCGACGCCGGTGGCGGGATGCCGCGTCAGCGGTCTCGGCGCGATGCGGTACGAAGCCGTCGCGACGCCGGCTTTCGCGCGTCGGTGGCTGCCGGATCCGGTCGACCTGTCGACGCTCTCGGCGGCGCCGCTCGTCGACTTCGACCGCCGCGACGATCTGCAGACCCGGTGGCTGCGGGAATGCGGCATCGACGAGAACCTGCCGGTCCGCCACTACGTGCCGGCGTCGAACGACTTCGCGGCGGCCGTGCGCCTCGGCCTCGGGTGGGCGCTGCTTCCGCGCTTCCAGTCGCAGGACGCGCTCGCATCCGGAGAGCTCGTGCGGCTGGGCGGGCCGCCGATCGACGTGCCGCTGCACTGGCAGCAGTGGAACCTGCGCTCGCCGCTCCTGGACGGCATCGCCGACGAGATCGTCGCGGAAGGGCGCCGGGTGCTCGCACCCCTCTGAGCGGGCTCGAGCAGCCGCTCAGTCGTCGCTGACGCGCAGGACGATCTTGCCGCGCGTGTGGCCCTCCTCGAGCGCGGCGTGAGCAGCCGCAGCTTCGTCGAGGTCGAACACGCGGTCGATGTAGACCTGCACGGCGCCGGAGTCGAGCAGGCGCGCGACCGTGGCGAGCGTGCTGCCGTCGGGGATGACCTTGTACCCCGTAGTACGGACGCCGGCCGCAGCCGCCGCGTCCGCGTACCCCGGCCACGAGCCCGTGGGCACGAGGATGTAAAGCCCGCCCGGGCGCACGACCTTCAGAGAGCGCTCGCCGGTCCGGTCATGCACGTTGCCGACGAGGTCGACCACGACGTCGACATCGGCGATCACGTCCTCGAAGCGGGTGGTGGTGTAGTCGATCACGACCGAAGCGCCGAGCTCGCGGAGCCACGAGGCGTTGCGCCCCGAGCCCGTGGCGGTCACGTGGGCGCCGAAGTAGGCGGCGAACTGCACCGCGAAGTGCCCCACGCCGCCGCTGCCCGCGTGGATGAGCATCCGCTGCCCCTCGTGCGCGTGCGCGGTCTCGACGATCAGGCCCCACGCGGTGAGCGCGGCCAGCGGCACACCCGCCGCCTCGACGTGCGACAGGGACGACGGCTTGCGCGCGACCGACTGCGACGGCACCACAACGTACTCGGCGTAGCTGCCGCCCGTCCGGGGGAAGGGCACCATGCCGAACACCGCGGTCCCCGGCGTGAGGGGGTGCGATTCGTACGGCGACCGGACGACGATGCCGCTGAAGTCGAAGCCGAGCGTCGCGGGATAGCCCGGGATCGCGGCTGACACGCCCGCGCCGGCGCGGGTCTTGGCGTCGATCGGATTGACGCCCGCCGCGACGACCCGCACGAGCAGCTCGCTGATCACGGGCGCGGGGACGGCGACGGATGCTTCGTGCAGCGCATCGGTGCCGCCGGGGGCATCGATGACGGCGGCGCGCATCGTCTCAGGGGGGTCAGCGACCGCGACCGGGTTCGGGTCGGGAGCGGATGCTGATCGCAGCGGCCGGAATCTCATCGGTCGCTCCTTCCGCGTGCATGTCGGCTTCGGCAGCACTCGTTTGCTGGTGAACCCAGTCAACCCCGACAATGTCTCGCCCGTGTTACACGGGTGCTACCGGCTGACGAAACCCGTTCAGACGGAGGCCGACGGCGTCTCGCCCGTGGTGAGCGCGTGGAGGAGCCGTGTGAGGTTGCGGATCTCCTCGATCGACCATGTCTCGAGCGTCTCGAGCAGGAGGCCTTCCTGCGGCGCGCGCGCCGCGGCGAGCCGCTCGAGCCCTTCGGGAGTGGGGAAGAGGAGGCTCGACCGCCCGTCCTCCGGATCGGGCGTGCGGACGATGAGCCCGAGGTTCTCGAGCTCGCGCACCGTGCGGGAGATCTGACCCTTGTCGGCCATGAGCGACTCGGCCAGCGCGGAGAGCGTGATGCCCTCCTTGCGCGCGATCGTCGTGAACACCTTGTAGGCGCCGGGCAGCATCCCGGGGCTCACCCGGTGGGCGTTGTCGGCGAGCAGTCGTCGCACTCTGCTGATGAGCTCGCCGAACTCGGCCTCGAGGGCGCGCACCGCCTCGGTGCGCGCTTCTCGGGTCTCGGGTGCGGACATCGCGATCGACATTAGCGGGGATCGGCGCCGCGGGAACCACGGCGAGCCCGGCGGGAAGCGGCCCGGCGTGAACCGGTGCGCGGGTGGGCGGCATCCCGCTGGGTGCCGACCGGACCGGTGGCATCCAGCGCCGCCATGCCCTCGGCGGTCGACACCGTGGCGAGGTCGGCCTCCCCGGCGGCGAGACGCTCGGAGGTCGTCATGCGGGTCAGCGGCACGTTCGGGAGGAAGAGGATCGCGATGAGGCTCACCACCGCCACCGGCACGGCGTACAGGAACGAGTGCGCGATGCCCTGCGCGTAGATCTCCTCGACGATCACGCGCACGCTGTCCGGCAGCGCGCTCACCTGCGGGAGGGTTCCCGACGTGAGCTGCTGCGCGACCGCCGCGCCCTCGTCTCCGAGGCCGGTGATCGCCGTGGTCAGCGCCTCCTTGCTCGAGGCGAACAGGTTGGTGACCGAGGTCGCCAGTGCCGCGCCCATGACCGAGACGCCGATCGTCCCGCCGAGGCTCCGGAAGAAGGCGACACCCGAGCTCGCCGCTCCCATCGCCGCGGGGTCTGCGGTGTTCTGGACGATCAGCACGAGGTTCTGCATCGTCGCACCGACGCCGGCGCCGAGAAGGAACATGTAGAGCGAGACGAGCACGAAGTCCGTGTCGTAGTGCAGGGTCGACAGCAGTGACGAGCCGGCGATCAGCAGGACCCCGCCCGCGATCAGGTAAGGCTTCCAGCGGCCGAAGCGACTGATGAGCTGGCCGACCACGATCGAGGTGAGGAGGAGCCCCGCGATCATGGGCAGCGTGAGCAGGCCCGCTTCGGTGGGCGTGGCGCCGCGGGCCATCTGCATGTACTGGCTGAGGAAGACCGACGTGCCGAACATCGCGATGCCGGTGGCGATCGAAGCGATCACCGACAGCGTGAAGGTGCGATTGCGGAACATCGACAGCGGGATGAGCGGCTCGCGCGAGCGGAGCTCGACGATGACGAAGACCACGGCGGCGACGAGCGCACCGCCGGCCATGAGCAGGGTCTCGATGCTCCACCAGTCGTACGAGGACCCGGCGTTCGTGATCCAGATGAGCAGGAGCGACACGCTCGTGGCCAGCAGCACGATGCCGATGTAGTCGATGTGCGCCTTCTTCTTCGGGCGCTGCTCGATGTTCAGCGTGAACTGCAGGATGATGAGCGCCGCGATCGCGAAGGGGATCGCGACGTAGAAGTTCCAGCGCCAGCCGATGCCGTCGGTGATGAAGCCGCCGAGGAGCGGTCCGCCGATCGTGCCGAGTGCCATGACGGCGCCGAACAGACCCATGTACCGGCCGCGTTCGCGCGGGCTGATGATGTCGGCCATGATCACCTGGCTGAGCGCGGCGAGGCCGCCGGCGCCGATGCCCTGCACCGCCCGGAACGCGATGAGGGTCGCGGGGTCCTGCGAGAACCCGGCGGCGGCGGTCGCGAGCACGAAGATGATGAGCGCGAGCTGGATGAGCAGCTTGCGGTTGAACAGGTCGGCGAGCTTGCCCCAGATCGGCGTCGAGATCGCCGTGGTGAGCAGGGTCGCGGTCACGACCCAGGTGAACGCGGTCTGGTCGCCGCCGATGTCGTGGATGATCACCGGGAGCGACGTGGAGACGACCGTCGCGGCGAGGATCGAGACGAACATGCCGAGCAGGAGTCCCGACAGCGCTTCGAGCACCTTGCGGTGCGACATGCGAGGGGGAGCTGCCGCGGATGCGGCGGCGACGTCTGTGGAGGCGGTGGGGGCGTGTTGGGTCGGCGCGGAAGCGTCCGAGGTGGAGGTGGAGGCCATGTGGGGCCTTTCGCAGCAGAGGGCGGGGACGTCGATGCGGTCGACGAAGATGGTTGACTGACGTCAACTATATCCCAGATGGTTGACTTCGGTCAACCATCTCCCTCAGTCGGCGAGGGCCAGTGCTCGGAAGGGTTCCCTCGGCGCGCGCGGCGGGGCCGGCATCCGCTGGTCTGTCCTCGATTCCACGAGCGATCGCCCGCGCGTCGTGCGATGGTGCAGTTCGTCGATCAGGGCGGTCGCGAGGCGCACGAGCGTCCCGATCTCCTTCTCGTCGCGATCGACCCAGGCGCAGTGCGGCTCGTCGTCGATCGGCACGAAGCCGTCGTGCTGTTCCCAGACCACGAGTGTGCGCTCCGCGCCGAGCACGTGCTGCTGCCACCACACCTGACGCAGGTAGGTGCGAGGGATGCTGCGCCACGACTTGTTCGTCGTCTTGATCTCGCAGAGCGTGACGCGGCCGCCCGCGTCGACCATCACACCGTCGGGCGTGGCGAGGTGGCGTCGCTCGACCTCGGCGTGGAACAGCGCGCTCGAGGGGAGGATGCCGTGGGTCGCGGCCACCCATCGGGCGATCTCGGGCTCGCGGACCCGTCCGTGCGCCGTGTATGCGTTGCCCGAGAAGCCCGAGCCCATGAGCTTGGCGTCCGCGGCCTTGGCGATCGCGTTCGTCGAGGTGAGGGTGGCGACGTCGGTCGCCGTGATGCCCCGCGAGCGGGCGCGGATCCACGCGACCCGGTCGCGCGAGTCGGCGACGACCCGTGCGGCGAGCCCCGGGTTCAGGGCGGCGAGTTCGGGGGTCACGCATCCGAGGCTAACCCGACCCGCCCTCACGCGCCGCCGCGCGCGCGGCGTGCCGCGCCTCTCCCCACCGAACGCCGAGTGCACGACGTCGCGCCGAGTGCACGGCATCCACGCGTCGCGAGGTCGTGCACTCGCACGGACCTCGTGCGCTCGCGAAGCGCCTCTGTCCCTCCACAGAGCGCGGCGCCGGCGAGCTGTGCACAGTTCGCGTGCGATGGGCCGGACGCGATCGCGGATCCGTCGGATGCTGACGGGATGCGACGCGCTCTCTCCGTACCGGAACTCTTTCCCCTCGTCCGATCGAGATCAAGCCTGCGCGACGACGGCTGGAGTGACCGCGCGATCTCCGGCGCTGTGGACCGCGGTGACCTCCTGTTGGTCCGACGCGGCTCGTTCATCCAGGCGACGGATGCCGAGCTCCTATGGCCGGAAGGTCGTCACCTTGCACACGTGATCGCTGTCGCGAGGGACTCGCGCGGGGGTGCGCTGGCGTCCCACGAGTCCGCGGCCGTGTTGTGGGGCCTCCCGCTGTACCGACACCGACCGGAGCGCGTGCATCTGACGACGCCTGCTCCGACGCGGATCTCGAGTGGACCGGATGTCCGCAGGCATCTCGCACCCGTGGGCCCCGGAGATGTCGTGGTGCGATCGGGGATCCGCTGCACGTCGCTTGCGCGGACGGTCTTCGATGTCACGCGGACCCTTCCGCTCGAGGCCGCGATCGCGTGCGCCGACGCAGCCGAGCGTCTGATGGCACTGCGCGGACGGGAATGGGACCAGGATGCCGTGCTGGCGTGGCGCGAGGGAATGCAGCGGCGGCTCGCCGACGCGGACGGCGCACGGGGGATCAGGCAGGCGCGGTGGGTCTTCGACTTCTCCGACGGTAGGGCGCAGCTGCCGGGTGAGAGTGTCAGTCGCCTCCAGCTGATCCGCCTGGGGTTCGCTCGCCCGCGGCTGCAGGTTCCGGTTTCCGCGCCGAACGGGCGTCACTACTTCGTCGACTTCGGTCTCGAGGAGATGCGCACATTCGGCGAGTTCGATGGCCAGGGCAAGTACACGGATGAGGCGATGCGCCGCGGCATCCCGCTGGAGCAGGTCCTGCTCGAGGAGAAGCGGCGCGAGGACTGGATCAGGGGCACGACGCAGTGGCGCTTCGTGCGCTGGCAGGATGAGCACATCGTGACGGCGGCCGCGCTCGGTCGGCGACTCGCGTCCTTCGGCATCCGGCCCCCGTCGTGACCGCGCACGCACCATCCCCGCGTATGCTCCGCGCCGAGTGCACGAACTCGTGCCGAGTGAACGACGTACCGTCGCCGCCAAGTCGTGCACTCGGTGATAGATCGTGCACTCGGCGCCGCGGGGCACGAATCGGGCGGCAGGATTTGGCGGGACCCCGCGCGCCACGTACACTGGGACGCAGCCGAAGACCGCTGGTCATCGACGTGCGCGCAAGCGCATGACGATCGAAGCTCTGCAGTGCAGGGGCCCGCGCAGGTGTACGAAACGAATCTCCTTCAGAGAATCCAGCTCCGTGCGCTTGCGCCGGAGCTTTTGTCATTCCGGGGTGAGATCCGATGAGCGGATGCCGTCGGCCGGCGCCCCGCCATCGCGGAGCGTCTCGTACACACAAGGAGTGGCCATGGCGCAGAAGGATGCATCGGTCGCCGAGCTCACGAAGCATTTCGAGGACTCGACCGCCGTTCTGCTGACCGAGTACCGCGGTCTGACGGTTGCCCAGCTCAAGGAGCTGCGCAACAGCATTCGTCAGGATGCGGAATACGCCGTGGTGAAGAACACGCTCACCAAGATCGCCGCCAACAAGGCGGGGATCTCGTCGCTGGACGAGGACCTCAAGGGTCCCTCGGCCATCGCGTTCGTGCACGGAGACCCCGTCTCCGTCGCGAAGGGTCTGCGCACCTTCGCCAAGGCACACCCTCTTCTGGTCATCAAGGGCGGCTATTTCGATGGCAACCCCCTGACCGCGGAAGAGGTCAACAAGCTCGCCGATCTCGAGAGCCGTGAAGTCCTGCTGGCGAAGCTCGCCGGTGCGATGAAGGCCTCGCTGACCAAGGCGGCCTACGTCTTCAACGCGCTGCCGTCGAAGGCCGTTCGCACGGTCGACGCGCTGCGTGAGAAGCAGGAGTCCGCGGCCTGATCTCAGGCTTCGGCATAGCACAACCCCGAATAAGGAGAATCATCATGGCAAAGCTCAGCACTGAGCAGCTGCTCGACGCGTTCAAGGAGCTCACGCTCATCGAGCTCAGCGAGTTCGTCAAGGCGTTCGAGGAGACCTTCGACGTCACCGCCGCCGCGCCCGTCGCCGTGGCCGGCCCCGCCGCCGGTGGCGCGGGTGCCGCAGCCGAAGAGGTCGAGGAGAAGGACTCGTTCGACGTCGTTCTCGAGGCCGCCGGCGACAAGAAGATCCAGGTCATCAAGGTCGTCCGCGAGCTCACCTCGCTCG
>CAYOQY010000058.1:0-15411 GCA_964406225.1 uncultured Microbacterium sp.
AAGTCGCACCTGCTGGGCGCGAACCTGCGTCTGGTCGTCTCGCTCGCCAAGCGCTACACCGGCCGCGGCATGCAGTTCCTGGACCTCATCCAGGAGGGCAACCTGGGTCTCATCCGCGCGGTCGAGAAGTTCGACTACACGAAGGGCTTCAAGTTCTCCACGTACGCCACGTGGTGGATCCGCCAGGCGATCACGCGCGCGATGGCCGACCAGGCGCGCACGATCCGCATCCCGGTCCACATGGTCGAGGTCATCAACAAGCTCGCCCGTGTCCAGCGCCAGATGCTGCAGGACCTCGGCCGGGAGCCCACGCCCGAAGAGCTCAGCCGCGAACTGGACATGACCCCCGAGAAGGTCATCGAAGTGCAGAAGTACGGCCGCGAGCCGATCTCGCTGCACACGCCTCTGGGTGAGGACGGCGACAGCGAGTTCGGCGACCTCATCGAGGACACCGAGGCGGTCGTCCCCGCGGACGCGGTCGGCTTCACGATGCTGCAGCGTCAGCTCGAGTCGCTCTTGGATTCGCTGTCGGAGCGGGAGGCGGGTGTCATCCGCATGCGCTTCGGCCTCGGCGACGGTCAGCCCAAGACCCTCGACCAGATCGGCGACACGTTCGGCGTGACGCGCGAGCGGATCCGGCAGATCGAGTCCAAGACGATGGCGAAGCTCCGCCACCCGTCGCGGTCGCAGTCGCTGCGGGACTACCTCGAGTGATGGCCGAGGCGAACGCCGGAAAGGCGCTGACGGTCGACATCGACGGGACGTCGTATTCGCGCATCCCGATCCGCACCCGCGTGGTGATGCCGGGCGACGACCTGGACGCCGTCATCCGCGAGTACGCGACGGATGTCGTGCAAGCCGGTGACATCTTCTTCGTCACCGAGAAGATCGTGGCGATCACCCAGGGACGCTCGTACGCGCTCGAGGACATCACGCCCCGCCGCCTCGCGCTCTTCCTGTCGAAGTACGTCACGCGGACCCCGTACGGCATCGGTCTCGGCATGCCCGAGACGATGGAGATGGCGCTGCGCGAGTGCGGCACGCCCCGCATCCTTTTCGCAGCCGCCGTCTCCGCGGTGACGAAGGCGTTCGGTCGCAAGGGCGACTTCTACCGCATCGCCGGCGACAAGGCCCGCGCGATCGACGGGCCGACCAGCGGCACGATCCCTCCGTACAACAAGGCCGTCGTGCTCGGACCCGAGCGTCCCCGCGAGGTCGCACGGCACGTCAAGGATCTGCTCGGCGGTGTCGCCGAGGTCGCTGTGGTCGACATCAACGATCTCGGCGGGAACATCCTCGGCTCGACCCTCGACAAGGCCGGCGAGAAGCGACTGGTGGCGATCCTGAAGGACAACCCGCTCGGTCAGGGACACCAGTCGACGCCGCTCGGCGTGGTGCGGGCGGCGTAGCCCTCGGGCTCAGAAGCCGATCGCCTCGCGATATCGGGCCTTGTGGCCGGTGCGGATGCCGGTCACGCTGGGCTTGTTCTCGTAGACCCCGGCGCCCCAGTTTCCTTCGACGAGCACGGGGCCGTCCGGTGTCACCACGACGTCCCATCCGACGTACTGCACCTGCGGGACCACCCGCGCGACCCGGTCGACGAACGCGCGGACCTCGTCCATCATCGGGAGGCGGAAGTCGGCGATCACGAATCCCGAGTCCGGGTGCGTGACGTGCACATGGCCGTGCGAGTCGTAACCGGGCCCGACGGCGCGCCCCTCGTCGTCGAGCATCGTGTAGAAGCCGCCGAACGTCATCTGATCGCTCACGGCACCGCGCCCGAACTTCTGGGCCATCGCCAGGATGTGAGTCTTCTCACCGTCGAAGAACGCGGTGATGCGGGTCGTGTTGACCGTCCCCGGGCACACGGCCGCGAGATCGGGATGCTGGACGATGACCTCTTCGATCAGCAGTTCGCCGCGCTGCAGCAGTCCGCGATGGAAGTCGTCCCAGTCCTCGACGTCGGCCGCGTGATAGCGGTGCACACCGGTACCCGCCTGGCCGACCGGCTCCTTTGTCACGATCGTCCCGTGACTTTCGGCGAACGCGCGCACGGCGTCGGCGTTGTCGTCCTCGACCACCATCCACGCGCGGTGCAGGTGATCGCCGAAGACGCGGTCGAACTCGACCTTGTCCTGGAAGATGTAGCGGAAGTCGGGGTGGTCGAACTTCTGCGACAGCTGATTCGACACCGGATGCGTCATGTAGGTCGCACGCTCGTCACGGCTGAGGATCGCGAAGTCGTAGTCGATGTAGTCCTGGAAGCCGACGTTGCGGAATCCCGCCTGCCACAGCATGTCCACCACGATGGCGGGCATCCATTTGCCGTGCTGCACCGACGCCTCCTTGGCGCGCTCGAAGACCGACCCGACGTCGATGCGTCGGGCGCGCCCGACGAGATAGCGAAGACGGGGCGAGAGGCCGAGGCCTTGGGAGGGCATGCATACTCCGAGCGCAGGGGGTGGACAGAGCGGACGGGCCGCGCGAGGGCCCCGGTTAGTCTAGACGGCGTGACCTCCGGCATCCCTGCGCGCCCTCTCCCCGGCGAGGCCGCGGCGCCCGGCGTCACCCCGACTTCCGACGGCACTCCCGCTTCCGACACAGGGAAGCCGCGCCGCACCGCGCTCATCGCGCGGATCTCGCTCGAGGCGCTCCGCCGGAACCTCCGCGCGGTCGTCTCATCCACCACGAGGACCGTCGTGGACGTGCGCGCCGACGCGTGGGGTCACGGCGTCGCGGCGGTCGCCGGGGCCGCGTTCGAGGCCGGTGCCTCCGCGCTCCTGGTGGATCCGGCGGCGGCGGCGGCGCTGCAGGGCATCGTCGACCCCGCGCTGTTCACGTCCTCCGGTGAGGCGTCGTCCGCCGAGGCGGTGTACGGGCTCACCGACGGCTTCACCCCGGTCATGACGCTCGTCGGCGCCGTCCTCAGCCGCAAGCCGCTGCGTGCGGGGGAGGGCGTCTCGTACGGCTACACCCATCGGGCACCGCACGACACCGAGATCGCGCTCGTCACGGGCGGCTATGCACAGGGCGTCGTCCGCGCGCTCGGCAACGTCGCGACCGTGCGCGTCGCGGGGTCGCGGCATCCGATCGTCGGGCGCGTGGCGATGGATGTGTGCGTCGTCGACGTCGGCGCGTCGCCGGTGGCCGCCGGCGACGACGTCGTCTTCTTCGGCGACCCCGCCCGCGATGAGCCGACGGTGCGGGAATGGGAGCACGCCACAGGCATGCGCGCAGGCGAGCTCGTCACGGCGGTCGGGCTGCGCGCGGCCAGGGAGTACGTCGCATGATCGGTCCGGAACTGCGGATCGACCTCGACGCGCTCGCGGCGAACATCGCCGTCGTGCGCACCCGCGTCGCCCCCGCCGAGCTCCTGCTCGTCGTGAAGGACGACGCGTACGGGCACGGACTCGCGGCGGTCGTGCGTCGCGCGAGGGCCGAGGGCGTGCGGTGGTTCGGCGCTTTCGCGGTGGACGAGGCGATCCGCACGCGTGCTGTCGCAGGGCCTGACGTGCGCGTGTTCAGCTGGCTCACGGTCGGAGGCGACCAGATCGGCGAGGCGCTTCACGCGGACATCGATCTGGGCGTCGGCGACGCGGGATTCCTCGAGGACGTCGCGTCGGTGTCCCGATCGATGGGCGTCACCGCGCGGGTGCACCTGAAGGTCGACACGGGCCTGCATCGCAACGGCGTCCGGCCGGAGGACTGGGGCGCCGTGATCGCACGGGCCGTGATGCTCGAGCAGGCCGGGGATGTGCGCATCGTCGGCATCTGGAGCCACATCGCCGAAGCCAGCGATGAGGAGGACGACGCCGCCCGGGCCGTCTTCGACGCCGCAGTGGGTGCCGCCGAAGACGCCGGCTTCCGCATCGAGGTCCGCCATCTCAGCGCGAGCGCGGCCTCGTCCGCGCGACCGGAGTTCCGCTACGACCTCGTCCGGGTGGGGGCCTTCTGCTACGGCATCCGATCGGCGGGCGGGTCCGATCCGGGCGTGCGTCCGATCGCCTCGCTCGTCGCGCCCGTGAGCCGCATCGACGCGGACGGCATCGCGCTCGGCGTCGGCGCGTTGCACGGCCTGCCGTCCACGCTGGCCGCCCGCGCCCACCTCTCCGGCGGATCGGGTCGTGCAGACATCGTCCGAGTGGGAGCGGACCACCTGATCGTCACAGCAGTACCCGGACTGCGAATCGGCGACGAGGTCACCGTCTTCGGACCGGATGCGGCGTCAGCCACCGACCTCGCGGAGTCGATCGACACCGTCGGAGAGGAGATCCTCGTCCGGGTCTCGCCGCTCGTGCCCCGCGTCTACCGCGAAGCGTGAGGCATCAGACCGATTCGAGCAGACGGGCCGTCTCGTCGTGCCAGCTCGTGGCGACCGAACGCAGCTTCTCCTCGTACTTGCGGCCGTGGTGCGCGCAGAACAGCAGTTCACTGCCGTTGACCTCGGCGGCGATGTAGGCCTGGGCGCCGCACGAGTCGCAACGGTCGAGCGCGGTGAGGCGGTACTCGAGGACGGCGGGCTCTTCGGGGGTGGCTAGCGTGTTCATGTCAGGTCCTCCTCGTTGGCGTCGCTCGTGTCTCGTTCGCCCTGTTCGGGTGCATCACATACAACCACGCGTTTGTTACGGGTATGCCGCGATCCCATGACATTTCGCTCAGCGCGTACGCGGATCCCGCGACCCGTGTCTGTGCAAGGGACTGCCGGGTGGCACGGATAATCTTGAGGATTGTGACCGCCGAGTACTCCGCCCATCACCTCCAGGTGCTCGAAGGTCTCGAGGCGGTCCGCAAGCGCCCGGGGATGTACATCGGGTCCACCGATTCACGCGGCCTGATGCACTGCGTGTGGGAGATCATCGACAACGCCGTCGACGAGGCCCTCGCCGGCAACGGATCCCGCATCGAGATCGTGCTCCACGCCGACGGCAGCGTCGAGGTGCGCGACACCGGTCGCGGCATCCCGGTCGACATCGAACCGCGCACGGGCCTTTCGGGCGTCGAGGTCGTGTTCACGAAGCTGCACGCCGGCGGCAAGTTCGGCGGAGGCTCGTACGCGGCGTCCGGCGGTCTGCACGGCGTCGGCGCGTCGGTCGTCAACGCGCTCTCCGAGCGCCTCGACGTCGAGGTCGACCGCGGCGGCAAGACGTGGGCGATGTCGTTCCACCGAGGCGAACCGGGCGTGTTCGCCGACAAGGGAGCGCCGACACCGGACTCGCCGTTCACCCCCTTCCTCGACCGCAGCGAGCTCCGGGTCGCCGGGCGTGCGCCGCGCGGTGTCACCGGCACGCGCATCCGCTACTGGGCCGATCGGCAGATCTTCACGAAGGACGCGACGTTCCAGCTCGAAGAGCTCAGCACGCGCGCGCGCCAGACCGCCTTCCTCGTGCCCGGACTCGAGATCGTCGTCCGCGACGAGCGTCACGAGGAGCACAACGAGACGTCGTTCCGTTTCGACGGCGGCATCTCGGAGTTCGCGGAGTACCTCGCGACGGATGCCGCCATCACCGACACCTGGCGGCTGACCGGCAGCGGCACCTTCACCGAGACCGTGCCGGTGCTGCAAGCCACGGGAGCCATGGTGCCCACCGAGGTGGAACGCGAATGCCACGTCGACATCGCCGTCCGCTGGGGCACCGGATACGACACCGTCACCCGGTCGTTCGTCAACATCATCGCCACCCCGAAGGGCGGCACGCACCAGCAGGGATTCGACCAGGAGCTGCTGCGCGTGCTGCGCACCCAGGTGGAGCAGAACGCACGGCGACTGAAGGTGGGGCCTGCTTCTGGTGGAACACCGAAGCTCGAGAAGGACGACGTGATGGCCGGCCTCACATGCGTGCTCACGGTGCGTCTTCCCGAGCCCCAGTTCGAGGGGCAGACGAAGGAGATCCTCGGCACGCCCGCGGTCCGCCAGATCGTGACCCAGGTCGTACGCAAAGAGCTCACCGCGCGCTTCACCTCGTCCAAGCGCGATGACAAGGCGCAGACGTCGCTGCTGCTGGACAAGGTCGTCGCCGAGATGAAGGCGCGGATCTCTGCCCGCGCCCACAAGGAGACGCAGCGCCGCAAGAACGCGCTCGAGTCCTCTTCCCTGCCGGCGAAGCTCGTGGACTGCCGCTCGTCCGACGTCGCGCAGTCCGAGCTGTTCATCGTGGAGGGCAATTCGGCGCTCGGGACGGCGAAGGATGCCCGCAACAGCGAGTACCAGGCGCTGCTGCCGATCCGCGGAAAGATCCTCAACGTGCAGAAGTCGTCCGTGTCGGACATGCTCTCCAACGCGGAGTGCGCCTCCATCATCCAGGTGATCGGCGCGGGGTCCGGCCGCACGTTCGATCTCGACGCCGCCCGCTACGGCAAGGTGATCATCATGAGCGACGCCGACGTGGACGGCGCGCACATCCGCACGCTGCTGCTCACGCTCTTCTTCCGCTACATGCGCCCCCTCATCGAGGCGGGCCGGGTCTTCGCCGCCGTGCCGCCGTTGCATCGCGTCATCGTCATGAACCCCGGCGCCAAGCCGAACGAGACGGTGTACACCTACAGCGAGCAGGAGCTGCACGCCCTGCTGACGAAACTCACGAAATCGGGCAAGCGGTGGCAGGAACCCGTGCAGCGCTACAAGGGGCTCGGTGAGATGGACGCCGATCAGCTCGCCGAGACCACGATGGACCGCTCCGGACGTCTGCTGCGCCGCGTACGGCTGGAGGACGCGGAGGCCGCAGGACGGGTCTTCGAGCTGCTGATGGGCAACGAGGTCGCCCCTCGGCGCGAGTTCATCGTCGATTCGTCCGATCGGCTCTCGCGCGAGTCGATCGACGCCTGACCTCGCTCCGCCGCGTCTGATCGGCGGCCGCGGGGCGCCGATCAGACGATCGTGCCGCCGATCGACCCGATGACGGCATCCAGCGGCTGTCCCGACGCGTCCCTGCGGGCGGTCGCCTCCGGAAGCATGCGGGCGGCGCCGTCCGGTCCGACGGCACGCGCAGAGGCGGGCCCGACCCAGGCGAGCGTCAGTCGATCTTCACCCTTCAGGAACGCATGCGCACGGACGCCTCCGGTGGCGCGGCCCTTGCCCGGGAACTCCTCGAAGCGCGAGACCTTGATGCGACCGGGGTCGGTGCCCGGCAAGATGCCCTCCGCGCCTGAGATCGTGACGGCGACGTTGTCGTCGCCGGTGACCGCACCGAAGAAGACAACCGTCGCCTTCGCCGACAGGTTCACTCCGGCCATACCGCCCGCCGGGGCGCCCTGCGGCCGCACGGCGGACGCCGGGAAGTGGAGCAGCTGCGCATCGCTCGTGACGAAGACGACCTCGGTCCCGTCGGGGGCGGATGCGGCGCCCACGACCGCGTCGCCGGGCTTGAGGCCGATGACCTCGATCTCCGGACGCGGCGGGAGGGTCGAGGGGACGACGCGCTTGACGACGCCCTGGCGGGTGCCGAGCGCGAGGGGCGTGTCGTCGTCCAGCCGGATGAGAGCGAGCACGCGCTCGTTCTTGTCCGCGATGCCGAGGTACTCGCGGAGGATCACGCCCGCCGCGAGCTGGACGGATGCCGGCGGCACGGAGGGCAGGTCGACGGGGGAGAAGCGGATGACGCGACCCGCCGTCGTCACCGCGCCGAGCTCGCCGCGCGTCGTCGACGACGCGGTGGACTGGATCGCGTCATGCTTGCTGCGCCGCGCGGGGGCGCTCAGTTCCTGATCCTCGGCCAGGTCGACCCGGACCGCCCGCCCGGTCGTGGAGAGCACGACGACCGTCGGCGCGTCCGCGATCTGCAGATCCGGCGCGGGCGCGCCCCGCGTCGGTCGCGGTGCCGCGGGCTTGGCGTTCATGAGGAGCGTCCGGCGCGGCGTGCCGTACGCGTCCGAAGCCGCTTCGAGCTCGCGGGCCACCTGGGCGCGGAGGAGCGACTCGCTGGCCAACAGCTCCTGCAGACGGGCGATCTCCGCATTCAGTGCGTCCCGCTCGTTTTCGAGCTCGATGCGCGAGAACTTCGTGAGTCGCCGCAGGCGCAGCTCGAGGATGTACTCGGCCTGCACTTCGCTGAGATCGAACACCTCGCGCAGGCGGGTGCGCGCCTGTTCGCTGTCCTCGGACGTGCGGATGACCTGGATGACCTCGTCGATGTCGAGGATCGCGATGAGCAGTCCCTCGACGAGGTGCAGCCGCTCCTGGCGACGCGCGAGACGGAAGCGGCTGCGCCGGGTCACGACCTGCAGGCGGTGCTGGAGGTAGACGCTCAGCAGCTCCTTGAGCCCGAGCGTCTGCGGCTGCCCGTCGACGAGGGCGACGTTGTTGATGCTGAACGAGTCCTCGAGCGGTGTCAGGCGGTAGAGCTGCTCGAGCACGGCCTGCGGATCGAATCCGGTCTTGATGCCGATCACGAGGCGCAGGCCGTGGTTGCGGTCGGTCAGGTCGGTGACATCGGCGATGCCGGTCAGCTTCTTCGACTGGACCGCGTCCTTGATCTTCTCGATGACCCGCTCGGGGCCGACCTGATAGGGGAGCTCGGTGACGACCAGACCGGTGCGTCGCGGACCGAGCGGCTCGACGGCGACCTTGCCGCGGATCTTGAACGCGCCGCGCCCCTTCGCGTAGGCGTCCTTGACGCCGTCGAGGCCCATCACGATGCCACCGGTCGGGAAGTCGGGCCCGGGCACGAAGTCCATGAGCTGGTCAACCGTCGCCTCGGGGTTCTCCAGCAGGTGCACGGCTGCGGCGACGACCTCGATGAGGTTGTGCGGGGCCATGTTCGTCGCCATCCCGACCGCGATGCCGGTGGCGCCGTTCACGAGCAGGTTCGGATACGCGGCCGGCAGGACGGAAGGCTGCTGGAACTGGCCGTCGTAATTCGGGATGAAGTCGACGACGTCCTCGTCGAGGTTCTCGGTGAGCGCGAGCGCGGCAGGGGCGAGCCGGGCTTCCGTGTAGCGCGGGGCGGCGGGACCGTCGTCCAGCGAGCCGAAGTTGCCGTGACCGTCGACGAGCGGCACGCGCAACGAGAACGCCTGCGCCAGTCGCACGAGGGCGTCGTAGATCGGCGCGTCGCCGTGGGGGTGCAGCTTTCCCATGACCTCGCCGACGACGCGGGCGCTCTTGACGTGACCGCGGTCGGGGCGCAAGCCCATGTCGGCCATCGTGTACAGGATGCGGCGCTGGACGGGCTTGAGACCGTCACGGGCATCCGGCAGGGCGCGCGAGTAGATGACGGAGTAGGCGTACTCGAGGAAGGACCCCTGCATCTCCGCCGAGACGTCGACGTCTTCGATGCGCTCGTCGGCGGCGGGGGAGGAATCGGTGGGTGCTGCGGGCATGGCTGTTCGGCCTCGGGTGACGGCGGGCGGGGAGGGGCGCCTGCCCGTGTGCGAGACTGGCCCCGATGTCCCTCAGCCTACCCGCGGACCCGCCGCGCGCCCGGAGCCTCACCGGTGTCGTGCCGCAGATGATCTCCGCGCTGGACGGACGCTCGGAGTGGTTCGCCGCGGCCCGCAGCGCCGTCGTGTTCGTGATCGACGGACTCGGCTCGCACAACCTCGCCGCCCGCGCCGGGCACGCGCGCTTCCTGTCGGCGTCGGGGTCGAAGAAGGATGTCGCGCGCACGGTGTTCCCGTCGACCACCGCCTCCGCGCTCAGCAGCCTGCTGACCGGCACGGCACCGGGCGAGCACGGCATCGTCGGCTATCGGGCGCTCGTCCCGGACGCCGATCGTGTCGCCAATCAGCTCCGCGGCTGGGAGACGGACGGCCTCGATCCGGCGTGGCAGCGCAGCGAACCCCTCACCGCGCGTCTCGCGGCCGACGGACGTCCGTGCTTCGTGGTTTCCAAGACGGAGTACGCCGACACCGGGTTCACCCGCTCGACGATGCGCGGAGCCGAATTCGTCGGCGCGGACGACCTCCACGAGCGCGTGCAGCGCGCGGCGCAGCTCGCGGAACGGCATCCCGGCGCGTTCGTCTACCTGTACGCGCCGGACCTCGACGCGATCGGGCACCGCCGCGGCTGGCAGTCGGCGGAGTGGGTCGGAACCCTCGAGCGGGTGGATGCCGCTGCCCGCGCGTTCGCGGAGGCGCTCGCCCCGCACACGGGGGCGGTCATCACCGCCGATCACGGCATGATCGACGTCCCGAGGCACCGGCACGTCCTCCTCGCGGACGACGACGCACTCGTGCAGGGTGTCCGCCACATCGGCGGCGAGCCGCGCATGCTCCACCTGTACACCGAGCCGGATGCCGCCGACACGGTTCTGGAGCGCTGGCGCGCGGCGGAGTCCGGCCGTTCGTGGGTGCTCTCACGCGCGGAGGCGATGGCAGCGGGACTCTTCGGAGACGTGAGCCCCGAGGTCGCGCCGCGCATCGGCGACGTGCTGGTCGCCGCTCGCGCCGGGATCGCGTACTACGACGATCGGCTGGAGGACAAGGGCCCGCAGCGGATGGTCGGCCAGCACGGCTCGCTCACCGCTGAGGAGCGGACCGTGCCGCTCATCCGACTGGGCGCCTTCGCCTGAGCACCGCGCCTCTGCCGCATCACGGCAGGTCGGTCACTCCTCGGTGCGCGCCCCGAACACGATCTCGTCCCATGACGGCATCGAGGTGCGCCCCTTGCGGCGACCGGCCGCTTCGGCGACGGCGGCCTGCTCGACCTCGCGCGCCGAGGAGTCCTCCGCCTCGTCGCGCGGAGCTTCGTCATAGCCCGGCTCGAGCGCGTCGAACAGCGCGACCGGCGCATGCGCCCGCGAGGACGTCACCTCGTCCGCGCCGGGCAACGGCTCGCGCTGACCCCGGCGGCGACGGAGCGCCTCGAGGAGGTCGGCGGTCTCGGAAGAGGTCACCGACGTCGCACTCGCCCGCTTCATCGCCGCTTCCTGCACGGCAGGAGCGACAGGCTCGCGGAGGTCGGGGCTCTCCAGATCGGCGTCGGGGAGCCGACGGGGGCCGAACGCCCCGCTGTCGAAGCGCGAATCGTCCTTCTGCGGAGCGGTCTCGAGCGCACGCAGCCGGGGGATGAGGCCTTCCGGCAGCGAGCCCTGGCGCGACAGCTGGATCGCGTCGGCATTCAGCGGAGACAGCGTGCTGCGTCGGGGGTCGAAGCCCCAGCGCGCATCGTGATCGACCTCGTTCGCGGTGAACTCGAGCTTGACGATCCAGCCCGTCGCTTCCTTCCAGCTCGTCCACCGCTCGCCGGACGCGCCGGCCTCGGCGAGCTTCGCGCGGACGGCACCGCCGAACGTGGGGTGGACATCGGGGTCGAGTTCGGAGCCCAGCAGGACGGGGACCGCGAGGGCCTGGCCGACGACGTGCTCGCGCTCGGCGAGCACGGGCCCTTCGAATCGGGCGATGTCCTCGACGCGCGCACCCAGCAGCGCGGCGACCTCTTCGGCCGACAGCCCGGCGCGGATGTGCGATTGGATCTCGCGCGGACTGGGTCGCGGAACGTCCGAATCGCCCTCGCGCTCCTTGCGCGCCTTGCGCAGTTCGCCGCGCAGGACGTCGTCGACGGCGAGTGAGAATCGTTCACCCGACTCGGTCACGAGGACGAGCACATCGTCTTCGGTTCCGATCACTTTGAGCTGTTCCATGCGAAACGCCCCTCCGATCCAGCGGTGTGCGCCCATGGTGTCACAGGGGGTGCCGCGGACCGGGAATATCCGACGCGCGCCGCGAGTTTCACGGCATCGCACGACACGAACTCCACGCGCATTTGCGAAATGGGTTCAGGTCATGCAAACTATCGCCGCCCGAGAGGGTCAGGCACCCCTGCTATTCCCCGGAAGTTGAGACGTTCACGCATGGCCACGGATTACGACGCCCCCCGCAAGACCGAAGACGACAGCGAGTCGATCGAGGCTCTGAAGGAGCGCGTTCCCGACAAGCTGTCGGGCTCCGTGGACGTGGAGGATGCCGACAACCCCTCGGGATTCGAGCTTCCCGGCGCCGACCTGTCGGACCTCGAGCTCGACGTGGTCGTGCTCCCCGCCCAGGAGGACGAGTTCACGTGCGTCAGCTGCTTCCTGGTGAAGCACCGCTCGCAGCTGGACCACGAGGACGCCGCCGGACCTATCTGCTCGGAGTGCGCCGCGTAGCCTGAGCGAGCCGCACGACCGCCGCGAGTCGATCGGGTGTCCGCGTGGAGAGAACCCACGAGGGCGCCGGGTCGTCCGGGTCGGTGATCTCCACGATCACCACGCCGTCGATCCCCCCGCGGATCAGGTGCCACGATCGCGGGTGCAGACCCGGACCGCGCGCATGACGCGCCTCTTCTCCCGTGAGGATGCTCACCGCGCCGGTGAATCCGACGTCGATGTGCGCACGTCCGGCGCGGAGCACGCCGTCCTTCACCTCGATCACGGGCGAGCCCGCGATCATGATGCCCACGAGGGCGACGCCGACGGCGATCCCCGCGAGCAGGGCCAGGGTCGTGTCGATCCGCGTGACGACGAGTGCCGCCATCGGCGCGACGACGGCCGCGCCGACGATCGCCCACAGCGACGGGCTCAGCCTTTCGCGGTACGGGACGCCGGAATGGGCTCGGACACTGCTCACGGTCTTCTGCATTACCCTCGTTGCGTGGCTGAAACTGTGGACGTCCTCATTATCGCCCCCGACGTTCCGGCATACGCGCACCCCGGTGACGCGGGCGCCGACCTCGTCTCGGCAGAGGCGCTCACCCTCCGACCCGGTCAGCGCGCGCTCGTGGGAACGGGCGTTCGCATCGCCCTGCCGGAGGGCTTCGTCGCGTTCGTCGTGCCCCGCAGCGGCCTGGCGACCAAGCACGGCATCACGATCGTGAACAGTCCCGGGACGGTCGACGCCGGATATCGCGGCGAGATCAAGGTGACACTGTTGAACACCGACGCCGATCAGCCGTACGAGATCGCCGTGGGGGACCGGATCGCCCAGCTCATCGTGATGCCGGTCTCGCGTGCGCAGTTCATCCCGGTGAAGGAGCTGCCCGACAGCGTCCGCGGAGACGGCGGGTTCGGCTCGACGGGCGGGTTCGGCTCGAGCGGCTAGCCGGCGCAGCCGCCGGATATCGCGGCGGATCGTCGCGGGGCACTCCCCGCGAAGGAACAGACCACAGAACGGAATCTCCCCATGACCGATGCGACACCCACGGATGCGGCGCTCCCCGACCCCCTCGCGGATCGCGCGACGAACGGCCCGTTCGACGAGACCGAGGCCAATCCGGTCCGTCCGTACATCGACCTCGGCGGCATCAAGATCCTGCCCCGCGAAGGCCTGAACCTCCGCCTCGAGGTCGAGGAGCAGACGAAGCGCATCGTCGCGGTGGGGCTGGACTACGCCGGCTCCACCCTCCAGGTGCAGCCGTTCGCGGCTCCGCGCTCGACCGGTCTGTGGGAGGAGACGCGCGAGCAGATCCGCGCGCAGATCCGCCAGCAGGGCGGTCGCGTCGAGGAGCGCGAAGGACCCCTGGGGCCGGAACTCCTCGCGGAGGTTCCGGTCGCCGCCGGCCCCGACGGCGCCGCAGGCAAGCGCCTGGCCCGATTCGTGGGCGTCGACGGACCGCGCTGGTTCCTCCGCGGCGTGATCGGGGGAGCGGCGACCGGCGATGTGGATGCCGCCGCCCAGGTCGAAGAGCTGTTCCGGTCGATCGTCGTCGTCCGCGGCGGAACGCCCATGCCGCCGCGCGACCTCATCCCACTGCGGATGCCCGCGACGCCGGGCGCCGCGTGACGACGACCCCGCCCGCCGAGCCGGATCGCGAAGGCGGGTCTCCCTCCCTCACTCCGCCGTCGGCGTCCGAACTCGTGGGGGCGGCACTCGGCGACGCAGCCCGCAGGGCGGGACTGAACCCGGCAGAGGATGCGCCGACCGGTCACGTCGTCTGGCGGGCGATGGGCGGCTGGCGCGGCATCCTCGAATCCGTGCTCCCGAGCCTCGTGTTCGTCGTGCTGTTCACCCTCACGTACGACCGTGCGACCCAGACGGGCAACCTGCCGCTGGCGCTCGGTCTGTCGGTCGGACTCGCAGCGGTCTTCACCGTGATCCGACTCGTGACGAAATCGCCCCCCGCCGCCGCGATCGGCGGGCTGGTCGCCACGGCGGGAGCCGCGGCGCTGGCGCTGTGGACGGGACGGGGACAGGACAATTTCGTCCTCGGCTTCGTCACGAACGGCGCGTACGGCACGGCGTTCCTCGTCTCGGCGATCATCGGCTGGCCGCTCATCGGCCTCGCGGTCGGCTTCCTCATGAACGAGGGCACCCGGTGGCGCGCCGACAAGCGCAAGCGCAGAGTCTTCACCTGGCTGTCGATCGCCTGGGCGGGACTGTTCGCCTTCCGCCTCGCGGTGCAGCTTCCGCTCTACTTCGCCGGGGACGTCACGGCCCTCGGAACCCTGAAGCTCATCATGGGTCTGCCCCTGTTCGCACCCCTCCTCGCCGTGACGTGGCTCGCCGTCCGGGCTCTCTACCCGCCGGCATCCAAGTGATACATTTATCTTGATATCGAGATAAATTCGCTTCCGGTGGATGGTTAGGCCAACCTCACTAGCCACTCCGGCCGGGGGCAGGGAAGATGGGGGGAGCCGGGCCCGAGGCCCGCTCCGCCGCCGACGAAGGAGACACGCGTGTCCACGGTTGACAGCTTCGGTGCCAAGAGCACCCTGACGGTCGGCAGCACCGACTACGAGATCTTCCGCATCGACACGGTGCCCGGCTACGAGAAGCTCCCGTTCAGCCTGAAGGTGCTGCTCGAGAACCTGCTCCGCACCGAAGACGGTGCGAACGTCACGAAGGCGCAGATCGAAGCCCTCGGCTCGTGGGATGCCGCGGCCGAGCCCGACACCGAGATCCAGTTCACGCCGGCCCGCGTGGTCATGCAGGACTTCACCGGCGTGCCCTGCATCGTCGACCTCGCCACGATGCGAGAGGCCGTCACGGCGCTCGGCGGTGACCCGAACCGCATCAATCCTCTGTCGCCCGCCGAGATGGTGATCGATCACTCGGTGATCGCCGATCTGTTCGGCAGCGAGAACGCCCTCGAGCGAAACGTCGAGATCGAGTACGAGCGCAACGGGGAGCGTTACCAGTTCCTCCGCTGGGGCCAGACCGCGTTCGACGACTTCAAGGTCGTCCCGCCCGGCACCGGAATCGTGCACCAGGTCAACATCGAGCACCTCGCGAAGGTTATCTACGACCGGACGGTCGACGGCGTGCTGCGCGCCTACCCCGACACGTGCGTGGGCACGGACTCCCACACCACGATGGTCAACGGCCTCGGCGTGCTGGGCTGGGGCGTCGGCGGCATCGAGGCCGAGGCTGCGATGCTCGGCCAGTCGGTCTCGATGCTCATCCCGCGCGTCGTCGGCTTCAAGCTCACCGGCGAGATCCCGGCCGGTGTCACGGCGACCGACGTCGTGCTCACGATCACCGACATGCTGCGCAAGCACGGCG
>CAYOQY010000059.1:0-15294 GCA_964406225.1 uncultured Microbacterium sp.
CTCACGTGGGTCAGCTCGTGGCTCATGTCGGTCCTGCTGTCGCTGTTCGGCATCCAGTTCGATTCGAGTGCCCTCACCGCGAGCATCGGCATCGGGTCGGTCATCATCTCCTTCGCGATCAACTCCACCGCTCTTGCGGCGCTCTTCCGCTTCCTCACCGGGACGACGCTGAAGTGGCGGATGATCTGGCCGGGTGCCCTGCTCGGCGGCGGCGCGATGACCGTCCTGCAGTTCGGCGCGGGCCTTCTGCTGAGCTACACGCCGTCCAATCCGCTGCTGGCGACGTTCGCGCTCTTCGTCGGACTGCTCCTGTGGTTCAAGATCAGCGGCATCATCATGCTCGTCGCCGCTGCGTGGATCGCGGTCGCGACGAAGGACAAGGACATCCCGCTGCTGCTGCCCACGGAGGCGGAGCGGATCGCGGCCGAGCACAAGGCGCTGCTCCTGGCGGCACAGGTGCGCCTGCGGACGGCGCGCGAGGCCCGTGCCGCGGCTCCGTGGTACCGCGCGTGGCGGGCCGATTTCGCCGTCCGGGAGGCCGAGGAGGAACTCGCCGCGGTCGAGAGCTCGGCGCCGGCACTGCCCCCTGTGCGCAAGGGCCTCTTCGGGCCCGAGCGTACGGGCGCGGGCCCCGGTGCGGGAGGAGCGTAGGCGCGGCGGTCGTGTCGGGGGCGATCGATAGGCTCGAGAGCGTGCCACAACGCGTCCGCCTCGCCTCGATCAACGTCAACGGAATCCGGGCCGCCGTCCGCAACGGTATGAGCGCGTGGCTCGACGAGGCCGATGTCGACGTCATGACCCTGCAGGAGGTCCGCGCCACCGCGGCCGACCTGGAGGCGGCCCTCCCCGGGTGGCACATCGTGAACGACGAGGCAGTCGCGAAGGGGCGCGCCGGGGTCGCGGTCGCGAGCAGGATCGAGCCGATCGCCGTGCGGCGCGGTCTCGGCGACGGATCGGTCGATCTGACCGGCCGCTGGATCGAAGCCGACTTCGCGTTCGGCGGCGAGGGGCTCACCGCCGTGAGTGCGTACGTGCCCACCGGTGAGGCGGGGACGCCGCGGCAGGACGTCAAGTGGCTCTTCCTCGATGAGATGACGGTGCGGATGGCGCAGCTGTCGGCATCCACCCCCTTCGCCGTCGTCACCGGCGACCTCAACGTGGGGCACCGCGAGCTCGACATCCGCAACTGGAAGGGCAACGTCAAGAACGCGGGCTTCCTCCCCCGCGAGCGCGCCTACTTCGACCGGATCCTCGGCGACGCCGGAGGCCGCGTCGCGGCCGTCGACGGGTCGGTCGGCCTCGGTCTCGGCTGGGTCGACATCGGCCGCCGCACGCATGGCGAGGTCGACGGGCCGTACACGTGGTGGTCGAGCCGAGGGAAGGCGTTCGACAACGACACCGGGTGGCGCATCGACTACCACCTCGCCACCGGCGCACTGGCCGAGCGCGCCTCGGGCTACCACGTGGTCCGCGCGCCCTCGTGGGACACGCGGTGGAGCGACCACGCCCCGGTCGTGGTCGACTACGCGCTCGGCAGCTGACGCTCGGTCCCCCACCACTGGGGCGCGCGGAAGGCCGCGGCGCCTGACGGCTGCGCGGGCGCGGAAGGCCGCGGCATCCCGCGCCCGTAAACTTGTCGGGTGAGCAAACCCCGCCTGTACTCCGGCATGCAGCCCTCCGCCGACTCCCTTCAGATCGGCAACTACATCGGGGCGCTCATGCAGTGGCGCGACCTGCAGGAGGCGTACGACGCGTTCTTCTCCGTCGTCGACCTGCACGCGCTGACCCAACCCAACGACCCGGCCGAGCTGCGGGAGAAGACCCGTCGCACCGCGGCGCAGTACATCGCCGCGGGCATCGAGCCGTCGAAGTCGACGCTGTACGTGCAGTCGCACGTTCCCGCGCACCCCGAGCTCGCCTGGATCCTCTCGACGATCACCGGTTTCGGCGAAGCCGGGCGCATGACGCAGTTCAAGGACAAGTCGCCGCGCTACGGCGCCGACGCCACGTCGGTCGGCCTCTTCACCTACCCGGTGCTGATGGCGGCCGACATCCTGCTGTACCAGACCGACATCGTGCCGGTCGGCGACGACCAGAAGCAGCACGTCGAGCTCACCCGTGACCTCGCGGAGCGGTTCAACTCGCGCTACGGGCAGACCTTCCGCGTGCCGATGCCGGTCATCCAGCAGGACACGGCGCGCATCTACGACCTGCAGAACCCGACGGCGAAGATGTCCAAGTCGGCCGAATCGGATGCCGGTGTGCTGTGGCTGCTCGATGACCCCGCGGTGTCGGCCAAGAAGATCATGCGCGCAGTCACCGATTCGGACGGCACGGTGCGTTACGACCGGGAGAACAAGCCCGGCGTCTCGAACCTGCTCGTGATCTACGCGGCCCTCACGGGCCGGCAGATCCCGGCGATCGAGGACGAGTACGCCGGTCGCGGCTACGGCGACTTCAAGAAGGGCCTCGCCGAGGTCGTCGTGAACGAGTTCGGCCCCGTGCGCGCCCGCGCGCTCGAGCTGCTCGACGATAAGGCCGAGCTCGACCGCGTGCTCGGCGCGAACGCCGATCGCGCGGCGGAGGTCGCCGACCGCACCCTCGCCGACGTGTACGACAAGGTCGGCCTGCTCCGCCGCCGCTAGGGCCCATGCAGGTTGGCGACACCATCCTGCGATGGCGCTTCAGGTTTCATAGGGCCATCGCAGGAATCTGGCGCCGAAGCCGCGGGCCGGTGTCGCTGAGCGGCGGCGGGTAGCGTGGGAGCGTGCAGCCCGTCACCCTGACCACCGACCGCACGGTCCTGTCGGTGCCGACCGAGGATGACGTCGACGCGATCTTCGCGGCGTGCCAGGATGCCGCCATCCAGCGCTTCACGACTGTGCCCGCCCCGTACGAACGCGCGCACGCCGAGGGGTTCATCGAGTTCGCCCGCACCCGCTGGGCCGAGGGCGTCGAGGCCACGTGGGCGGTCCGCGAGGGCGGCCGACTCGCGGGGATGATCGGTCTGCACGGCATCAGCCCCGGTGGCAGCGGGGAGCTCGGGTACTGGATGGCCGCCGACGCCCGCGGGCGGGGGCTGCTCACCGAAGCGGCTCGGCGGGTGATCGACTGGGGCTTCGGCACCGAAGGCCCCGCACTGCAGCGCATCGAATGGCGCGCGGTCGTCGGCAACGCGGCGTCGGCGCGCGTCGCGCGCGCGCTCGGCTTCCGCTACGAGGGCCTGCTGCGCCGCGCGCTGCCGAACTCGTTCGGACGCGACGACGGCTGGATCGCGGGCCTCCTCCCCACCGACGATCGGATGCCGCAGGCCTGGCCGGTGCTCGAGGACTGAGCCCGCGACAGCGGGCGGACCGCGTGCGAGTATGGAGGGCATGCCCGAGATGCCGGAGGTCCAGGGTCTCGTCGACTTCCTCCGCGGACGCGCGACGGGACTGACGATCACCCGCGTCACGGTCGCGGCGTTCGCCGCACTGAAGACGTACGATCCGCCGGTCGATGCCCTCGTCGGGGCGGAGATCACCGGGGCAGCCCGGCACGGCAAGTTCATCGACCTCGCCACCACGTCCCCGGTGCGCGATGCCGAGCCGCACCTGGTGTTCCACCTCGCGAAGGCCGGCTGGTTGCGCTGGTACGACGAACTGCCGACCACGATCATCCGCCCGGGCAAGACGCCGATCGCCCTGCGGGTGGCGCTGTCGGACGGCTCGGGCTTCGACCTGACCGAAGCGGGCACGAAGAAGTCTCTCGCGGTGTACGTCGTGAACGACCCGCAGGAAGTTCCGGGCATCGCGCGTCTCGGCCCCGACCCGCTCTCCCCGACCTTCACGCGCAACACCCTCGCCGGCCTGATCGAGGGACGGCGCACGCAGATCAAAGGCGTGCTGCGGGATCAGTCGATCCTCGCCGGCGTCGGCAACGCCTACTCCGACGAGATCCTCCACGACGCCCGCATGTCCCCCTACGCCCTGGCGGCCAACCTGAGTCCCGAAGACATCGACCACCTCTACACGGCGATGACCGAGACGCTCACCGAGGCCGTCGCGACGGCATCCGGCAAACCGCCCGCCGAATTGAAGGACGCCAAGCGACGCGGGATGCAGGTGCACGGGCGCCGCGGAGAGACCTGCCCGGTCTGCGGCGATGTCGTGCGGAGCGTCTTCTTCGCCGACAACTCCCTCGAGTACTGCGCGACGTGCCAGACCGGCGGCAAGGTCCTGGCCGACCGCCGCCTGTCACGCCTGCTCAAGTAGCCCGGCGGATGCCGGGAAACGCCGCGCGCGGCATCCCCCACGAGAGCCCTGCCCCTATGACAGCCCTGCCTCTAGGACAGCCCTGCCTTTAGGACAGTGCCGTGACGTCCTCGTCGACCCAGTCCAAGGACTTCGTCACCGCTTTGCGCCACAGGCGCACGCGACGGTCGACTTCGTCAGAGGGCATGCGCGGCTCCCACCGGCTGTCCTCCCGCCACTGGGCGCGCAGCGCATCCCGATCGGGCCAGACGCCCGTCGCGAGGCCCGCGGCGTACGCCGCACCGAGGGCGGTGGTCTCTGTGATCGCCGGGCGCACGACGGGGATGCCGAGGATGTCGGCCTGGAACTGCATCGTGAGACTGTTGCGCGAGCCGCCGCCGTCCACGCGCAGCTCGGTGAGGGCGCGTCCGGTGTCGGCCACGATCGCGTCGATGACATCGCGGGACTGGAACGCGGCCGCCTCGATCGCGGCGCGGGCGATGTGGGCGCGGTTGACGTAGCGCGTGAGGCCCACGAGGGCGCCGCGGGCGTCGGGTCGCCAGTACGGGGCGAACAGCCCCGAGAAGGCCGGGACGAAGTAGGCGCCGCCGCTGTCGTCGACCGTCGAGGCGAGCCTTTCGACCTCGGGGGCGGAGTCGATGATGCCGAGGTTGTCGCGCAGCCACTGCACGAGCGAGCCCGTCACGGCGATCGACCCCTCGAGTGCGTAGTGCGCGGGCTCATCTCCGCAGCGGTACGCGACCGTCGTCACGAGCCCGTGCTGCGAGCGGACGATCTCGGTGCCGGTGTTGACGAGCAGGAAGTTGCCGGTGCCGTACGTGTTCTTCGACTGCCCGCTCTCGAACGCGGCCTGACCGAACGTCGCGGCCTGCTGGTCGCCGAGGATCCCGGCGATGCGGATGCCCCGGGCCGCCGGGGGCTCGATCACCTCGCCGACGACGCGGGAGGACGGCACGATGCTCGGGAGCATCGACCGCGGGATGCCGAACACCTCGAGCAGCTCGTCGGACCAGTCGAGCGTCGCGAGGTCCATCAGGAGGGTCCGGCTCGCGTTCGTGACATCCGTCACGTGGATGCCGTCCCGGGTGTCGCCCGTCAGGTTCCAGATGAGCCAGGTGTCGGGCGTGCCGAACAGGAGGTGCCCCGCCTCGGCGTCCGCGCGCGCGCCGGGCACGTTGTCGAGGATCCAGGCGATCTTGGAGGCGGAGAAGTATGTGGCCAGCGGCAGACCGGTGGTCGCGGCCAAGCGGTCGCTGCCGCCCTCGGCGGAGAGCCGGTCGATGAGCGCCTGCGTGCGGGTGTCCTGCCAGACGAGCGCGTTGCACACCGGCCGGCCGGTGCGGCGGTCCCAGACGATCGCCGTCTCGCGCTGGTTCGTGATGCCGAGTCCGGCGATGTCGCCGGGCCCCAGCCGCGCGTCGTCGAGGGCCGTCGCGATGACCCACTGCGTGTTGGTCCAGATCTCGATCGGATCGTGCTCGACCCATCCTGCGCGCGGGAAGATCTGCTTGTGCTCGCGCTGTGCGACCGCGACGATGCCGCCCGCGGCGTCGAAGACGATCGCGCGCGTCGACGTGGTGCCCTGGTCGAGCGCCAGTACGTGCTCTGACACGTGATTCTCCTTCGAGTCGGCGTGCGTCGTGCCGCGCAGCCCTGTGTCGGTGCGGTGGCCGCGCACCGGGCAGCCGAGCAGTGCCGGCTGCGGCCGACATGCGGCCCGCGGCTGCGGTCAGGCTATCGCGCGGCGGTCGTGTCCGCCGACGACGCGGCGCTCCAGGTGGGATCGGCCGCGTTCACCCGTGCGACCGCGCGGTCGACCTCGGACCGGCGCTGCGCGGCATCCCATCCGAGGACGGGGGCGATCGCCGCGGCGACCTCGGCGGCGGATTCCGCCGTGACGGCACCCGTGAAGGCCAGGCTCGTGCGCCGCAGGAGCACGTCGTCCAGGTGCACGACCGACTCGGTGCGCGCGAGATGGCGCAGCTCACCCGTGCTGTACGCGGGAAGCGTGTCGAGCGCCGCGTCGTCGGGGTCGGCCGCGATCGCCGCGATGACGTCGGTCGCGACCGTGCCGTAGCGGTCGAGGAGCGTGGCGACCCGCGCCGGGTCGAGGGAGCCTGCATGCGTGTCGATCCAGTGCCGGCGGGCGCGTTCGGTCACGGGGTAGGCGCGCCCTCCCCCGATCGGGATGCCCTTCGTCGAGCGACGCCGGGGGGCGGCGAGCACCTCGAGCGCGTGATCGGCGATGTTCTCGGCCGACGCCCGGAACGTCGTCCACTTGCCGCCGACCAGGCTGAGCACCGTGGTGTCGGCGCTGCCGTCCAGCGGAGCGGACTCGATGCGGTAGTCGCGCGAGACGAAGCCGGGGGCGACATCGCCGTGCCCCGGCAGGGGGCGCACGCCCGAGAAGCGGAAGACGATCTGCGACCGGTCGACGTGGATACGCGGCAGCACCTGGCCGATGAGGTCGATGAAGTAGTCGACTTCGTCCTCCGTGCACACGATCGGCTCGCCCATCGTGTGCTCGAGGTCGGTCGTGCCCACCAGCACGCGTCCCTTGAGCGGGTAGATCAGGACGATGCGGCCGTCGGCGTTCTCGAAGAACAGCTCGCGACCGCCCGTGGCTGCGAGCAGCTCGGGGTTGTCGAGCACGATGTGCGAGCCCTTCGTGCCGCCCATGTACTCGGTCTCGGCGCCGAGCGCCTTGTTCGTGAGGTCCGTCCACGGCCCGGACGCGTTGACGACGACGGATGCCGCGAACGGCAGCTGCCGACCGGACTCCTCGTCGCGGAGCACGACGTGCCCGTCTTCGACGCCGACGGCCGAGACGTAGTTGACCGCTCGGGCGTTGTCGCCGCCGACGGCGCGGCCGTCGCGGAGCACGTCGATCGCGAGACGCTCGGGGTCGTGGAGCGAGGCATCCCAGTAGGTGGCGGTGTACTTGACACCGGGGTTGAGCTCAGGCAGTTCCGCGAGTGAGCGCTTGCGCCCGCGGAAGCTGTGACGTCGCACCTGACCCCCACCGCGCGAGAACGAGTCGTAGATGACCAGGCCGATCTTGATGAGCGCGGCACCGCGCTCGGTGTGCTTTCCGCCCCCGTGCCGGAGGAAGCGCAGCGGCGCACTCAGCACACCTGAGAACGTGGAGAAGATCGGGATGGTGGTCTGCAGCGGGCGGACGTAGTGTGGCGCGATGCGCAGCAGGGCGTTGCGCTCGGTGACGGCTTCGTGCACAAGCCGGAACTCGCCGTTCTCGAGATAGCGGATGCCGCCGTGGATCATGTGCGACGACGCCGCGGACGCGCCGCTGATGAAGTCGTCGCGCTCGACGAGGGCGACGTCGACACCCTGCATCGCCAGGTCGCGGAACGTCGCGAGGCCGTTGATGCCCCCGCCGATGATCAAGACGTCCGCATACGGCCGCTCCTCCAGCGCCTGGAATCCCCGGTGCGTGCCCTCGGTCATCGCGATCCTCCGTCGTCTCGTGTCCGTCACACCATCATGACAGTGATGGACGTTGTTGCAGGCGGTTTGCACATATGTGCAAGACTGGCCGCGTGGACGATCTCACCCCTGCACGCACCGCGTTCGAGGACAAGACGGTGTTCGACGAGAGGATGCTCGCCGACGAGAGGACGCTGTCCGACGAGCGGACGGTGCAGCGCGCGCTGACCGCCGCGCACCTCTACTACGTGCAGGACCGCACGATGCAGGCCATCGCGCGCGAGCTCGGCACATCGCGGTCGACGGTGTCGCGCCTGCTCTCCCACGCCCGCGCGACCGGGATCGTCGACATCCGCATCACGTCGCCCTTCGCCGCTCCCCAGCTGCTTGAGGAGCGCCTCGCGGAGCGGTTCGGGATCACGGCGCACGTCGTGCCGGTCCCGGATGACGCGCACGAGGTCGAACGACTCGAGCGGGTCGCGGTCGCCGCCGCACATCTGTTCGGCGATCTCGTGCGCGCAGGCTCGACGATCGGGGTCGCGTGGGGCTCGACGACCGCCGCCGTCAGCCGGCGGCTCGTCCCGAAGTCGGTCCACGACACGACATTCGTGCAGCTCAACGGCTCGGGGAACACCCACACGACGGGGCTCCTGTACGCGAGCGAGATCCTCAGCCGCTTCGCGGGCGCCTACGGCGGCAGTGCGCAGCAGTTCCCGGTGCCGGCGTTCTTCGACGACCCGGCGACGAAGCGGGCGATGTGGCGCGAGCGGAGCACCCGGCGGATCCTGACGCTGCAGGAGCGAATGGACCTCGTGGTGTTCAGCACGGGGTCTGCGGGATCGCGCGTGCCGAGCCACGTCTACTCCGGCGGCTACCTCGAAGACGCGGACCTCGCCGCGCTCGAGCGCGCGGGCGTGGTCGGAGACGTCGCGACCGTGTTCTTCCGCGCCGACGGATCCAGCGACGGCATCCCGCTGAACGATCGGGCCACCGGACCCCACTTCGACGTCCTCCGCGGCGTCGCCCGCCGCCTGTGCGTCGTGTCGGGCGTCTCGAAGCTCGCGAGCGTGCGCGGAGCGCTCGCCGCCGGCCTCGTGACCGACCTCGTCGTCGACGAATCAGTCGCGCGCGCGCTCTCGGAGTGAGGTGCGGACGGCCGGAGGACGGGTGCCGGCGACGGTTCATGCGACGACATGGAATGAATCGGCCGATCGCGCGTTGACTAGAATCAAGTGCATTACGTGCTCCGGGGTCGGTGAGAATCCGAACCGGCGGTGACAGTCCGCGAGCTGAGGGCGACGGCATCCGATCAGGGTGTCGCCGAGGCTGATCCGGTGGAATTCCGGAACCGACGGTGATGCAGCAGGAATCTGCTGCGAGTCCGGATGGGAGGCAGCACGAGCGGCGCGAGCGTGCCGCCGTTCGTCATTCCCGGAGCCTTGACGAAGGATTCCGATGTCGGCGAACGCAGCAGAACAGTCCGCGATGCGGCGCGCGCTGTCGCTGGCTCTTCGCGGACCCCGCGGCGTGAATCCGCAGGTGGGCGCCGTGCTGCTGTCCGCCGACGGCGACGTCCTCGCCGACGGCTGGCACCGCGGCGCCGGGACCCCGCACGCCGAGGTCGACGCGCTGTCGAAGCTCCCCGACGGCGCGGCGCGCGGCGCGACCGCCGTCGTGACGCTCGAGCCCTGCAACCACACCGGCCGCACCGGTCCGTGCGCGGAGGCACTGCTGCAGGCAGGCGTCGCGCGCGTCGTCTACGCGGTGCCCGACCCCAATCCCGAGTCCAGCGGCGGCGCGCAGCGTCTGCGGGACGCCGGCGACGACGTTGAGGCAGGGCTCCTCGAGGTCGCCGGCACCGACCTGCTCGCCTCGTGGCTCACCGTCCAGCGGCTCGGCCGCCCCCACGTGACCGTGAAGTGGGCGCAGAGTCTGGACGGACGCGCCGCGGCCGCCGACGGCACCAGCCAGTGGATCACCGGACCGCAGGCCCGCGCCGACGTCCACCGCCGCCGCGCGGACGCGGACGCGATCGTCGTGGGCACCGGCACCGTCCTGGCGGACGACCCTGCACTCACTGCGCGTCGTCCCGACGGCACGCTCCACGAGCAGCAGCCCCAGCCGGTCGTCCTGGGTGAGCGCCCCGTGCCGCCCGGTGCCGCACTGCACCGGCATCCCCGCCCCCTGCTGCATCTGCCGGGACGCGACCTGCCCGCGGTGCTCGCCGATCTGCGTGAACGCGGGGCCCACCGCGTGTTCGTCGAGGGAGGCCCCACGATCGCGAGCGCGTTCCTGCGCGAGGGCCTCGTCGACGAGGTGCTCGCCTACGTCGCACCGACGCTCATCGGCTCGGGCGTCGACGGACGCGACCGGCCCGCACTGCAGAACCTCGGCGTCGACTCGATCGACCGCCAACGGCGCCTCGAGGTGCGCGCCGTACATCCGCTCGGCGACGATCTGCTCATCGTCGCCCACCCCCTCGGGAAGAAGGACAGCTGAATGTTCACCGGAATCGTGGAAGAGATCGGCGATGTGACCGCCGTCGAGCCGTCGGGCGACGGCGTGCGCCTCACGGTGCGCGCACCCCAGGCGGTGTCGGATGCCGGGCACGGCGACTCGATCGCGGTGAGCGGCGTGTGCCTCACGGTCGTGGACCGCGGACCGGACTGGTTCACGGCCGACGTGATGCGGCAGACCCTGGACATGTCCACTCTCACCGGAGTGGCGGCCGGACGCGTCGTGAACCTCGAACGCGCCACCGCCGCGCACGGCCGCCTCGGCGGACACATCGTGCAAGGGCACATCGACGGCACGGGTGAGGTGCTCGAGGTGCGTCCCGGCGCGCAATGGCGCGTCCTGCGCATCGGCCTGCCCGCCGCGCTCGCGCCCCTCGTCGTCGACAAGGGCTCGATCGCGGTGGACGGCGTCTCGCTCACCGTGAGCGCCGTCAGCGCCGCCGATGCGGCGGACCACTGGTTCGAGGTGTCGCTCATCCCCGAGACGCTCGAAGCCACGACCCTCGGCGCCCGCGTCCCCGGCGAGCGCGTGAACCTCGAGACCGACATCCTCGCCCGGCACGTCCAACGCCTGCTGGCATTCACCCCGCACGACCCCACCACCGAAGGAGGCTCGAGATGAGCCTTGCCCAGATCTCCGACGCCCTCGACGCCCTGCGCGCCGGCAAGCCCGTCATCGTCGCCGACGATGAGAACCGCGAGAACGAGGGCGACGTCGTGCTGTCGGCCGAACTCGCCACGCCCGAGTGGATCGCGTGGACCGTGCGCTGGTCGAGCGGCTTCATCTGCGCGCCTATGCCGGCGGAGTGGGCAGACCGGCTCGATCTCCCGCCGATGGTCGAGGTGAACGAGGACGCGCGCGGCACCGCGTACACCGTGAGCGTGGATGCGGCCGACCGCGTGTCGACGGGCATCAGCGCCGCGGACCGCGCGCACACCCTCAACGTCCTCGCCGACCCGGCGTCCACGCCGACGAGCGTGATCCGCCCGGGCCACATCCTCCCCCTGCGCGCGGTCGACGGCGGCGTGCGCGAGCGCGGCGGACACACCGAGGCGGCCGTGGAGCTCATGCGACTCGCCGGGCTGAAGCCCGTGGGCGCGATCGCCGAGGTCGTCGCGGAAGACGGATCGATGATGCGTCTGCCCGGCCTCATCGAGCTCGGCGAGCGCGACGGCGTGCCGGTCATCACGATCGAGCAGCTCATCGCCCACCTCGAAGAGCACGAGCCCCGCACGACGGCGTCGCACGCGCCGCACCGGCGACGGGTGAGCCTCCGCGCCGAGGCACAGGTCCCCACCGCGCACGGGGCATTCCGCTTCCTGGCGTACAAGGACCGCATCACCGGCACCGATCACCTCGCGGTCGTCTCGGGCGACCTCTCGGATGCGCCGCTCGTGCGCGTGCACTCGGAGTGCCTCACCGGTGAGGCGTTCGGCTCGCTCAAGTGCGAGTGCGGACCGCAGCTGGATGCCGCGCTCGACGCGATCGAGCAGGACGGCGGTGTCGTGATCTACATGCGCGGACACGAGGGCCGCGGCATCGGACTCATCAACAAGCTGCGCGCCTACAGCCTGCAGGAGCGCGGACTGGACACCGTCGACGCGAACCTCGCGCTCGGGCTGCCCGCGGACGCGCGCGACTACGCCGCCGCGGCCGGCATCCTCGCGGACCTGGGCGTGGAGAAGGTGCGCCTGCTGACGAACAACTCCGACAAGGTCAACCAGCTGCGCGCGCTCGGCCTCGAGATCGTCGACCAGGTGCCGCTGCTGGTCGGCGTCGGCCCGAACAACCACCAGTACCTCTCGACGAAGCGCGACCGCATGGGTCACATCATCGCCGAGGAAGACCTCGCCGACGCGCTCGCCCAGATGCACGACGCCCGGACGACCAGACAGGAAGCAGGAGCATGAGCGGCAAGGGAGCGCCGATCACCGGCGGAACCGACGGGACCGGGCTCGACGTCGTCATCGTCGCCGGCACGTGGCACGACGTGATCACGGACGGACTGATCGCGGGCGCGCAGCGCGTGCTCGACGCCTCGGGGGCGGACTGGCAGCTCGTGCGCGTGCCGGGCTCGTTCGAGCTCGCTGTGGCTGCCCAGGCCGCGTTCGCCGGCGGCGCGGACGCGGTGGTGGCACTCGGAGTGATCATCCGCGGGGGCACCCCGCATTTCGAGTACGTCTCGTCCGCGACGACCGACGGTCTCACGCGGGTCGCGCTCGACGCCGGCAAGCCCGTCGGATTCGGCGTGCTGACCCTCGACGACGAGCAGCAGGGACTGGATCGCGCCGGACTTCCCGGCTCCCACGAGGACAAGGGCGCAGAAGCCGCGGACGCCGCGATCCGCACGGCGCTCGTGCTGCGCGCGCTGCGCGGCTGACACCGCGCCGGCCGGCGGCCCGCTGACGGACGGGACCCGCTGTGCGGACGCGACCCGCAGTGCGGACGCGACCCGCAGTGCGGACGCGACCCGCAGTGCGGACGCGAGCCGCAGACCGCGGCGGGGCGCGTCCTGCTGGCAAGCGGGACCGCGGCGCAATAGCGTGTGGGCATGGAATCCCTCGAAGTCCTTCGCCACATCGTCGTCTTCATCCACCTCGTCGGGTTCGCGATCCTGTTCGGCGCCTGGGCCGTCGAGGCGTACAACCGCCGCGTGCAGTTCACCACGCTCATGAACATCGGTCTGCTGATCGCCCTGCTGGCAGGGCTCGCCCTCGCGGCACCGTGGGGTGTCTCCTACGACATGAACTACGTCAAGATCGGCGTCAAGCTCATCGTCGTGGTGATCATCGGGGCGCTCCTCGGCATCGGTCTCGCGCGTCAGCGAAAGGGTGAGAAGGTCGCACCGGCCATGTTCTGGAGCGTCGGCATCCTCACGCTGCTCAACGCGGGACTCGCCGTCATCTGGCGTTAGACGGAACGGGGGATGCGCGCCACCCCGGGCTAGACTCGTGCCCCGTGTCCGCATCCCCCACCACCGCACCGGCCAACCCGCGCTCCCGCGTCATCACCGCGAGCCTCGTCGGCACCACGATCGAGTTCTACGACTTCTACGTCTACGCGACGGCGGCGGTCCTGGTCTTCCCGATCCTGTTCTTCCCGACCGGCAACGACACGACGGCGCTCCTGGCGTCGTTCGGCGTCTTCGGCGCGGCGATGATCGCGCGCCCGCTGGGCGCGGTGATCTTCGGGCACTTCGGCGACCGCTTCGGCCGCAAGGCCACGCTCGTGGCGTCGCTGCTGACGATGGGCATCGCGACGTTCCTCATCGGCTGCCTTCCCACGTACGCCGACATCGGATGGTGGGCGGCACTCATGCTGCTCGTCCTCCGGCTCGCGCAGGGCTTCGCCCTCGGCGGCGAGTGGTCGGGTGCCGCGCTCGTGGCGACCGAGAACGCGCCGGCCGGCAAGCGCGCCTGGTACGGCACGTTCCCGCAGCTCGGCGCTCCGCTCGGGTTCATCATCGCCAACTCGGTGTTCCTGGCGATCAACTTCCTGCTGCCGCATCCCGACGGCGCGGGCCAGCGTTCGGCCGAGTTCCTGGCGTGGGGCTGGCGCGTGCCGTTCCTCTTCTCCGCCGTCATGGTGATCATCGGCCTTTGGGTGCGTCTGCGACTCGTCGAATCCGAGACGTTCGTGAAGGCCGAGGAGAAGGGTGCCATCCGGAAGTTCCCCCTGGGCACCGTGTTCCGCCGGCACTGGTGGCACCTGATCCTGGGCACGTTCATCATGCTCGCGACCTACGTGCTGTTCTACCTGATGACGAACTTCACGCTCTCGTACGGGACGAAGGCCGCTGACCTGCAGACGGCCTCGGCGGCCGCCCAGGCCGCGGCCGAAGCGGCCGGCAAGCCGTTCGATGCGACGGCGTTCGCGGCGCAGTTCTACCCCGGGCTCGGGTTCGGCTACACCGACTTCGTGATCATGCAGATCATCGGCGTGGTGTTCTTCGGCATCTTCACGCTGCTCTCCGGTCCCATCGCCGACCGGATCGGTCGCCGCAAGCTGCTGCTCTGGGTCACCGGGCTCATCATCGTGTTCGGCCTGACCTTCAACCTGTTCCTGCTCCCCCAGGCCGATCCGAAGTTCACCGGCGCGCTGACGCAGGCGTTCCTCATCTTCGGCTTCGTGCTGATGGGCTCCACGTTCGGACCGATGGGGGCCGTGCTCCCCGAGCTGTTCCCCACGAACGTGCGGTACACCGGCTCGGCCGTGTCGTACAACCTGTCGTCGATACTCGGCGCCGCGCTCGCCCCGATCGTCGCCGTCGCCCTGTGGGCGGCATCCGACGGCAATCCGTGGCTCGTCGGGATCTATCTGTCCGCGATGGCCGTGCTGACCTTAATCGCCCTGCTGCTGGCGCCCGAGACCAAGGACGTCGACTACGACGCCGATCTCGGCGTGGGGGCCACCGGATCGCTCTGATCCGGCGGCCCGCACGGGTCACATCGTGCCGGATGTGCCCGCGGCGGCCGCGATCGCGACGATCGCGATGATCGCGATGATGCCGAGCACGAACGAGATGATGCCGATCCAGATCGCGGCGAGGGCGAACCCGCGGCCACGATCTCCCGTCTTCTTGATCTGCGACAGCCCGATGGCGCCGAGGATGACGGCGACGACGTTGAATCCCAGCAGCGAGATCACGAACCCGATGATCGCGAGGATGTTGTAGGGGCGTTCGGCGGACGGTGCGGGTTGACCGGTGATGAGTGCGACCGTCGCGCCCGCGCGGACGTTGCTTCGCACCCTTGCGGTCGGGGCGTCGTGGGCACTAGGGCGTCCGGCGCGGCCGACCGAGTCCGAGCACGAATGCGGAGATGTGCAGGATCACGGATGCCGAGCCGCGGTTTCCTCCGTCATCGTGCACATCTCCGCAATCCTGCGCAGGTGCGTGGGGCGGACCCCGGGCGCAGCGCGCAGCCATGCGGGCGGCATCCCGTCATTCCAGGACGAGGGCGTGGCGTGATCGCGAGCAGAACGACGGAGATGTGCAGGATCACGGATGCCGAGCGGGGCCCTCCCCCGTCATCGTGCACATCTCCGCAATCCTGCGCAGGTGCGTGGGGCGGACCCCGGG
>CAYOQY010000060.1:0-15108 GCA_964406225.1 uncultured Microbacterium sp.
CGAGCAGCAGCAGCGCGATGAGCGTGAATCCGCCGTAGAGGATGCCCGAGACGAGCTCGTTCAACCCGCCGTCCAGAAGCTCGCGGATCGTGTCGAGGTCGCTCGTCTGTCGCGAGATGATGCGCCCCGACGTGTACGACTCGTGGAACTCCAGGCTCAGCCGCTGCGTGTGCAGGAAGATCCGCTTGCGCAGATCGAGCATGATCGCCTGCGTCAGGCGCGCCGCCACGACGACGTACCAGCCGATCAGCGCCGCACCGCCGATCGCGGTCAGCAGGTACACCGCGACGACGCCGATCGTCGGCATCCAATTCATCTCGTCGACGACGGCGGGAAGCGCCGTGTTGATGCCGTACGCGATGAGCGCAGGGCCGGCGACCCGCAGCGCGGTCGAGACGATCAGCACGACCGCCGCGAGCACGAGCTGCCACCGCAGCGGCGCGACGAGCGAGCCCAGCAGACGCAGAGAGCGACGACGGATGCTGCGACTCTCGGCGCGCGTGTAATCGGAGCGGTCTTCGCCGCTGGTTCCTTCGACGGTCGCCGTGGTCATCGCTTCACCTCCGTTTCTCGGGTCTCGAGCATTCGCTCGGGCTGCTCGCGGTTCTCGCGCGTGCGCTCGGGCTGTTCGACGTCCTCGAGCATCCGCTCGGGGTCCTGGTCCTTCGCTTCGCGCTCGGCGTCCTCGAGGCTCGAGATCACGTGGCGGTAGTGCTCGCTGTTCTGCAGCAGATCGGAGTGGGTCCCGACCGCCGTGATGCGTCCGCCCTCGAGCAGCGCCACCCGGTCGGCGAGCGTCACGGTCGAAGGGCGGTGGGCGACCACGAGCGCGGTCGTCGCGTGCAGCACTTCGCGCAGCGCGTCTTCGACGAGCGCCTCGGTGTCGACATCCAGCGCCGACAGCGGGTCATCGAGCACCAGCACCGCAGGGCGGGCGGCGACCGCGCGGGCCAGCGCAAGGCGCTGACGCTGACCACCTGAGAGCGACAGCCCCTCCTCGCCGATGATCGTGTCGACGCCCTTCGGCAGATCATCGACGAAGTGCGCCTGCGCGACCTGCAGCGCTTCGCGCAGGACCGCCTCGGCTTCGGCACTGCCGGGCTCGAGGTCTTCGCGGCCGAGCAGCACGTTGTCGCGCACGGTCTGAGAGAACAGCGTGGCGTCCTCGAAGGCCATGCCGACGTGGCTGCGCAGCTCCTTGAGGGTGAGGTCGCGCACGTCGACGCCGTCGAGGGTCACGCGACCCCCGGTCACGTCGTAGAGGCGGGAGGGGAGGGTCGTGAGCGTGGTCTTGCCCGATCCGGTGAGACCCACCAGGGCCATGGTCTCTCCCGGCCGCAGCACGAGGTCGATGCCGTCGAGCATATCGCGCTCTGTCGGAGCGGCATCCTGGTAACGGAAGTGCACGCCCTCGAACGCGAGTTCGCCGCGAGGCCGCTCGATCGAGACCGGGCGGTCGGGGTCGGTGATGGTGTTCTGCTCATCGAAGACCTCGAAGATGCGGTCGGTCGCCGTCCGCGCGTCGAGCATGAACGAGAACAGGAAGCCGATCGACTCCATCGGCCAGCGCAGGACCGTCGCCATCGCGAAGAACGCGATGAGTTCGGCCACCTGCAGCTGCCCGAGCTGGACGAGGTAGATGCCGGCGCCCAGGCACAGCGCGAACGCCATGTCAGGCAGCAGCACGAGCCAGAACCAGATCACGCCGACCGCGCGGGCCTTGCGCAACTCGGTCTGCCGCAGGGTCTCGGCCTGCTGCGTGAACTTGTGCAGCGCGTGCTTGCCCCGCCCGAACGCCTTCAGGACGCGGATGCCGTGCACGGACTCCTCGACCGATGTCGCGAGGTCGCCCGCCTGGTCCTGGCTCTGCCGCGCGAGCGTTCCGTACGTCTTCTCGAAGCGGTAGCCGGTGTACCAGAGCGGGAGCGAGCACACGAGGAAGATCGTGCCGAGCAGCCAGTGCCAGCGGAACAGCAGCACCGTGCCGACGAGGATCGTGAGCACGTTCACGACGAGGAGCACGAGGCCGAAGGCCATCCACCGGCGGAGCATGCTGATGTCCTGCATCATGCGGCTGAGCAGCTGGCCGGACTGCCAGCGGTCGTGGAACGACACCGGCAGCCGCTGGAGCCGCGAGTAGAACCCCTTGCGCAGGTCGTACTCGACCTTCGTCGCGGGGCCGAGCACGAACCAGCGCCGCAACCACACCATCAGCGCTTCGAGCAGCCCGAGCGCGAGGATCGCCACCGCGCCCCACACCAGCTGGACGGGTTCGCCCGATGTGATCGGGCCGCGGACGACGACCTCGAGCACGAGCGGGATCGACAGCGCGAGCAGGCTCGCGATGAGCGCGCTGGCCGCGCCGAGCGTGAGCCGCCCGAGGACGGGTTTCGCGAAGGGGATGAGACGGGAGAGGGCGCGCAGCGTCGAGACGCGGCCGTCGTGGTGTGCAGCAGTGGAAGTCATGATCCTTGTGGGATGGGTCGCGCAGGGTGGAGAAGGGGGGCGCCGTGGGATGCGGCAGGTGGGTGACGCCTTCAGGAGGGAACGCTCGGAGAGCGGGCGATATGCCGACCGCGGTCGGCGGAGAGGCTCAGCCCAGGAGTCCGGGGGTTCCGATCGGGTCGCGGAGGATGGCGGCGACCGGCGTGACTGTGACGACGAGGGAGACGGCGATCGTGTGCATGGCATCCTCCTTCGACGGTGTCCGCTTCGCGGACGAGAGCCCTCCAGCCTAGCCCGGGGATTTCGCCCGGCGCAACAACTTTCTCGTGCGGGTTCCGTCCCCGTCGCCGAGAAGGTGCCTTCCGCGCCGAGAAGGTCGGGTTGGCGCCGAAAAGGTGGGGTTGGCGCCGAGAAGGTGGGCACCTTCTCGAGACGAAACCCACCTTTTCGGCGCAAGGGGCACCTTTTCGGCGCACAGGGCACCGCCTCGACGGAGCGAGCGGTCAGGCGGCGGCCTCGCGGCCGAGCAGGCTGCGCTTCACGTCGAGGCCCCAGGCGAAGCCACCGAGGGAGCCGTCGGAACGCAGCACCCTGTGGCATGGGACGAACAGCGCCGGGGCGTTGCGCGCGCAGATCGACGCGGCGGCGCGCACGGCCGACGGCTGGCCGAGCGCGGCCGCGAACTCGGCGTACGAGAGCGGGCGGCCGGGCTCGATGCGGCGGAGCGCGGCCCAGCCGGCGAGCTGCATCTCCGTGCCCGACTGCGCGACGGGGACGTCGTCGATCGCGGCGAGGTCGCCCCCGTAGTACGCGCGGACGGCGGCTGCGGCATCCGCCTCCGCCTCCCGGACCTCATCCGGGCGGAGGCGGGCGGGGATCCGGGCGATCGCCGTGTCGGCATCCGCGGTCCACCCCGAGGCGAGTACACGGCCGCGGGCGTCGGCGACGATCGTGAAGGCGCCGTCCGGGGTCTCGATGGTCTGGATCGTGGCGGTCATCTGTGCTCCTCCTCGGGGCCGGTCGCAGGGACCGGTGTGACGAAAGTGTTCTCGGGTGGCGTGTGGGGCTCCCCGCCGGCGGGCGATCCGACGACCGGCCCCCGGCCACGCGCCGTCGGCGCCCCGCCACGCGCCGTCGACACCCGGGGCCCCCGCGGCGGCACCGCGCGCCACAGGTGGGCGGTGAGGTAGCTGCGCCACGGCGCCGTCCGCGCAGCCCACTGCTCGAGGCCGCGCGGATCGGCGGGGATGCCGGCCGCCGCAGCTCCCGCGCGCACCGCGACGTCGCCCGGAAGGATCACGTCGGGGTCTCCGGTCACCCGCATGCGCACGTAGTCCGCGGTCCACGGACCGATCCCGCGCATGGCGAGGAGCCGCGCGCGCTGTTCGGCCGCGTCGTCGCCGGGCCCGAGAACGAGGGCGCCCTCGGCGAGCGCCGCGGCGGCATCCGTGATCGCGCGGATGCGGGCGGCGGGGCCGCGCAGCACCTCGTGTCCGCGCTCCGCGACCGCCGCCATCGTCGGGAAGAGCCTCACCTCGGGCACCCCGAGCGCGACCTCCTCCCCCAGCGCGTCGGCGAGGGCGGTCAGCGCGGTGCGCGCCGCGACGACGGTGATCTGCTGCCCGACCATCGCGCGGATCAGCATCTCGTGCGGGTCGGCCGCGCCCGGCACCCGGATGCCCGGAAGACGCGCCACGAGCGGGGCGAGTTCGGGATGCCGCGCGAGCGCCTCATCGATCGCGACGGGGTCGGCATCCAGGTCGAACAGGCGACGCACACGCGTCACGAGGGTCGACAGGTCACCGAGGTGCGTGAGTCGCGCGCGCAATCGGATGCGGCCGGCGTCGTCGAGCCGCACCTCGAACCAGGCCGGCCCGCCGGGGAGGCGGAGCGTGCGGGCGAACGAGGTCGGCGTCGCGGATTCGACGCCGGGCACGGCGCGCGCGTCCATCCACGCGAACAGCCCCTCGGCGTCGAAGGGCCCGCGGTGCGGCAGCACGAGGTCGATCGCTCCGGCCGCCTCGTGGCCCGACGATGCCGACCCGGCGGGTGCCGCGTGATCGGATGCCGCCCCCTCGCGACCGGCGGTGCGCCGCCGGCGCGCGCGCAGCTCGAGCGGCGGCATACCGAAGACCTCGCGCATCGTGTCGTTGAACTGGCGGATGCTGGTGAAACCGGCCGAGAACGCGACGTCGGCCACCGGCAGGTCGGTGCCGACCAGGAGCATGCGGGCGGTGTGCGCGCGGTGCGCGCGGCTCAGTGCGAGCGGTCCGGCGCCGAGCTCGGCGGACAGCAGTCGGGTGAGGTGGCGCGGCGAGTATCCGAGCCGCCGTGCGAGACCGGGCACGCCCTCGCGCTCGATCACGCCGTCCGCGATGAGGCGCATCGCGCGGGCGGTGGTGTCGCCGCGCAGATCCCACTCCGGCGAACCGGGCGCGGCTTCGGGCAGGCAGCGCTTGCAGGCGCGATAGCCGGCTTCGTGCGCCGCAGCGCTCGTGGCGTAGAACGACACGTTCGAAGCCTTCGGGGTGCGCGCGGGGCAGCTCGGGCGGCAGTAGATCCCCGTCGAGCGCACGGCCGTGACGAACTGCCCGTCGAAGCGCGGATCGCGCGACAGGATGACGCCGTACCGCTCGTCGAACGTCATGGCCGGGATGCTCATGCGACCAGCCTGCCACGGTGAACGACCTCCCACTGGCGGAAATCGGACACCGCGGTGCCGGCTTCCGAAGCGGCGACGGCGCCGGCGGTGCGCGAAGAATCCGACGGCCGCGATGCCGCCGCGGGCGGCTAGCGTGGACGGATGAGCGCACGCGAATACGACGTCATCGTGATCGGAGCGGGCGCGGTGGGCGAGAACGTCGCCGACCGCACCGTGCAGGGCGGCCTGTCCACCGTCATCGTCGAGGCCGAGCTCGTCGGCGGGGAATGCTCGTACTGGGCCTGCATGCCGTCGAAGGCCCTGCTGCGCAGTGCCGCGGCGCTCCGGGCCGCCGCGGATCTCGACGGCGCGAAGCAGGCGGTGACGGGTGACCTGGACGTCGCGGGCGTCCTCCGCCGCCGCGACCGCATCACGCACGACCGCGACGACGCCTCCCAGGTGGAGTGGCTCGATCAGACCGGGATCGACCTCGTCCGCGGGCACGCGGAGCTCACGGACGTGAAGCACGTGCGGGTCACGGCGACGGACGGCACGGTCACCGAACTCGTCGCGCGCCACGCCGTCGTGGCGGCGACCGGGTCGGCCGCGCTCCTCCCCGACATCCCGGGACTGCGCGAGATCGCCCCGTGGACGAGTCGCGATGCGACGAGCGCGACGCGGGTGCCGGCATCCCTCGCCGTCGTCGGCGGCGGTGTCGTGGCCGCCGAGATGGCCACCGCCTACGCCGGATTCGGCACGAAGGTCACCCTCCTCGTGCGCTCGAAGCTGCTCGACAGCATGGAGCCGTTCGCCGGAGAACTCGTGCAGGCGTCGCTCGAGAAGCTCGGCGTGACCGTGCGCACGGGTGTGGAGGTGACCTCCGCGCACCGCACGGAGAAGAACGCCGTACTCGCCCTGTCGGACGGCGGCCGCGTCGTCGCCGAGGAGGTGCTCGTCGCGATCGGCCGCACCCCCCGCACGACCGATCTCGGACTCGAGTCGATCGGCTTCGAGCCCGGCGCGTGGCTCGCGTCCGACGACACGCTGCTCGTGAAGGGCACGGACTGGCTGTACGCGGTCGGCGATGTCAATCACCGCGCCCTGCTCACGCACCAGGGCAAGTACCAGGCGCGCGCCGCCGGCGACGTCATCGCCGCCCGCGCGAAGGGTCTGCCCGTCGACGACGCGCCGTGGGGTGCGCACGTCGCGACGGCCGACCACGAGCACGTGCCGCAGGTGACGTTCACCGACCCCGAGGTCGCGTCGGTCGGGCTCACCGAGGCGGCGGCGCGCACGGCGGGGCGCCGCATCCGGGTGCTCGACTACGACCTGTCGTGGGTCGCGGGCGCCTCGACGCACGCCGATCACTACGAGGGCATGGCGCGGGCGATCGTCGACGAGGACCGCGGCGTGCTCGTCGGCGCGACGTTCGTCGGCCCCGACGTCGCCGAGCTGCTGCATTCGGCGACGGTCGCGATCGTCGGCGAAGTGCCCCTGGACCGGCTGTGGCACGCGGTGCCGCCGTATCCGACCGTCAGCGAAGTGTGGCTGCGCTGGCTCGAGGCCTACGGCCGCCCGACCCTCTGACCCCTCCCCTGCGCCCCCTCATCCCCGCGAGACTGCATCCGCACGCCGAGACGTAGGGGATTCCCCTCGGTCTCGGCGCCCCGCTGCAGTCTCGCGGAAGATGCCGGCCGGCGAGCGTGCGGGTCAGTGGAAGAAGTGGCGCTCGCCCGTGAAGAACATCGTGACGCCCGCTTCGCGCGCGGCGGCGACGACCTCTTCGTCCCGCACGGATCCTCCCGGCTGCACGATGGCGGCGACACCCGCGTCCAGCAGCACCTGGGGTCCGTCTGCGAAGGGGAAGAAGGCGTCGGATGCCGCGACCGACCCCGCGGCGCGCGCACCGGCGCGTTCGACCGCGAGGCGGCACGAATCGACCCGGTTGACCTGGCCCATGCCGATGCCGACCGTGGCCGAGCCCTTGGCGAGCACGATCGCGTTCGACTTGACCGCGCGGCACGCCTTCCACGCGAAGATCAGGTTCTCCATCTCCTCGGGCGCGGGCTGCTCGCCCGAGACGAGCTGCCAGTCCTTCGCGACCGACTCGATGTCGTCGGGGAACCGGTCGGCGTCCTGCAGCAGGAGTCCGCCCGAGACGAGGCGCACGTCCATCCGCTCCTGCTGCCAGTCGACGGGCAGCTGCAGCACGCGCAGGTTCTTCTTCAGTGCGAACACCTCGAGGGCGGCGGGCTCGAAGTCCGGCGCGACGATGACTTCGGTGAAGATGTCGCGGAGGTTCTCGGCCATCTTGAGCGTCACGGTGCGGTTCGCCGCGATCACGCCGCCGAACGCCGACACCGGGTCGCACTCGTGCGCGCGCAGGTGGGCGCTCGCGATCGGGTCGAGCGCCTGCGGAGCTGCGACGGCGATGCCGCACGGGTTGGCGTGCTTGATGATCGCGACGGCGGGCTTGACCATGTCGAACGCGGCGCGCAGGGCGGCATCCGCGTCGACGTAGTTGTTGTACGACATCTCCTTGCCCTGCAGCTGCGTCGCCTGCGCGATGCCGTGGCCGCCCACGCGCGTGTAAATCGCGGCGCGCTGGTGCGAGTTCTCGCCGTAGCGCAGCGTCGCAAGTCGCTCGGCCTTGATCGTGAGGTGCTGCGGGAGGTCCGCCTGGTTTTCGAGCGTGCCCTCGGCGAACCAGGTCGCGACCGCGCGGTCGTACTGCGCGGTGTGGGTGAACGCCCGGGCGGCGAGCTCGCGACGCTGGGCGAGTGTCGTGCCGCCCTGCCCCAGGGCGTCGATCACGGCGGGGTACGACTCGGGCGAGACGACGATCGCGACGTTCGCGAAGTTCTTCGCCGACGCGCGCACCATCGCGGGTCCGCCGATATCGATCTGCTCGACGACGTCGTCGCCCTGGGCTCCCGAGGCCACCGTCTCCACGAAGGGGTAGAGGTTCACGACGACGAGTTCGAAGGGGAGGATGCCGAGCTCGGCGAGCTGCTGCTCGTGATCCTCGAGGCGCAGGTCGGCGAGGAGGCCCGCGTGCACGCTCGGGTGCAGCGTCTTCACGCGGCCGCCGAGGGACTCGGGGAAGCCGGTGACCGACGCCACGTCGGTGACGGCGTGACCGGCATCCCGGATCGTCGCAGCGGTCGAGCCGGTCGAGACGATCTCGACACCCGCCGCCGCGAGGGCGTCGGCCAGGCGCAGCAGGTCGGTCTTGTCACTCACCGAGACGAGCGCGCGACGCACCGGGACGAGATCGCGGTGGCGGTACAGGGACGGGTCGTGGCTGGGGCCGGCCATGGGGCTCCTCGGGTCGGGGGTCGGTCAGGCTGTCGGGGCGGAGACCGCGGCGAGGTCGAGTTCTCCGGTGGCGATGCGTCGGACGACGTCGATGAGCAGGCGCCGTTCGACGGGCTTGATGCGCTCGTGCAGGCTGTGCTCGTCGTCGCCCGGCAGTACGGGGACCCGCTCCTGGGCGAGGATCGGGCCGCTGTCGACGCCGCTGTCGACGATGATGACGCTGGCTCCGGTCTGGGCGACGCCGGCGGCGAGCGCATCGCGCACGCCGTGCGCACCGGGGAACTCGGGCAGGTACGCGGGGTGCGTGTTGATGATGCGCGGCGACCAGGCCTCGACGAGCGGCGCGGGCAGCAGCCGCATCAGACCGCTCAGCACGACCAGGTCGGGCTTCCAGACCTCCAGTTGCGCACCGAGCTCCGCGCCCCACTCCTCGCGCGTGTCGAACTCGCGCCACGGCACGAGCACGGTCGGGATGCCGTATTCCTCGGCGTGCGCGAAGCCGTCGGCCTCGCGGTCGGCGCCCACCACGACGATGCGCGCGGGGTAATCGGGGTCGGCGGCGGCGTCGAGCAGGGCCCGCAGATTGGACCCGGTGCCCGAGATGAGGACGGCGACCGTGAGCACCGGGTCAGTCTAGCGGGGGGAGGTGCTTCGGCCGGGGCTCGGGCAGGACGTCGGGCAACGGCCCGGGCCGGCGGGCGCCGAGGTCGGCGGTCGCCGTGCCGTCGGGGTCGGGCGGCGGGAACACGTACGAGCTGGCGGGGGCGGTCGATGCGGGGCGTGCGGCCGGCTCGGTCTCGTCCGGCACCCACGTGTCGTCGCCCGCGACCCATGCGCCGGCGGATGCCGTGCCCGGGGCGTCCGCGCGCTCGTCGTCCGCGACCGCCGCTTCTGCGTCGGCGCTCCCCGTCGCGTCGAGGGGTGCGCGGGTGGCCGCGGCGCGCGACTCGGCGCGGCGCGGCGAGAGGAGAAGGATCGAGGCGCCGATCAGAACCTCGAGCCCGACGGCGAGCGCGACGGCTCCGGGTGCGGGGCCGACCTCGGCGAGACGGCCGGGGCCGATGGAGCCCGATGCGACCGCGCACAGCAGCGCCGCTCCCGCCGCCGACAGCACGGCGATGCCGAGGGCGATCACGAAGCGCGCCCCGATCGGGTCTTCTGCCGGGTGGGCGTCACGTACCCCGCCGTCGTCGGCCGACGTCTCGTCTGCCCCCGACAGCAGCGCGGTGAGGGCGGAGCTGCGTGCGGACTCACCCGCGGCATCCCCCGCGAACGGCACGCGGGCGGACCCGGCCTCGACCGCGATCGACGGCGCCACGAGACGCGATCGCGCCATCCATCCGGCGAGCGCCCCCACCGCGATCGGGAGCAGGGCCAGCAGGAGCAGCCACGGCGTCGTGGACTCGGGCAGCGCCCCGAGGACGGGGACGCCCGGCACCACGCCGAGCTGCGTGCCCGCGGGCGAGACCGCCGTGCCGGCGCCGACGGCGAAGCCGGGCCCGGCGACGAACGACATGCCCCAGATCGCGAGGGTCGGCAGGTACGCGAGCTGGGCGAGGGTGACGACGGTCGCGCCGAGCGCGTCGACGTGCGCGGCCTCGAACAGGGCGATGACCTCGCCGCCACGCAGGAGGAGCGACACCGCGAAGAGGAGCGCCCCGAGCCCGATCAGGCCGGTGAGCACCATGGCGGTTCCCGTGACGACGAGTCCGGTCACCTCACCCCATCCGTGCGGCGCGGCTTCGATGCGGTCGCGCACCCGGGCAACGACACCCGCGCCCGCCTCGCGCCACTCGGTGACGAGCGCGCCGAGCAGCAGCGGGATCGCGTAGACGAGCGACGGGAACAGGATCGCCTGCCACTGCTCCACACTCGCGAGGGCGTTGACCGAGCTCACCGCCACGAGCGCGGCCAGCCCGGCGAACACGAGGGCGCCCGAGACGATACCCGTGATCCACGCGTCCGCCTGCGAGGCCCGCACCCCCGACCGCGCCGCGAAGATCGCCGTGAAGGACGCGAACGCGAGCGGGGCGAGCGAGAGGACGAAGGATGCCGCGGACGGGTCGATCCCGGCGACGGCGAGGTACTCACCGGGCAGCGTCACCTGCAGGGGAACGAGATTGCCGAACTGCCAGATCGCTGCGCCTGCGGGCCAGAGCGCCCCCCAGTCGGCGGTTCCGCCGAGCCCCAGCACCCACAGCAGGGTGAGCGGCGCGAGGGTCGCCGCGATGCCGACGGCCGCCGCGATGGCGGCGTCGACGGCAGCGAGGATGACGACGATGAGGCGGTTCATGCCCCATCGACCCTACCCACGCGGATGCCGCCCGCCGACCTGGCGCGCCCTGCGCGGCGTCCGCCGTGGGAAGGTGCGTCGCACGCCACGCGCGGGTCAGGGCGCCGCGCGCCACGCGCCCGACGCGGGCAGGTCGCCGCCGAACAGCTGCGTCACCGTCACCATGGTGAAGCCGCGGTCCCTCAGCCCCGCCAGGACCTCCGGAGTGACGCGGATCGTGCGCTCGTGCGTGTCGTGGAAGAGGATGATGCCGCCCGGGGTCGCGCCGTCGACGGCCGAGCGGACGAGCGCGTCGTCGGGCGGCCCGGCCCAGTCGCGCGTGTCGACGGTCCAGGTCATGGCCGGCTGGCCCGCGACCGCGAGCACCCGGGCGCTGAACTCGCCGTACGGCGGACGGAACGTGGCCACCGGCTGCCCGCTGAGCGTGCGCAGCAGCGTCGCGGTGCGGCTGAGCTGGCCCGCGATCTCGTCGTCCGTGAGCTCGGTCAGGCGCGGGTGGTTCCACGTGTGGTTGCCGACCTCGTGGCCTTCGGCGGCGACGCGTCGCACGGTGTCGGGCGCGCCGGCGGCGTACTGGCCGAGCATGTAGAACGTCGCCGCGGCGCGGTTCTCGAGGAGGATGTCCAGCAGGCCAGGAGTGAGACCCGAGGGTCCGTCGTCGTAAGTGAGGGCGATGCAGGGCATCAGGTCGCACGACGGCCGGACCGCCGCTGCGCCCGTCGGCCGCGGACCGGTGTACTCCTCACCGGCACTGGCCGACAGCCGTGCGCCGAACGGGGTCAGGACGTCGGCCGCGACGTCTGCGGGAACCGAGACAGCCAGCGGTTCGCTCGTCGCCGGTACGCCCAGGTCGCTCAGCGCGGCGGTCGAGAATCCCGGGGCGACCGTGAAGACGAGGTCTCCGTCCGGCGTCGGCACGGTCGTGCCGAGGGCGGCGGCCAGGTGCGCGAGCTGCTCCGGCTCGGCGACCCCCGCCGGGCGGAGGCTGAGGGATCCGGCATCCCGCACGAGCGCCTCGACGATCTGCGAGCCCAGCGCGTCCGCTGCGGCTTCGGTCCACAGCTCCTCGGCGCGGACGATCTCACCCGTCCCCGTGTCGACGTAGAGCGTGGTCGAGGTGTCGGAGACGATCGCGCCCTCGCCGCCCGAGACGACGCGCAGACGAAGGCCGAGGAAGGGTCCCGCGGCGGTCACGAGATCGCAGACCACGGTCGTGCCGTCCGCGCCCGGCGCGCCCGTCGCCGGATCAGCGAGAAGGGCGTCGGCGGCCGTCGTCGTCGAGCCGGCGACGCACCCGCGGTCGGCCAGGCCTGTCGACGGCTCGGGCGCGTACGCGACACCGGTCGCCGCCGACTGCACGCCGATCGCCTGGCGCACGACGTCGTCGACGACGTCGTTGAAGGCGGATGCCGCGGCCGACGTCCCCGGAAGGTAGGCGAATCGTGCCTGCACCCCGACGCCGTCGTTGCGCAGCCGCTGCGGCTCGAGCCCCGCGAAACCCGTCGCGTCGAGCGGCGCCGGCGCTGCGGCGACGACCGCGAGGCGGGACTGCGACCACTGCGGCGGCATCCACCCCTCGTCCACTGCGGGTGCGCACCCTGTCGCGATCACGGCGACCGCAGCGGACATCGCGGCGGCCACCGCGGCGGTCAGTGTCCGCCTGCCGTGTCGCGCGCTCACGCCGTGACGCCTTCGAGCAGCTGTGCGAGCGCCGGGCGGTACTCGGTGAGCGATGTCGAGGCGCCCACCTCGGCGGCGATGACGACCGTCGTGCCGTCGGGCAGCGCCACCGCGGCGAGGACTCCCTCGCCGGCGTCGGTCGCGTCGAGGTCCACCGCATCGGAGGGGGATGCCGTGGCGTCGGCATGGAAGACCCTCAGCCCCGATGCCAGCAGCTCGGTCCGCGTCGCACCGTCGGCCTGCTCGGCGACGACCGTCGCGGCATCCGCGGTCGTCACGGTCACCCGCGCCGACAGCCCGCCGTCCGGAGTGACGACGAGAACGGCGTCCTCGCTCTGCCGACGCACGATCCAGCCGTCCGGCACCACGATGCCCGCTTCAGCGCCGTCCGCGACGAGCGGTTGGGGTGCGACGCCGTCGGAGACCGTCGAGTTCACGTTCACCAGGGCCGCCGGCACGGCGACGAGGGCCGCGATCACGACGAAGGCGATCACCGCGAGGGCACCGAGAGAGGCCAGCACCAGCTCGCTGCGCCTGGCGGAACGCGCCGTCATCCCCATGACCAACCCCCACGCGGGAGTCTAGGGGCGCGACGCTGCGGATCGGCGGAGCGCTCGCGCCGCGGCGCGCGGCGGCTCGAGGCCGTGGTCGCGAGGGCTGTGCCGGTTACGCCTGGACGGGCTCGAGCACGAACAGGGCGATGAGCCGGTCGGTCTTGGTCTGGTACGCGTCGTAGTCGGGCCAGACGGCCGTCGCGCGCGTCCACCACTCGGCGCGCTCGTCACCCGAGAGCTCGCGTGCGGTGTAGTCCCTCTTGTCGGCGCCGTCCTGCAGCTCGACCAGCGGGTGCCGGCGCATGTTCTCGGCCCACTTCGGCTCATCCGGGGCGCCGCCCTTCGACGCGACGACGACGTAGCGGCCGTCGTGCTCGACGCGCATGAGGGCGGTCTTGCGCAGACCTCCCGTCTTGGCCCCCACCGTCGTCAGCACGATGATGGGCACTCCGCGCAGGAGGTTCGCCTCGGTGCCGTTGGACGCCTCGTACTGCTCCGCCTGCGTGCGCGCCCACTCGGACGTGCTCGGCTTGTATTCTCCGGTCAGTGGCATGCCCCCAGCCTAAAGGCCGCGCCGGGCGCCGCCCCCGCGGCCGGGACCGTCATCGGTTCGGGGCGCGTCCCACCCGTTGGGGCGCACCAGACGCGCCCCAACGGAGCGCACGCGCCCCGAACCCCCGGGAGGGCGGAGCGCACGCGCCCCGCACCGGCGGGAGAAGGCGCAGAGGCGCCGCACCGAACGAGGAAGGGGCGGATGCCGCAGCATCCGCCCCTTCGAAAACGAACAGTGTCAGAGCGCGGTGATGATCTCGCGCATGAGGTCGGCGGTCTCGGAGGGCGTCTTGCCCACCTTGACGCCGGCGGCCTCGAGGGCCTCCTTCTTGGCCTGAGCGGTGCCCGCCGAGCCAGAGACGATCGCGCCGGCGTGGCCCATCGTCTTGCCCTCCGGGGCGGTGAAGCCCGCGACGTAGCCGACGACCGGCTTCGTGACGTTCGCCTTGATGAACTCGGCCGCGCGCTCTTCGGCGTCGCCGCCGATCTCGCCGATCATGACGATCGCCTTCGTCTCGGGGTCGGCCTCGAACGCCGCGAGCGCGTCGATGTGCGTCGTGCCGATGACCGGGTCGCCGCCGATGCCGATCGCGGTCGAGAAGCCGATCTCGCGCAGCTCGTACATCATCTGGTACGTCAGCGTGCCCGACTTCGACACGAGGCCGATCGGGCCCTTGCCGGTGATGTTGGCGGGCGTGATGCCCACGAGCGCCTCGCCCGGCGTGATGATGCCGGGGCAGTTGGGACCGATGATGCGGGTCTTCTCGCCCTTCGACTGCGCGTACGCCCACGCTTCGGCGGTGTCGCCGACGGGCACGCCCTCGGTGATGACGACCAGGAGGGGGATCTCGGCGTCGATGGCCTCGACCATCGCGTCCTTCGTGAAGGCGGGCGGTACGAACGCGATCGACACGTCGGCGCCGGTCTTCTCCATCGCCTCGGCGACGGACGCGAAGACGGGGAGCTCGACGGGGGTGCCGTCGGCGAGGTGGTGCAGCACGGTCGTGCCGGCCTTGCGGGCGTTCACGCCGCCGACGACCTGGGTGCCGGCCTTGAGCATGAGCGCGGTGTGCTTCGTGCCCTCGCCGCCGGTGATGCCCTGGACGATGACCTTGGAGTCCTTGGTGAGGAAGATCGACATGTTCTCAGTCCCTTATGCGTTCGCGAGCTCGGCGGCCTTGTCGGCGCCTTCGTCCATGGTTTCGGCGAGCGTGACGAGCGGGTGGTTCGCGTCGCGCAGGATCGCACGACCCTCCTCCACCTTGTTGCCGTCCAGGCGCACGACGAGCGGCTTCGAGGCGCTCGAGCCGAGCTCGGCGAGCGCGCCGACGATGCCCTTGGCGACCGCGTCGCACGCCGTGATGCCGCCGAAGACGTTCACGAACACGCTCTTGACCTGCGGGTCGCCGAGGATGACGTCGAGCCCCGCGGCCATGACCTCGGCCGAGGCGCCGCCGCCGATGTCGAGGAAGTTGGCGGGCTTCACGCCCCCGTGGTTCTCGCCCGCGTACGCGACGACGTCGAGCGTCGACATCACGAGCCCCGCGCCGTTGCCGATCACGCCGACCTGGCCGTCGAGCTTGACGTAGTTGAGGTCGTTCTCCTTGGCCTTGGCCTCGAGCGGG
>CAYOQY010000061.1:0-8975 GCA_964406225.1 uncultured Microbacterium sp.
CCCGGCTCGTCAGCGTGAGGCGCCCGAGCTGCTCCTGCGCCGCGGCGAGGATCGCAGGATGCCCGTGACCGAAGTTCAGCGCCGAGTACGCGGACAGCAGGTCGAGGTAGCGCTTGCCCTCCACGTCGGTGACCCACGCCCCCTCGCCCCTGGAGATCACGACGGGGAGCGGGTGGTAGTTGTGGGCGACGTGCGACTCTTCGGCCGCGATGATCGCGGACGTGCTCACGGATGCCGACTGCTCGAGGAGCGGGGGCGTGCTCATGAGTCCGCTCCGCGCAGTTCGAGCGTGCAGCACTTGATTCCGCCGCCCCCGAGCAGGAGTTCGGAGAGGTCGACGAGCACGGGGTTGTAGCCACGCTCGCGCAGCTGCTGCTCGAAGCCCTTCGCGCGCGGCGAGATGATGACGTTGTAGCCGTCGCTGGCCGAGTTGAGCCCGAACACCGAACCGTCCTCGTCCGAGACGTGGATCGCGTCGGGGTAGCGCTCCGCGAGGATCGCCTGGCTACGCTCGTCGAACGCCGACGGCAGATACGCGATGTTGGCGCGCTCGGGGCCGCCGCGGTGCGCGCCCTCGACGGGATCGAGCACGGCGAGCGCGGTGTCGAGGTGGTAGAAGCGCGGGTCGGTCAGGGTGAGGGAGATGACCTCGCGGCCGAACACCTCGCCGACCTCGCGGTGGCTGTCGCCCGTGGAGCGGAAGCCGGTCCCGGCGAGGATCGTGTCGCCGACCAGGAGGAAGTCGCCTTCGCCCTCGTTCACCTCGACGGGCTCGCGCGTGTCGAAGCCGGCGGCCCGGAACCACTCGATGAACGGACCCGCCTCGCCGGCGCGCTCGGCGAAGCGGAACTTCGGGCCGTACGCGATCCCGTCGATCAGGAAGCCGCCGTTAGCGGTGTAGACCATGTCGGGCAGACCCTCGATCGGGTCGATCAGCTCGATCTCGTGGCCGAGCGCGATGTACGTGTCGTACAGGGCCTGCCACTGCCGCACCGCGGTCGCGGTGTCGGTGGGATTCGCGGGCACCATCCACGGGTTGATCGTGTAGCTCACCGTGAAGTGCTCGGGGCGGCACATCAGGTAGCGGCGGCGGTGCGCGGTGCGGGTGGGGGCGCTCGTCGTTTCGGTGGTCGGCGCGGAGTTGCTCATGGACACTTGCTCCTCGAGAAGGGGCGGCGGACGCTGTCCAGGGGCCCGGCGGCCCTCCGACTCCCTGCGCTCTCAGTGATCGCAGCGACGGAGGGTGCGACTCGGGCACGCCGGGTCCCATTCTCGCACGTCCGGCCTCCGCCCCTCCGAATCACGCGGCAGCCGCATCGCCGACGTGACGAGACTCACGCGACGACGACGACCTTGCCGACCGTGTGCCCGGCGGCGACGTGCGCGAGCGCCGCTCCCGCGTCTTCGAGCGCGAACGTCCGCTCGATGACGGGGGTGAGCCGACCGGATGCCGTGGCCTCGAGCAGCCCGTCGGTGACGGGCGTCCGCGTCACGGCGGCGATCGATCGGAACGCGCGCCCCCGACGGGTCGCGAACATGGACCGCAGGATGCGCGGCAGCGGTCCGAGCACGCGACCGCCTTCGCCGCCGACGAGCGCGACGACGCCGCCGTCGGCGAGGAGCGCCCGCAGCAGCGGGAGGGGCGGCTCGCCGGCGATGTCGACGACCGCGTCGAACGTGCCGGCCGGGAGGGAGGACAGGTCGGTCATCCGGTAGTCGAAGGTCCGCTGGGCACCCAGGCCGCGGAGCGTGTCCTCGGCGCGGGCGCCGCACGTCGCCCAGACCTCCGCGCCGCGCGCGGCCGCGAGCTGCACCGTGAGCGTGCCGACTCCCCCGCCCGCTCCGATCACCAGGACGCGCGAGCCGGCTGCGACGCCACAGCGGTCCAGGATCGCGACGGCGGTGTTGCCGGCGATCGGAAGGCTTGCGGCATCCGTCATCGAGACGCCGTCGGGCACGCGCGAGAGCCGCTTCACGGGCACCGCGACGAACGCGGCGAGGGTGTCGCGGTGGGCGCCGACCACCCGGTCGCCGACGGCGAGATCGGTCACGCCGGGCCCGCACGCGACGACCGTGCCCGCCACGTCCATGCCGCGACCGGCGACGCGCGGACGGCGCAGCCCGAAGAACAGTCGCACCATCCGCGGCTCGCCGCGCATCAGGTGGATGTCGCCGGAGTTGACCGACACCGCCGCGACGCGCACGAGCACCTCTCCCTTCGCGGGCACCGGCACCGGGATCTGCTCGGCGGCCACGGCATCCGCCTCGCCGTAGCGGCGCTGGCGCCACGCGGTCATCGTGCGCGGAAGGGTCTGCGTGCTCATGGGTTCTCCTCGGGAAGGGTCTGCGGGTACTGGAAGACGTCGTCCAGGCCGACGCCGAAGACGCGCGCGATCTGGAAGGCGAGCTCGAGCGTGGGCGAGTACCGGCCCTGCTCGATCGCGATGAGGGTCTGGCGCGTCACGCCGACGCGACGCGCAAGCTCGACCTGCGTGAGTCCGGCGTCCTCGCGGAGCGGGCGGACGGAGTTCGTGACCTTCGTGGGCTTCACCATCGTCAGACCACCGGTCAGACCAGTCCGCGCCGGTACGCGATCGCGCTCGCGACACCGCCCACGAACGCCGAGACGAAGAAGCCGAAGAACATCGTGTGCGCGATCCAGAACAGGTCGGCCGCCAGCGCGCACAGCACGATGACCCCCACCCCGGCGATCACGAGGAACGCCTGCCCCACCCGGCTGCCCATCCGGGCGATGTCGCGATCGCGCTCGTCGGACCTGCCCACGCCGTCGGGGTCGCGCATGCCGGCGAGGATCCCCCACAGGATGCTGAGCCCGATCGACACGACGATGCTCAGGACGATCGTCCACAGCATGACCGGCCACCAGACGACCTCCGTGACCGGTCCGCCGGCCGCCTGCTGCAGGATCACGATCACGTAGACCGCCATCGCGATCGCACTCACGATCAGCCCCACCCAGGTGTTGCGCTCTTCGTAGACCACCACTCGCTCCGATGTCTAAAATGTTTGACACTGCGACGGTACGCGGATCGAACGTCGATGTCAAACATTCTTTACTTTGGCTCGACCGGCTTGTTCCTGCCAGGCTGGGGTCATGGTTCGCCGGACTGCCGAAGAGACCCGCCGCCTCATCCTCGAAGCCGGCATCCAGATGCTCCTCGAGCGCGGAGTGACCGCCGGCGTCCAGCACATCCGACTGCAGGAGGTGCTCCGCTCCGTCGGGTTGACCACGGGCGCGGCCTACCGGATCTGGGGCGATCAGGACGAGTTCCACCGCGATCTGGCCGTCGAGATGGTGGGCCTGCGCTTCGCGCCGCCGGCCGCGAGCGCGGCCCGCGCGATCAAGGACGTGCTCGATTCCGGCGGCTCACTGGACGACGTCGCGCGCGCGGCCGCGCTGGACCACGTCACCTACACCTCGAAGTTCCACCTCGAACCCGAATCGCGTGACTCGTACGCGTTCATCACCGCGCTCGCCCTGCGCACAGCGGCGGGCGCGTGGCCCGAGCTGCGGGAGGCCGGCGCCGAGCGCCACCGGGAATCGATCGCGGCGTTCGCGGAGTTCTACGCCGAGCTTCTCGCACGCTACGGGCGCCGTGTGCGCGAGCCCCTCACGATCATCGACTTCACCGAGGCGATGGCCGCCCTCGGCGAAGGATTCGCCATCCGCGCCGCCGAGGGTCTCGGACACCCGACCTACGACATCCCCGAGGGCGCCGAGATTCCGAGCGGGCCGTGGACGCTCTTCGGCATCGGCATCCTGGGTCTGGTCGGCGCGATGACGATCCCCGTGACGGAGTCCGAGCCCGAAGACGGCTGAGGCGGGCGGCGCGACGAACCAGGCTCACGACGCGCGGCGTGACGGGGCTGGACGGGGCTGGACCCGGCCGACGAGCCGTGGCCCGCCGACCGGGATCGCTGACCCCCAGCGATGAGAACGCGTCGCACGAGGCCCGAAACTCGGCGACCGCGTTCCGTCCCCCTGTTCCATCGTCACCGGCGATTCCGCACAGGGCTAGAAAGATAAGTTCTTTCTCTTCGCCACGGTCCCGGGACCGTGCACAGAATCGGAGCGCGCGACCGACACGCCGATCCGGGATGCCGGATGCACGGCGTGTCCGGCGTCGGGTCCGATCCTGTGCGCACGACAGGCGGCCCGCGTCAGATGACGGACCGGCTCCAGTCGTCGGGGTTGCCGAAGCGGTGCGCGGTGATCGTGATGGACTGCTCGTGCAGGAACGGCAGCAGCTCGAGCCGCCCCGCGGTCGTCACCTCGTTCGCGTACACCGCGAGGTCGGGGTCGCCGTCCACGGCCCGGGCGAGCGCACTGTGCAGTGCCGCCACCGAGGTTTCCGAGCCGATGAGCCGCACCCGCGGAGGGCGCGCGAATCCGGCGGCCGCCGCATCGTCGCCGCGGGCCGCGATGCGCTGCATCCACTCGTCGTCCGTCTCGACGAACACCGCGACGTCCTGATCGCCGAGCGCGCGACGCACAGCGGCCGGGAGGCCGACCGGGGCGCTGACGGTGAAGTCCGAACCCGAGCGGATGCCGGCCATCACGACCCTCAGGAGCGACTGCCACGACGCATCCCCCGTGGCGCGCACGGCCACGTCCACCGGCCGGTAACGGAACAGGTTCCGCTCGACGCCGAGCTGGGAGACGTCGCGCACCTGGCCGAACTCGCGATCCCACACGAGGGCGTCCGAGAGCGCGCCGCGACGCAGCCAGTCGAAGGACGCGTAGTCCAGCGACGGCTGCGCGGCCTCGATCACGGCGGAGATGCGCGAGTCGAGCCCGCGCAGGTGCAACGTCGACGACGACGGCGCCCCCGACGAGGCCCGCCACGAGCCGAGCCCGATCAGGTAGTTCGGCCCGCCGGCCTTCGTGCCCGCGCCGACCGAAGAGCGCTTCCAGCCGCCGAACGGCTGGCGCTGCACGATCGCGCCGGTGATGCCGCGGTTCACGTAGAGGTTGCCCGCCTGGACGCCGTCGAGCCACGTCGCGAGGTCGTCGGGGTTCTGCGTATACAACCCGGCGGTCAGTCCGTAGGCGACGGCGTTCTGCAGCCCGATCGCGTGTGCGAGCGAGTGCGCATGCATCACGCCGAGCACGGGGCCGAAGAACTCCTCGCGGTGGAACCGCGACCCGGGCTGGACGCCCGTCCGGATGCCGGGACTCCAGAATCGGCCCGCGTACTCCGAGCCGCGATCCAGCGGTCGCGGCTCGACGAGCCACTTCTCGCCGTCTTCCAGGGTCGACAGCGCCCACGCGAGCTTGCCCTGCGGCGGTTCGATCACGGGTCCGACTTCGGCGAGCGGATCGCTCGGGGGACCGACGCGCAGCGAGGTCGCGGCATCCACGAGCTGTCGCGCGAAGCGCTTGGAGCGCCCCACCGGTCCGACGAGGATCGCGAGCGACGCGGCGGAGCACTTCTGCCCGGCGTGGCCGAACGCGCTCTTGACGAGATCGGATGCCGCGAGGTCGAGGTCGGCGGACGGCATGACGATCATGGCGTTCTTGCCGCTCGTCTCCGCGAGGAGCGGCAGGTCGGGCCGCCACGAGCGGAAGAGCGCCGCGGTCTCCCACGACCCCGTCAGGATGACCCGGTCGACGTCGGGGTGGCTGACGAGCTGCTGACCGAGCGCGCCTTCGTCGATGTCGACGAGCGCGAGCACGTCGCGGGGCACGCCCGCCTCCCACAGCGCTTCGGCGACGACGGCGGCGCAGCGGCGCGCCTGCGGGGCGGGCTTGAAGACCACGCCCGATCCGGCGGCGAGCGCGGCGAGCACACCGCCGGCGGGGATCGCGACGGGGAAGTTCCAGGGCGGGGTCACGACCGTGAGCTTCGCGGGCACGAAGACCGCGCCGCTCACGCGGTCGAGCTCGCGCGCCGTGGCGGCGTAGTAGGTCGCGAAGTCGACCGCCTCGCTCACTTCGACATCGGCCTCGGCGAAGACCTTGCCCGTCTCGGATGCGGCGACCTCGATGAGCTCGCCGCGCCGCGCCTCGAGCGCGCGACCGGCGGCCTGGAGCACGGCGGCGCGCTCCGCGGCCGGCAGCGCCCCCCACGCGTCGGCGGCGTGCCGCACACGGCCCACGATCGACTCGAGTGTCGCGGCGTCGCTCACGAGCGCGGCGTCGATCGTCGCGTCGCCCGCGGTGGAGCGGTCGATGCCCTCCAGGATGCGGCGCGCCCACGCACGGTTGGCCGGGAGCGACGGATCGGTGTCGGCGGCGTTGCGGAAGCCGGGGGCGCCGGCCGCGCGGGTGTCGGCCTGACGCGTCGCGAAGACGGCGGTCTCGACGAATGACTGCCCGCCGAACATCACCTCCGCGGCCACGGGCTCGACCGGAACGGTGTCGCCCGGGGCATCGGCCGCGGCCGAACGGGCGATGCCGAGCACGGCCTGCGTCAAACCCTGGGGTGAATCCGCACCCTCGGCGTCGTCCGACGGGTCGGCGGGCGCTTTTCTCCCCGGCGTTTCACCGACACCGCGCTCACCAGCCCCGGGTTCACCGACACCGGGCCGCACGAGGGGCTCCGTGGTCGTCTCGGCGCGGCGGTCCTGCCGGCGGTTCGGCCCGGTGGGCAGGGAAGGGTCGCGCGCCCGCTCGATCGAGGCGAGGAAGCGGTCGCGCTCCCGATCGAACAGCGTCGGCTCGTCGGCGAGTTCGAAGGCCGCGGAGAGGAAGTTCTCGCTCGACGCGTTCTCCTCGAGCCGGCGGACGAGGTAGCTGATCGCCACGTCGAACTCGTCGGGGCGCACGACGGGCACGTACAGCAGCACGTGGCCGACCTCGCGGGCGACGGCCTCGACCTGACCCTGCGCCATCCCCAGCAGCATCTCGAACTCGATGTCATCGCGGACATCCCGCTCGCCGGCGAGCAGCCACGCGTATGCGATGTCGAAGAGGTTGTGCCCGGCGACGCCGACCCGGACCGCCGCGGTGCTCTCGGGGTCGAGGGCGGCGTCGAGGCAGCGCACGTAGTTGGCGTCCGAGTCGAGCTTCGTGTCGTACGTCGCGAGCGACCAGTCGTGCATCACGGCGTCCACGCGCTCCATCGCGAGGTTCGCACCCTTCACGAGCCGCACCTTGATGCGCGCGCCGCCGTCCGCGACACGGCCCTTCGCCCACGCCGTGAGCTCCTGCAGAGCCGGCAGCGCATCGGGCAGGTAGGCCTGCAGCACGATGCCGGCCTCGAGTCCGCGCAGGCGCGGATCTTCGAGGATGCGGGTGAACACCGCGATCGTGAGATCGAGGTCGCGGTACTCCTCCATGTCGAGGTTGATGAACGTGCCGTCCGATGCGGCGGTGAGGTACAGCGGCATCAGGCGCTCGACGACCCGATCGACGACCTCGTCGAATGCCCACATCGAGATGTGGCTCGCGATCGCCGACACCTTGACCGACACGTAGTCGACGTCGTCGCGGCGGATGAGCTCGTGGATGCCCTCCAGCCGGCGCAGCGCCTCCTTCTCGCCGAGCACGGCCTCGCCGAGCAGGTTGAGGTTGAGCTTCGCGCCGCTCTCGCGGATCTTCGCGATCGCAGGTCCGAGCTTGTCGGGCCGCGCGTCGACCACGAGGTGTCCGACCATTTCGCGCAGCACCCGCCGCGCGATCGGCACGACGGGGGCGGGCAGCACCGGCGCGACCGCGCCGCCGACCTGCACCGCGCCGCGCAGGTACCACGGCAGGAACGTCGGCACGAGAGGCGCGACACGGCTGAGATTGGATGCCGCGGCCGCGAGACTCTCCGGACGCATGACGCCGTCGACGAAGCCGATCGTGAACGGCAGGCCGTTCGGGTCTTTGAGCACACCGGCCAGACGCGCGGCGGAAGGATCCACCTCTGTCTGCGCGCTTTCGGCGACCCACCGGCGGGCGAGGTCGATCGCCTGCGCGGCGAGGGTGTCCGCGGGAGCGCTGGAGGACGTGGGTGTCGACGGCATGCTTCCAGCATGCGGCATCCGATCATTCAGGAAAAGCGATGATCTATGATCTGTACCATTCGATGTTCTCGATGATTTCGACCGTGGCGTCGGGTCTGGAGAGGTGTCCGTGTTCGAACTGCGGCGATTGCGCCTCCTGCACGAGCTTGCGCTGCGCGGCACGCTCGCCGCGGTCGCCGAAGCCCTGTCATACAGTCCCTCGACGATCTCGCAGCAGCTCGCCCAGCTCGAGAAGGACGCCGGGGTGCCGCTCCTCGCCGCCGACGGCCGTCGGGTGCGGCTCACCGAGCACGGCGTCGCGCTCGCCGCGCACGCCGCGCGCGCCCTCGAACTCGAGGAGCAGATCCGCGGCGAGCTCGAAGCCCTCCAGCCCGGTATCGCACCCGTGCGGGTCGCCGTGCTGCAGACCGCGGCGCAGGCGATCCTGCCGCACGCCCTCACGCTGCTGGCGGAACGCGAGCCCGCGCTCCGCGTCGAGATCGCCGAGGTCCCGCCCGAAGAGGGGCTGTTCGAGCTGTCGGCGCGCGGGTTCGACCTCGTGATCGCCGAGCAGTACCCGGGCCACACGCGCGCGCATCGCACGGGCCTGGAGCGGGAGATCCTCGGCAGCGATCCGATCCGCCTGGCGCTTCCGCCCGAAGACCCCGCCGCTTCGCTCGGCGACCTCGCCGAGCGGCCCTGGGTCATGGAGCCGGCGGGCACCGCTGCCCGGCAGTGGGCCGTGCAGCAGTGTCGCGCCGCCGGTTTCGAGCCCGACATCCGTTTCGAGCTCGCCGACCTCACCGCTCAGGTGCGCCTGATCGCGGCCGGACGCGCGGTCGGGGTGCTGCCCGACCTGGTGTGGGCCGACCTCGACCCTCCGGTGCGGCTGCTGTCACTCCCCGACGACCCGGTGCGCGAGATCTTCACGGCCGCGCGGCAGTCCTCCGCATCACGCAGCGGCATCCGCGCCGTCCGCGACGCCCTCCGCGACGCGTTCGCCGCGCGCGCCCGCTGATCCC
>CAYOQY010000061.1:9075-15097 GCA_964406225.1 uncultured Microbacterium sp.
ACGCCGTCGCGGGCGGGCGGCACGCCGTCGGAGGACCGGCCGGGCGCGGGCGTGTGACCGGCGGGCACGTCGCTCTCGTCCCGCGCCGCACGCGTGTCCGCGTCCTGGACAGGAGCGCCGGGCGCGGGTGTGTAACCGGCGGGCGCCGCCTGCGGTGAGCGGACGTCGCCGTGGCGCACGTCGTCGTGGCGCACGTCGTCGTGGCGCACCGCAGGATCGTGGTGCACCGCAGGATCCTGGTGCACCGCAGGATCGTGGTGCACCGCGCGACCGTCGGCGTCCGCGCGGACAGCGGGGTCGAGCTCGTCAGCGCGGCGCAGCTTCTCGGCCTGCTCGGCGCGCAGGCGTTCGGCATCCGACTGGTGATCGGCGATCGTCGCAGCCGTGCGCTCAGCCTCGATGCTCGCTGCGGCCGCACGGGCCTTGGCCTGCTCCGCCTCGGCAGCGGCCGTCGCGGCGTCGGCACGGGCCTGCGCGGCCCGTGCCTCGCGCTCGCGGGCGGCCATCTCGGTGCGGCGGGCGTCTTCGCGCATCTCCTCGGCCTTGGCGTGCTGGGCTTCGAGCCTCTTGGCCGAGCTGCGGCGCGCGATCATGATGATCGCGACGATGACGATCGCGACGACGATGATGCCGACGATGATCCAGATGAGCGTGGCGGTGTTCACGGGCTCACTCCTTCGTGTGACGGACCGCCCCGGGGTCGGGCGATCGCACGGTCCACGCAACCCCACGCCCGGTCGTGCGACAACGCCTTGCGCGGGCGCATCCGGTGAGGTAGCGCACGTAGGGTGAAGGGATGACGGCGGACGGCGAGGGCTCCCCGCCGCGCCGCCGTCCGGGTCTCGGGTGGATCCGCGCGGCCTCCGATCGCGTGCCGACGAGGTGGTTCGCGGCGATCGGCACCGGGCTCTTCCTCCTCGCGACGGCGGCGTTCGGCGGTCTGGCGACGGCGGCCGAAACACCCGTCGCCGAGCTCGCGCTCGGGGCGGAGCACACGAACGACCAGGTCTCGGTCACGGTCGACCGGCTCGTCCTGATCGACGAGTTCCCGGAGGCTGGCGTGTACGTCGAAGGCGGCGAGCGCGTCCTCGCGCTGGTCGTGACGGCCCGCAACGAGTGGACGCAGCCGCTGCCGACTTCGGGCCGCAGCAGCGTGGCCCAGACCTTCTCGGTCGAAGGGCTCGGCGACACCCCGCCGGATTCGGTGGCCCGCTACGACGACGCCACGATCGGCCCCTGGCTGCAGCCCGGCGTGCCCGCGCAGATCGTCCTCACCTGGGCGGTCGACGCGGACGCGTACGCCGGCGGAGACGACGTCGCCGTCACGGTGAACGACATGACGCTGCACACCGGGTCGTTCGTCGCCGACGGGCAGTGGTGGACCGATCCCGTGCCCGCCGCGACGGTCGTCGTGCCGGTCGAAGATGTCGGGGCGGGCGCGTGAACGGCGCACCACGGTCGACGATCGTGTGGCGCCGCGGTGCGACGTGGGCCGTCGGCGCGGCGCTCGTCGCCGCCGCGTGGGGCGTCGCCGCCATCACGCCTCCCGACGGAGCCGAGGAGAGTCCGTTCGTCGTCCCGGCCGAGATCGGCGAGCGCGCGGCGGGTCGCAACATCGCGGTCACGGTGCACGGCGTCACGCGGACGGAGTCCGTGCGGTCCGGTGACTGGAGCGCGGACGGCAACTGGGTCGTCGTCGATCTGGATGCCGAGGCCGTCCTCTCCGAATACGGGGCGCTCCTCGAACTCGCGACGCTCGAGGTGGACGGCCGTACGTTCGGCGCGAGCGAGCGCCCCGATTCACTGCTGCGCGCGCCGCTGTCGGTGGGGGTGCCCGTGTCGGGCGGTCTGGCATTCGAGCTCCCCGCCGACGTCGAGGGCGGGGCCGCGGTGCTGACCCTCGGCGAGGCGGCGGACCCGCGTCTGGATTCGGTCGTCGAGATCGACCTCGTCCTCGACGACCTCGCTGTCGAGGACGAGGTGGAACTGACCCCTGTCGCCTTCGCCGCCTCCGGGCGGAGCACACCATGACCCGCGGATGGTGGCGCCGCAACGCCGTTCCGCTCGCGGCGATCGCCGTGCTCCTTCCGGTGACGGTGGGCGTCGTCGCGGTCAACGAGTGGTCGGCGTGGGATCAGGCGCACCCCTCGCGTCCCGTGACTGTCGAGCCCGGCGCATCGGCGTCGTACGGCGGTGCACTCATCGGGCCGGCGACGTCCTCGTTCACGGTCGACGAGGAGGCTCCGGCGGGAACGCGCGTCGTCCGCGCGAACGTGCTGATCACACCCGGCGACGATCCCATCAGCTGCGGAAGCCCGCGCCTGCGCGAAGCGGGAGGACAGGGTCGTCAGTGGAACGAGGCCTCCCTCGAGCTCTCGAGCGAGATCGGTGACGACCGCCGCACGTCGTGCGCGTCGGATCTGCCGATCCGCTATTCGCTCACGCTGTCGTACCTCGTGCCGGACGACGCCACGGGTCCGTTCGTGATCGAGCTCGATTCCGCCGACGAATTCCCCCGGTTCGTGCGCCTCGTCGTCGAACCCTGAGCAGCTGAACCCTGGGCGGCCGGGGCCTGGGCCGCCGAGCCTTCACCGCCGTCCTTCGGCTGCGGAGTGCTCAGGCGCCCGATCACGGCGTCGTACGCCGAGGCGACGAGCACGACACGCAGGGGTTCGATCACGAACGGGATGAACAGGAAGATCAGCGGCGCGTTGACCATCCAGAACCCGCGCAGATCCTCCGGGCCGATCACGCGCGTGACGGCGACCTCGAGCGCGGCATCCAGCGCCAGGAGGAGCGTGAAGAGCAGGATGTACGAGCCGATCAGCACGGGGCCCGCCCGCCACATCAGCAGCAGGGCGCGCCCGATGGGCTGGAACCGCGCGATCAGATCGCTCCAGACGTCCCGCAGCCGCGCACGCAGCCGAGAGGGCAGCGTGTCGAACCGCGCCCGGGCCCGGGTGACGACGGCGCCGCCCAGACGGGCCGACTGGGGCGCGACCGCCTGCCCGTAGATGACCCCGGCGATCGTGAGCCAGGCGATCGGCAGCAGAACGATGCCCCCGACCTCGCCGAGCGCCCACTCGACGGCATCCCACACCCAGGCGACAGGCGCGAGCTGCTCGCCCACCCACTGGCGGATGTCGCCGAGCCACACGATCGCCTGCCGGTCCTGCACCCACGCGGTGACGATGTTCAGCGCGTCGGCGATCAGCGTGACCGACAGGTAGACCCACAGCACCTCGAGGTACACCGCGCCCGCCGCGAAGATGGCGGGCAACCTGGCGCGATACCTCTTCCACAGCCACCGACCCGCGAACGCCGCGACGATGATCGCGATCGTCGCGGGACCGAAGCTCAGCTCGCCGACGGCCGCGTCGCCGGCGCGCGCGCCGCCGCTGAGGATCTCGTCGGCGATCAGTCCGCTGTTGACCTCGAGCAGCCGGCTGAAGTACGCCGCGGCATCTTCTCGCAGGTACCCCCACGCCGCGTAGAACGCCACGAACGGCAGGATGCCGGCCAGCAGGGCATCCACGAAGGCGCGGCGTCGCTGCGCGCGCTCGGCCGGGATCGGGGCGAGGACGCCCAGCTGCACCATCCCGTCGCGCAGCACGAGCAGCATCGCCACGAGCGCCACGAGGCGCGAGAGGATCGCGAGCGGGAAGAGCAGCGCCCCGCCCACGGCGCTGTACGCGCCGACGAAGCCGGCGACCTCGATCGCGACGTAACGGCCGAGGGTGCCCGCGAGGTAGAGCGCGAGAAGGGCCGGCCAATGCCTCCACAGCAGTCGCCCGGCGACCCTGAGGACGTCGATCACCCGTCCACGCTAGCCCGGTCGACGCTGCGCGGCGGTCAGACCGGCGGGCTCAGGCCCAGACGCTCGGAGCCGTCGCGCGCGTGGACGGCAGAGCCGACGCCGCCGCCCACTCCGTGACCCACGGCGCGAGTTCGGGCAGGTTGTCGGGGCGGTGCAGCGCCTGGAAGAGCTCCTCGTGCGGCACGATGCCGCCCGAGCGGCGGAGGAAGCGCGCGCGGACGATCATCTCGGCGTACACCTCGCCGTCCACGACGGCACGGTGCATGAGATAGGCCGACTTGTCGTCGTGGCCGAGCAGCCGCGACTCGACCGTGAACACCTGCCACAGCTCGAGCGACTTGCGGAACGTGATCGTCTCGCTCGCGACGACGGCGTACCAGCCGCGCTTCTGGAAGACGTCCCAGATTCCGGTGCGGATGAGCAGGTCGAAGCGACCCAGGTCGAACAGCGACCCGTAGCGCCCGTTGTTCATGTGTCCGAGCAGGTCGATGTCGGTCGGCAGCGTCCGCACCCGCACGCGCCCGACGGCGGTCGGCTCGATCGTGCCGTGGCGGCGCAGCTGCACCTTCGCACGCCAGATCGTCAGCAGGGTCCGCCAGATCACGTTCACGAGGAGCGATCGTAGCCTTTCGTGCGCGATGTGCAGATTCCGTTGTGGCCGATCCACAGCCGGCGTCGGCGCTGCGCGGGCCGCCATCCACCCCCGCAGAAGCGGGCGGAGTCAAGGGTTTCGGTCGATTTCCCTCGTCGCAGAGCCGAGCGTAGAGTCGCCACATGGAAGCCGAACTGCAGACCGACGTCGTCGTCCGTCCGGTGCGGGATGTGGATGCCGAGGCCCTCGGCCGCGTGCACGCGACCTGCTGGCACGAAACCTACGACCACCTCATCAGCAAGGCCGCGCTGGAGAAGATCTCGCCGCGGCGCATGGCCGAACTGTGGACGCACTGGGCCGCCCAGGGTCCGGACTTCAAGATGTTCGCCGCTCTCGTGAACGGCGAGATCGTCGGCTTCGCCGGTTCCGGACCGGCGCGCGATAAGGACGCCCCGCGGTTCCGCGAGCTGTACTTCATCTACCTGCTCGACGCGTTCCACGGCACGGGCATCGGCCAGCGCCTGTTCGACGCCGTCATCGGCGGTGACGAAGAGGTGTACCTGTGGGTCGCCGAGGACAACCCGCGCGCGCACCGCTTCTACACGCGCAACGGCTTCACGCTCGACGGCGCCTCGCACACCGAGCCCTTCCTCGGTGAGACGCTCACCGAGGTGCGGTTCGTCCGCTGAGCACCGCGCCGATCCACCGGGCGGGCTGACGTGCTGCAGGTCTGGGCGCTCGACGGCATCCCCGAGATCACGCCCGGCACCGACCTCGCCGCACTGATCGCCGAGGCGGCGGGAGCGACGCTCGAGGACGGCGACATACTCGTCGTGACCTCGAAGATCGTCTCGAAAGCCGAGGGACGCATCGTGGCCGCCGACGACCGCGAGGACGCGATCACCGCTGAGACCGTCCGCGTCGTCGCGACCCGGACGTCGCCGAGCGGACACACGACGCGCATCGTCGAGAACCGCCTCGGCATCGTCTCGGCCGCCGCGGGCGTCGACGCGTCGAACACCCCCCACGGCACGGTGCTGCTGCTGCCGGTCGACCCCGACGCGTCGGCCCGCGAGATCGCGGCGGGGCTCCGCGCGCAGCTGGGCGTCCAGGTCGGCGTCATCGTCTCCGACACGCTCGGCCGCGCGTGGCGCGAAGGCCAGACCGACAGTGCGATCGGCGCGGGGGGCGTGCACGTCTTCGAGGACCTCCGCGGGGGGACGGATGCCGAGGGCAGGCCCCTCGTCGTCACGATGCCCTGCGTCGCCGACGAGCTCGCCGCCGCCGCCGACCTCGTGAAGGGCAAGGCATCGCGGCGCCCCGTCGCAGTGGTGCGCGGTCGTGCGGACCTCGTGGGTGCGCTGGATCTGCCGGGAGCCCGCTCGATCGTCCGCGACGCCGAGCGCGACATGTTCTCCCGCGGGGCGGATGAGGCCTACGCCGACGGGTTCGCCGCGGGTGCGGCATCCGTCGCCGGGGATGCAGGCGTCAGCGTCCGCTGACCTTCCCGTGTCTCGATACGGCGCTCCGCGCCTACTCGACAACCGTGTTCGGCAAGGTCAGCGTCCGCTGACCTTCCCGAACAGCCTCGCGATGGGCGCGAGGACGAGCGG
>CAYOQY010000062.1:0-14994 GCA_964406225.1 uncultured Microbacterium sp.
GCGTGCTCACGGCCGGCGAATCGCACGGCCCCGAACTCGTCGCCATCATGGAGGGTCTGCCTGCCGGCGTCCCCGTGTCGCGCGCCGCCATCCAGGCCGACCTCGCCCGCCGCAAGCTCGGCTACGGCCGAGGCTCCCGCATGAAGTTCGAGGAGGACGAACTCTCGATCTCGTCGGGCGTCGTGCACGGCTCGAGCCTCGGAAGCCCGATCGCGCTGCGCATCGGCAACACGGAATGGCCGAAGTGGGTCGAGGTCATGAGCCCCGAGCCCATCGAGCTGACCGAGAAGTCCCGCGGCCGCGGTGCGGCCCTGACGCGCCCGCGCCCCGGTCACGCCGATCTCGTCGGCATGCAGAAGTACGGCTTCGACGAGGCGCGTCCGATCCTCGAGCGCGCGAGCGCCCGCGAGACGGCCGCACGCGTCGCGCTCGGTGCCGTCGCGCGCGCCTTCCTCGCCGAGCTCGGCATCCGTCTGGTCAGCCACACGCTCTCGATCGGCCCGGTGCGCGTCCCCGACGGCGCCGCTTTGCCGACACCCGACGACGTGGATGCACTCGACGCGGATCCACTGCGGTGCTTCGACGCCGAGACGTCGGCGCGCATGGTCGCCGAGGTCGATGCGGCGCGCAAGGACGGCGACACCCTGGGCGGCATCGTCGAGGTGCTCGCGTACGGTCTGCCGCCGGGACTCGGCTCGCACGTGCACTGGGACCGGCGCCTCGACGCCAAGCTCGCGCAGGCGCTCATGAGCATCCAGGCGATCAAGGGGGTCGAGGTCGGCGACGGATTCGAGACGACCCGCCGCCGCGGTTCGGCGGCCCACGACGAGCTGTTCGTGACGGACGACGGCATCACGCGCTCGAGCGACCGGGCCGGAGGCACGGAAGGCGGCATGTCGACCGGAACCGTGCTGCGCGTGCGCGCCGGGATGAAGCCGATCGCGACCGTGCCGCACGCGCTGCGGACGATCGACGTCTCGACGGGTGAGACCGCGTCCGCGCACCACCAGCGCTCCGACGTGTGCGCGGTGCCGGCAGCCGGCGTGGTCGCGGAGGCGATGACGGCGATCGTGCTCGCGGAGGTCGTGCTGGAGAAGTTCGGCGGCGACAGCGTCGCCGAGACGCGTCGCAACCTCGCGGGGTACCTCGCCGCCCTCCCCGAGACGCTGCGCACCACATCCGCCAGCGACCCCGCGCTCGTCGACCGCGATGTCGTCCGCTGACGCGCCGGATGCCGTCGCCCCGGATGCCGTCGCAGAGCCCACGGGTGCGATCGTCCTGATCGGACCCATGGGTGCCGGCAAGACGAGCATCGGCCGTCGCGTCGCACGCGAACTCGGAGTACCGTTCGCCGACACCGACAAGATCGTCGTCCGCGATCACGGCCCCATCCCGGAGCTGTTCGTCCGCGAGGGCGAGGCGCGATTCCGCCAGCTCGAGCGGGAGGCGGTGAGAGAGGCGCTCGCTCGCGGGGGAGTGGTGGCCCTCGGGGGCGGCGCGGTCCTGGATGCCGACACCCGCGCCCGTCTGAAGGACCATCGCGTCGTCTTCCTCACGGTTTCGCCGAACATCGTCGCCGCGCGCATCCACGGGGCCGATCGGCCGCTGCTGGCAGACGGCGATCCGGTGGCGAGGTGGAAGCGCATCTTCGCCGAGCGCCGGGAGCTGTACGACGAGGCGGCCGACGTCACGTTCGACACCTCGACCGGCCCGCTCGCGGCGGTCGTCGCCGACATCGTCGCCTGGGCGACGAACCGACCGCAGGAGACCGCATGAGCCAGACCATGACCATCCACGTTCCGGGCGACGGCGGCTACGAGATCGCGGTGGGGCGCGGCATCCTCGACCGCGTCGGCGAGGCGCTCGCGCCGACGGTGCGGAAGGTCCTCGTCGTCCACCCGCCCACGCTCGCGACGGCCGCAGGCGAACTGCGTGAGCGCCTCATGGCGGACGGTACGCGGGACGTGCTCCTGGCCGAGATCCCGGATGCCGAGGCGGGGAAGCGCGTGGAGGTCGCCGCGTTCTGCTGGCAGGTGATGGGCAAGGCCGATTTCACCCGGACGGATGCCGTCGTCGGCTTCGGCGGCGGAGCCGTCACGGATCTCGCCGGCTTCGTCGCGGCGACGTGGCTCCGCGGCGTACAGATCGTGCAGGTGCCCACGACCGTCCTCGGCATGGTGGACGCCGCGGTCGGCGGCAAGACGGGCATCAACACGGCGGAGGGCAAGAACCTCGTCGGCGCGTTCTGGGCCCCGAGCGCGGTGGTGTGCGACCTCGACCTGCTCGCGACGCTGTCGTCGAACGAGGCCGTCGCGGGCTTCGCCGAGGTCGTGAAGGCCGGATTCATCTGGTACCCCGAGATCCTCGACCTCATCGAAACCGACCACGAGGCCGCGGTGGATCCGTCGACCGACGCGTTCCGCCGCTGCATCGAACTGGCGATCTCGATGAAGGCGCACGTCGTGGGGGAGGACTTCCGCGAGGGGGGCTTGCGCGAAGTGCTCAACTACGGCCACACGCTCGGCCACGCGATCGAGCATGCCGAGCGCTACCGGTGGCGCCACGGCGCGGCGATCTCGGTGGGCATGATGTACGCCGCCGAGCTGTCGCGCCTCGCCGGTCGTCTGCCGGATGCCGCCGCGCAGCGGCACCGCGACGTGCTCGAGCTGCTCGGCCTGCCGACCTCCTACCGGGCGGGGGCATGGCCGCAGCTGCTGGCGACGATGCAGCGCGACAAGAAGAGCCGCGGCGGGATGCTGCGCTTCATCGTCCTCGACGACATCGCGCGCCCGACCGTGCTGCAGGCGCCGGACGAGTCGCTGCTGTTCGCGGCGTACCAGGAAGTCGCCGGCTGATCGGCCGCCTCGGCGACGCACGCCGCGCGCACGATGACGGACATGTGCACGATGACGGAGATCTCGTGCCCGCGGCATCCGCGATCGTGCACATCTCCGCATTCGTGCGCACCGCGCTCGCGCTCGACGCCCGGGCCTAGGGTGGAGGCGTGACCGCGCCCCGCCGCCTCCTGCTCGTCAACGGCCCGAATCTCAACCTGCTGGGCACCCGCGAACCGGGTGTCTACGGCACGTCGACGCTCGCGGACGTCGAACGACTCGTCCGGGATGCCGCCGCCGCGCGCGGCTTTCAGGTCGAGGCGATCCAGAGCAATCACGAGGGCGTGCTCCTGGATGCGATCCACGCCGCACGTGAGACGTGCGCCGGCATCGTGATCAACCCGGGAGGGCTGACGCACACCTCCGTGGTGCTGCGCGACGCCCTGTCGGGGGTGAGCCTGCCCGTCGCCGAAGTGCACATCAGCAACGTGTACGAACGCGAGGAGTTCCGGCACCACTCGTACGTCCACGACGTGGCGATCGTGCACGTGATCGGCGAGGGCGTGACGGGATACGTCACGGCCGCCGACCGGCTGATCGACGCGATCACGGGACAGGCCGAGGGCTGATCTCGACGGCGCCGCCGCGGCATCCCGTAGAATCGAACGCTGGGCCGTGATCTGCCCGCAGCTTTCCACACGAAACGGAACCTCATCGCATGGCATCCACCGCAGACATCAAGAACGGCGTCGTCCTCAGCATCGACGGACAGCTGTGGAACGTGATCGAGTTCCAGCACGTCAAGCCCGGCAAGGGCGGGGCGTTCGTGCGCACCAAGCTCAAGAACGTCGTCTCCGGCAAGACGGTCGACCGCACGTACAACGCGGGCGCGAAGATCGACATCGAGAACGTCGACCGTCGTGACTTCACGTACCTGTACAACGACGGCGAAGCGTTCGTGTTCATGGACGTCGCCGACTACGACCAGCTCACCGTGCCCGCCACGATCGTCGGCGACGCCGCGAACTTCCTCCTGGAGAATCAGCAGGTCCAGATCGCCCTGAACAACGGCAACCCGCTGTACGTCGAGCTTCCGGCATCCGTCGTCCTCGAGATCACGTACACCGAACCCGGACTGCAGGGCGACCGCTCTTCCGCCGGCACGAAGCCCGCGACAGTCGAGACCGGCTACGAGATCCAGGTGCCCCTCTTCCTCGAGACCGGCACGAAGGTCAAGGTCGACACGCGCACGGGCGACTACCTCGGCCGCGTCAACTAGAGCGGCAGCGCCCGCCCGATGAGTGCCCGTACGAAGGCGCGCAAACGCGCCCTCGACATCCTGTTCCAGTCCGACGTGCGCGGCGACGACCTGTCGGTGACCCTCGCGGCCGAGGCCAAGCGCGCCGCGAACGAGCCGGCGCGTGAGGCCTCCTGGCTGTACGCCCGCGAGATCGTGGACGGCGTCGTCGACAACAAGGACGAGATCGACGAGCAGATCACCACGTTCGCGAAGGACTGGTCGCTCGCCCGCATGCCCGCGGTCGACCGCGCCCTGTTGCGGATGGCGGTGTGGGAGATCCTCTACAACGACGAGGTCCCGACCGCCGTCGCGATCGACGAGGCGGTGGAGCTCGCGAAGGAGTTCTCCACCGACGACTCCGGCGCGTTCGTGCACGGAGTGCTCGCACGCATCGCCCGCTCCTCCTGAGCTCCGCGTCTCCGCCGCGTCGCAGGCGGTTGCGAGGATGGGTTCCGTGACCCCACCGCCGATCGACCCTCCGCTCGTCGACCCTCCGCTCGTCGATCCAGAGCTGATCCGTCGTCACGCGGACGCCGGCGCGTTCGAGCGCGGGTCCGCGTACTTCCGCGACGGCGCCGTGCGCTCGATCATATGGGATGCCGGGACGTCGGTGCTGTCCGCGCTCGTGGCGGGCACGGCATCCCAGCCCTACCGGTGCACGATCGTGCTCGACCCCCGCGACCCCGACCGCGCGATCGTCTCGGCGACGTGCTCATGCCCGGTGCACCGCGCCTGCAAGCACATCGTCGCGGCGCTCCTCGCCGGCAACCGCCGGGCGCGGGACGGCGGAGCGTCGGCGGGGGGATCGTGGCGCGCGCTGTTCGCCGCAAGCCCGGCGGATGCCGCGACCACGGCGCTGGCGCTCGGGCTGGAACTGCGTCAGCGCACGCGCCGCGGCGGATCACCGTGGGCGCCCGCGCGCGTCGAGACCGCGACCGCGCGCGCCCTGGCCCGGCACGGCGGCGACGTCATGGTGGGCCTGCGGCCGCTGGAGCGCAGCGCGCGCACCGCCGCGTGGGTGAAGGGGACGGTGTCGTGGGACATCCTGCGGCGCCCCGGCCACGGCTACTCCCCGCCGCAGGCGCGCTGGTTCGTGGAGCTGCACAGCATCGGGCGCGACATGCGCATGATCGGGGCCTTCTCGGATGCAGCGCAGTGGCTGACGCTCGACGACATCGAGTCCAGCCTGCTCTGGCCCCATCTCGCCGGCGCCGCAGCACTCGACATCCCGATCGTGCCGACCGCGCGTCACTTCGAGGTCACGCTCGCGACGACCGCGACGGTCGGCCTCCGCCTGGAGCGCGCCGACGGCGGACTGCGCCTCGCACCCCTCGTGACGATCGACGGTGAGAGGGCCGAGAGCGCGTCGGTCCGGCCGATCGGGCGCACCGGCGTGTACCGGTACGAGGTCGAGCGCGAGCGGATCAGCCTGACACTGGCCGAGACGCCGCTTCCGGAACCTCTCGCCACCCTGCTCGCGGCGCAAACGGACCTCGACGTTCCCCCCGAGGATGTGGGGGAGTTCGAGCGCGAACACCTTCCGCGCATGCGTCGTCGGGTGCGGATCGACGCGCCGGGGATCGAGCTTCCGCCCCCCGACCGCCCCCACCTGACCGTGACGGTGACGTTCTCGCCCGCCCACCGGCTCGACTTCCGCGTCGATTGGTCCTACGACGGCCGCGAGGACCGGGCGCTGAACAGCGCACCGGGTCGCGACGACGATCCGGCGGCCGAAGCCGAACTGCGCGCGACCGCGGAGGCTGTGTGGCGTGCGCGCGAGGACGAGGCGATGCCCGCGTCCGGGACGCGCACGGGCGTCGCGGCCGCCGAGTTCGCCACGCGGCTGCTGCCCGACCTCGAGGGGCTCGCCGACGTCCGGGTGATCATCGTCGGTCACCGACCCCGCTACAGCGAACTGACCGGCGACCCGCACGTCACCGTCTCGACCGTGGAGACCACGGATCCGGACTGGTTCGACCTCGGGGTCATCGTGACGATCGACGGACGCACGATCCCTTTCGGACCGCTGTTCTCCGCCCTCGCTCGGGGCCGACGCTCGCTCCTGCTGAGCGACGGGCGGTACTTCTCCCTCGCGCACCCCGCGCTCCAGCGTCTGAAGGACCTGATCCTCGAGGCGGGTGAGCTGGCCGAGTGGGAGCCCGGCACACGGCTCATCAGCCGCCGGCAGATCGACCTGTGGGCCGACTTCGAAGACGTCGCCGACGAAGCGCTGCCCGCGGTGGCCTGGCGGCGCACCGTGGAGGGCCTGCGCGACGTCGGATCGGTGGCCTCCACCCCGATCCCCGACGGCGTGCGCGCGACGCTCCGCCCGTACCAGCGCGCGGGCTTCGACTGGCTCGCGTTCCTCTGGGAGCACAGGCTCGGGGGCATCCTCGCCGACGACATGGGACTGGGCAAGACGCTGCAGATGCTGACCCTCATCGCCCACACGCGTGCGCGGGGCGAGAGCCGGCCGGTGCTCGTGGTCGCACCCACGTCGGTGCTCGCGACGTGGCGCGACGAGGCGGCGCGGTTCGCCCCCGACCTGCGGGTCGAGGTCGTCGGCGCGACGCGCCGCACCCGGGGTGCAGCGGTCGCCGCCGTGGCGGCATCCGCCGACGTCGTCGTCACGTCCTATGCGCTCTTGCGGCTGGACGAGCCCGAGTTCGCCGACGTGGCGTGGTCGGCGCTCGTGCTGGACGAGGCGCAGTTCGTCAAGAACGCGCGCACGAAGGTGTACCAGGCGGCGAAGTCCCTGCGCGCGGATGTCACGTTCGCGATCACCGGCACGCCGCTGGAGAACAGTCTGACCGAACTGTGGGCGCTCCTCGCGCTCACCGCGCCCGGACTGTTCGCCTCGCGGCGGCGCTTCCGCGACGACTACGTCGCCCCCATCGAGAAGGGGAAAGTGCCCGACACGCAGGAGGGCGGCGACCACCGCGCGGTCCGCCTGGCGCGGCTGCGCCGCCGCATCCGCCCGTTCGTCCTGCGCCGCACGAAGGAGAGCGTGGCTCCGGAACTGCCCCCGAAGCAGGAGCAGGAGCTGCGCATCGAGCTCGGCCCGGCGCACCGCGCTCTGTACGACACCGTCCTGCAACGGGAGCGGCAGAAGGTGCTGGGCCTCCTGGAAGACCTCGACCGCCACCGGTTCATCGTCTTCCGCTCGCTCACGCTCCTGCGGATGATGAGCCTCGCTCCGGGCCTGGTGGACCCGGCGCACGCGCACATCGTGCCGAGCAAGCTCACGGCGCTGTTCGAGCAGCTCGACGACGTGATCGCGGAGGGCCACCGCGCGCTCGTGTTCAGCCAGTTCACGTCGTTCCTCGGTCTCGTGGCCGCGCAGCTCGACGCGCGCGGCATCCCGCACGCGTATCTCGACGGATCGACGCGGGACCGGGATGCCGCGGTGCGCGGCTTCCGCGACGGCGATGCGCCCGTCTTCCTCATCAGCCTCAAGGCCGGGGGCTTCGGCCTCACGCTGACCGAAGCGGACTATGTCTTCCTCCTGGACCCCTGGTGGAATCCGGCGGCGGAGGCGCAGGCGGTCGACCGCGCGCACCGGATCGGCCAGGACCGCACCGTCATGGTGTACCGCCTGATCGCCGACGGCACGATCGAGGAGAAGGTCATGGCCCTCCAGCGGGGGAAGGCCCGGCTCTTCCGCTCCGTGATGGACGACGACGAGCTGTTCGGACAGGCGCTGACCGCCGAGGACATCCGCGGACTGTTCACGGACTGATCGGCTTATGCACGGCCCGTGCCGCCGGGTCGTCGGGGAGCCTCTCGTAGACTTGCCGAGGAAGGAGCGAGCATGCGCATCACGGGCCTCGGCCACGCCGGAATGTTCATCGAGACGGCGGGAGGGAGCATCCTCTGCGACCCCTGGGTGAAGCCGGCCTTCTTCGGCTCGTGGTTCCCGTTCCCCGACAACCGCGGCCTCGACTGGGAGAAGTACGGCAAGGCCGACTTCCTGTACATCAGCCACCGGCACCGCGATCACTTCGATCCGTGGCTGCTGGAGACGTACGTGCCGAAGGACATCGAGGTCCTCCTGCCGGATTATCCGACCGACGAGCTCGAGCAGGACCTGCGCCGCCTCGGCTACGACAACATCGTCTACACGCACGCCGGCGAGGTCATCCAGCGCGGCGCGCTGAAGATGATGGTCAATCCTCTGCGGGCCCCCAGTGACGGCCCGATCGGCGACTCGAGCCTGTCCGTCGACGACGGCACCGCGTCGATCCTGAACCAGAACGACTCGCACCCTCTGGACATGGACAAGCTGTTCGCGTTCTCCCGGCCCGAGGCGTACTTCACGCAGGTCTCCGGTGCGATCTGGTGGCCCATGGTCTACGACCTGCCGCAGGACGCCAAGCGCAACTTCGCCCACCTCAAGCGCGAAGCGCAGCACAAGCGCGCGATGCACTACGTCGACCGCGTCGACGCGCCGCACGTCTTCCCGATGGCGGGGCCCCCGATGTTCCTGCGCGACGAGCTCTTCCGCTACAACTGGGAGGGTCAGGACGGGGATGCGATCTTCACGAGCCAGACGCAGTTCCTCGAGCGTCTGCAGGAGGAGTCCCCGGCGCACACCGGTCACCTGTTCATTTCGGGAACCGTCGTCGAGCTGAACGGCGGCGAGTTGAGCGTCGAGCAGACGCTGTACACGGATGCCGAGATCGAGCGCATGTTCGGGCCGGACCGCTGGGACTACTTCGCCGAGCAGCAGGCGAGCCGCCAGGCCGAGATCGCCGACGAAGAGGCCACCCGCGCGGAGGTCATCCCCCCGGCGGAGATGCTCGCGGCGATCAAGGAGTGGTGGGAGCCGCTCCTGCGCCGCGGCCGCATCTTCCGCGAGGGCGTGGGCGGCAACGTGCGCTTCCGCATCGGCGAGCTCGACATGGTCGTCGACTTCCCGAAGGCGAAGGTGCGCGAGTACGCGGGGGAGGAGTGCATCTACTGGTACACGATCCCCGCGGATCTGGTCTCGACGAACATCCGCGACCACGAGATCGACTGGTCCAACTCGATCTTCCTGTCGATGCAGTTCGCGGTCGGGCGCAGCGGCAAGTTCAACGAGCTGCTCACGACGTTCCTCAAATGCCTGTCGCGCGACCGGATCGAGTACGTCGAGAACTGGTACGCCGAGCAGTCGGACGTCTCGGAAGACATCCAGCTCGCGGATTGGGTCGTGCAGCGCCGTTGCCCGCACCTGCGGGCCGACCTGTCCAAGACCGGCAAGATCGAGGACGGCGTGCTCACGTGCAGCCTGCACGACTGGAAGTGGGATCTGGGCTCCGGCAAGTGCCTCACGTCGCAGGGTCACCCGATCCGCGCCGGGCGTGTGGTCGAGACGGTGTCGTCAGCGGCATCCTGAGCACGGCCCGCCCCGTCGGACGTGTCGGTTCGAGCCGCCTGCGCGGCTCCGACCCGGCACGGGGTGACACCTCCACCCGCTAGACTGGGTCACGCACAGCAACCTTTAACCCCGTCCCGTGAGGCGGAGAAGGGAGCGGCGGATGAGCACGCGCACCGTGCTGCATGAGGCCGACATCGCCCGGGCCCTGACTCGGATCTCGCACGAGATCCTCGAGTCCGCCAAGGGGCCGGAACGGCTCGTGATCCTCGGCATCCCGACCCGAGGCGTTGCGCTCGCGCACCGCATCGCCACCCTCATCGGCGACTTCAGCGGCGCGTCCGTACCGGTCGGCGCCCTCGATGTGACGATGTACCGCGACGACCTGCACCGCAACCCGACGCGCTCGCCCCAGCCGACCTCGATCCCGGCGGGCGGCATCGACGGCAAGGTCGTGGTCCTCGTCGACGATGTGCTGTTCTCGGGTCGCAGCATCCGGGCGGCCCTGGACGCGCTGCAGGACATCGGACGCCCGGCCGCGGTGCGGCTGGCCACCCTGATCGACCGCGGCCACCGGGAGCTGCCCATCCGACCCGACTTCGTGGGCAAGAACCTCCCGAGCGCCTCCGACGAGCGCGTGAACGTCCGGCTCGCCGAAGTCGACGGCGAAGAGTCCGTGACGATCGAGGGAGCAGTCTGATGCGGCATCTGCTCGACACCAAGACGCTCTCGCGCGACGACGCGATCGAGATCCTCGACGTCGCCGAAGACATGGCCGACACCCAGCAGCGCGAGATCAAGAAGCTGCCCACGCTGCGGGGCAAGACGGTCGTCAACCTGTTCTTCGAGGACTCCACGCGCACGCGCATCTCGTTCGAGGCGGCCGCCAAGCGCCTGAGCGCCGACGTCATCAACTTCTCGGCGAAAGGCTCGAGCGTCTCGAAGGGCGAGTCGCTGCAGGACACCGCGCAGACCCTCCAGGCGATGGGGGCGGATGCGGTCGTCATCCGCCACGGCGCCTCGGGGGCTCCGCGGACGCTGGCCACGAGCGGATGGATCACCGCGGGCGTGGTGAACGCGGGCGACGGCACGCACGCGCATCCGACGCAGGCCCTCCTCGACGCGTTCACGGTGCGCAAGCGCCGCTACGGCGACGACAGCCGGGGACGCGACCTCAGCGGCCTCCGCGTGACGATCGTCGGTGACATCCTGCACTCGCGGGTCGCACGCTCGAACGTGTGGCTCCTCGACACCCTCGGCGCCGAGGTCACCCTCGTCGCGCCGCCGACGCTCGTCCCGCACGACGTGACGGCGTGGCCCGCCCGCGTCCTGTTCGACCTCGATGAGGCGCTGGCCCACGGCCCCGACGCGCTCATGATGCTGCGGATCCAGCTCGAGCGGATGAACGCGGCGTATTTCCCCACTGAACGGGAGTATTCCCGGCGCTGGGGTCTGGACGCGCGCCGACTGTCGACCCTGCGGCCCGATAGCATGGTCATGCATCCCGGCCCGATGAACCGCGGCCTGGAGATCTCCGCCGAAGCCGCCGATTCTGCTCGATCGACCGTCCTCGATCAGGTGACGAACGGTGTCTCGGTGCGGATGGCGGTGCTGTACCTGCTGCTGGCGGGCGAACGCGGCGACACGCGGACGGACGACGAGACGGAGCACGGGCGATGACAACCGAGACCCTTCTGATCCGCGGCGCACGACTCGAAGGCGGCGGCGTCGGCGATCTGATCGTCGACGGCGGCGTGATCGTCGAGACCGGCGCGGGACTGAGCCGCGCCGGCGCCACGATCGTGGACGCCGACGGCCTCATCGCGCTTCCGGGCCTCGTCGATCTGCACACGCACCTGCGCGAGCCCGGCTACGAGGCCTCCGAGACCGTCCTGAGTGGTTCGCGGGCGGCCGCCGCCGGCGGCTACACCGCGGTCTTCGCGATGCCCAACACCTCGCCGGTCGCCGACACCGCCGGCGTGGTCGAGCAGGAGCTCGCGCTCGGCGAGGCCGCCGGGTTCGTCACGGTGCAGCCGATCGGGGCGGTGACGGTCGGGCAGAAGGGCGAGCGACTCGCCGAGCTCGGCGCCATGGCCGATTCCCGCGCGCGCGTCCGCGTCTTCAGCGACGACGGGTTCTGCGTCTGGGACCCGCTCATCATGCGGCGGGCGCTCGAGTACGTGAAGGCGTTCGACGGCGTGATCGCGCAGCACGCGCAGGATCCGCGGCTCACCGAGGGTGCGCAGATGAACGAGGGCGCCGTGTCGGCCGAACTCGGACTCGCCGGCTGGCCGGCCGTCGCGGAGGAGTCGATCATCGCCCGCGACGTCCTGCTCGCCGAGCACGTCGGCTCGCGGCTGCACGTGTGCCATCTGTCGACCGCCGGATCGGTCGAGATCATCCGGTGGGCGAAGCGACGCGGCGTGAACGTCACGGCCGAAGTGACGCCGCACCACCTCCTGCTGACCGACGAGCTCGCGCGCGGCTACGACGCGCACTTCAAGGTCAACCCGCCCCTGCGCCGTGCGGAAGACGTGCGCGCCGTTCGCGAGGGCCTCGCCGACGGCACGATCGACATCGTCGCGACCGACCACGCTCCCCACCCGACCGAGGCGAAGGCGTGCGAGTGGCAGTCCGCCGCGAACGGCATGGTCGGACTCGAGAGCGCCCTGCACGTCGTCCAGCTGGCGATGATCGACACCGGGATGCTCACCTGGCCGGATGTGGCGCGCGTGATGTCGCGCACACCGGCGCGCATCGGCAGGCTCGCGGGGCACGGCACGCCGCTGACGCCGGGGGAGCCGGCATCCCTCACGCTGTACGACCCCTCGCCGACGCGCCCGTTCACGACCGGGGACCTGCACGGCCGCAGCGTGAACTCGCCCTACCTCGGGCGCGAGCTGCCCGGAGAGGTGCGGTGGACGCTGCACCGGGGCGTCGCGACCGTCGCGGACGGCACGCTCCTGGATGCCCCGGGGGAGCGCGCGTGACCCGCGAAGCGGCACTGCTCGTCATGATCGGCATCGCGCTGGTCGTGCTCGGGCTGCTCGCCTGGTCGTGGTGGCGACGCACCCGCCGCGATGCAGGCATCGCCGCACCCGTGGGCGAGGTCCCTGCCGACGCCGCGACGGTCAGCGTGCACGAAGCGCTCTACGTCGCGACCACGCGGCACGGAGAACCGCTCGAGCGCCTCGCCATCCGCGGTCTCGGTTTCCGCTCGCGCGCCGACCTGACGGTCACGACCGCGGGCATCGCGCTCGACCTCTCCGACCAGCCGCGGATGTTCCTGCCGACCGAGCGTCTCGCCGAGGTCGCGCAGGCCACGGTCGCGATCGACCGCGTCGTCGAGCGGGACGGGCTCGTGCGCGTGTCGTGGCGCGCGGATGCCGACACCCTCGTGGACACCTACCTCCGGCCGCAGGACGCCTCCGCGCGTGCCGTCGCCGACGAGATCAGCACTCTCTTGACCCCGACAGGAGCGGACGAATGACTGCCCCCACCACACCCCCCGCCGGATTCACCGGCGACCCCGCCGTGCTCGTCCTGGAGGACGGCACCCGCCATGTCGGGCGCGCGTACGGCGCGCGCGGCACGACGCTCGGCGAGGTCGTCTTCGCCACCGGCATGACCGGCTACCAGGAGACGCTCACCGACCCGTCGTACGCGGGGCAGATCGTCCTGCAGACCGCGCCCCACATCGGCAACACGGGCATGAACGACGAGGACCCCGAATCCCGACGCATCTGGGTGTCGGGGTACATCGTGCGCGACCCCTCGCGGATCGTGTCGAACTGGCGCGCCGACGAGTCGCTCGATGACGCGCTCGTGCACGACGGCGCGATCGGCATCAGCGGGATCGACACGCGCGCGGTCACGCGCCGCATCCGCTCGGCGGGCAGCATGCGCGGCGGGATCTTCTCGGGCGACGCCGCCGCCCTGAGCGCCGAAGAGCAGCTCGAGATCGTACGCGCCGCGCCCGAGATGACCGGCCAGAACCTGTCGGCCGACGTCTCGGTCAGCGCGCCGGAGGTCACCCCGGCGGTCGGCGAGCGCATCGGCAACCTCGCCGTGCTCGACCTGGGCGTGAAGCAGGCGACGATCCTCAACCTCGCCGAGCGCGGCTTCGAGGTGCACGTGCTGCCGCAGGACGTCACGATCGAGCAGCTGCGGGCGATCGACCCCGTCGCGGTGTTCTACTCGAACGGCCCGGGCGACCCGGCCGCCTCGGGTGACCACGTCGCGCTCCTGCGGGCGGTGCTCGATGACGGACTGCCGTTCTTCGGCATCTGCTTCGGCAATCAGCTGCTCGGCCGCGCACTCGGTCTCGGGACGTACAAGCTCCCGTTCGGCCACCGCGGCATCAACCAGCCGGTGCTCGACAAGCAGACCGGACGGGTGGAGATCACGGCCCACAACCACGGGTTCGCGGTGGACGCCCCACTCGAGGGCTCGTTCGACTCCCCGAACGGCTACGGCCGGGTCGAGGTCAGCCACATCGGCCTGAACGACCGCGTCGTCGAGGGCCTGCGGGCGCTGGACATCCCGGCGTTCTCGGTGCAGTACCACCCGGAGGCGGCCGCCGGCCCGCACGATGCCAACTACCTGTTCGACCGTTTCGCGGACCTCGTCCGCGACCACCTCGCCAAGAAAGACGCGAATGCCTAAGCGCGAAGACATCAAGAGCGTCCTGGTCATCGGCTCCGGGCCGATCGTGATCGGCCAGGCGTGCGAGTTCGACTACTCGGGGACGCAGGCCTGCCGCGTCCTGCGCGAGGAGGGCGTCCGGGTCATCCTCGTCAACTCCAACCCCGCGACGATCATGACCGACCCCGATTTCGCCGACGCGACCTACATCGAGCCGATCACCCCCGCGGTCATCGAGACGATCATCGCGAAGGAGAATCCCGACGCGATCCTGCCGACGCTCGGCGGACAGACGGCGCTCAACGCGGCGATGGCCCTGCACGCGCAGGGGATCCTGGAGAAGTACGGCGTCGAGCTCATCGGCGCGAAGGTCGACGCGATCCGCAAGGGCGAGGACCGCCAGGTCTTCAAAGAGCTCGTGCTGGATGCCGGGGCCGACGTCGCGCGCAGTGTCATCGCGCACTCGATGGAGGACCTGCTGGCCGGCGCGGCCGAGCTCGGCTACCCGCTCGTCGTGCGTCCCTCCTTCACGATGGGCGGGCTCGGCTCGGGCTTCGCGTACGATGAGGAGGACCTGCGCCGCATCGGCGGGGCAGGGCTCCGCGACTCGCCGACCACCGAGGTCCTGCTGGAGGAGTCGATCCTCGGGTGGAAGGAGTACGAGCTCGAGCTCATGCGCGACACCGCCGACAACACGGTCGTCGTGTGCTCGATCGAGAACGTCGACCCCGTCGGCGTCCACACCGGAGACTCGATCACGGTCGCCCCGGCGCTCACCCTCACCGACCGGGAGTACCAGAAGCTCCGCGACATCGGCATCGACATCATCCGCGCCGTGGGCGTGGACACGGGCGGCTGCA
>CAYOQY010000063.1:0-14940 GCA_964406225.1 uncultured Microbacterium sp.
ACCGACGGTCAGGGACGCGTGATCGACTTCAAGAACACCGTGATCATCATGACGACCAACCTCGGTTCGTCGGCGATCGCGGGTGGACCGGTCGGATTCCAGGTCGAGGGCAACGCGGCGACGTCGTACGAGCGCATGAAGGGCAAGGTCGACGAAGAGCTCAAGCGCAACTTCAAGCCCGAGTTCCTCAACCGCCTCGACGACATCATCGTCTTCCCGCAGCTGAACAAGGACGAGCTGCGTCAGATCGTCGGCCTGTTCACGAAGCGGCTCAGCGAGCGTCTGCTGGACCGCGACATGACGGTCGAGCTGTCGGATGCCGCGAAGGACAAGCTCATCGAGATCGGGTTCGACCCGACGCTCGGCGCGCGTCCGCTGCGCCGTGCGATGCAGCGCGAGGTCGAGGACCGGCTGTCGGAGAAGATCCTGCACGGCGAGCTCAACCCCGGCGATCACGTGAAGGTCGACGTCGAGAACGGCGCATTCGTCTTCGAGACCGCGCCGCGCGGCGAGAAGGTCGCCGTCGGCGTCGTGACCGCGGGTGAGATCGCGGCGACGCCGGACCTCGCGATCACGAGCGACTGACGCAGGCTCGGAGCCTGACGTTCCGAAGGGGCGGGTGCCACGGCATCCGCCCCTTCGTCGTCCCCGGCGGCGCGCCCGGCGGACGTAGGCTGGGACGGTGAGCGAGTTCAGGGTCCGTGCGGCGCGGTCGGCGGACGTCCGCGGCATCCGCGATCTGCTCGAGCCGTACGTCCAGCGCCGCATCCTCCTCGGCAAGGACCTCGTCGTGCTGTACGAGGCCGTGCAGCAGTTCGTGGTCGCCGAAGACGAGACCGGCCGCCTGATCGGCTGCGGCGCCCTCCACGTCATGTGGGAGGACCTCGGCGAGGTGCGTACGCTGATCGTCGCCGACGACTGGCTGCACCACGGCGTGGGCCGCGAGATCGTCGCGGCGCTCGAGGCGAACGCGCGCGCGCTCGGCCTCAGCCGGCTGTTCTGCCTCACCTTCGAGGTCGAGTTCTTCACACGGCGCGGCTTCGAGGAGATCGGCGAGCAGGTCGTCGACCCCGACGTGTATTCGCAGCTCATCCGCAGCCCCGACGAGGGCGTGGCGGAGTTCCTCGATCTCGCGCACGTCAAGCCGAACACGCTCGGCAACACCCGCATGCTCAAGCGGCTCTGAGTCCCGACCTCGCAGGCAGAGCCCGGCAGGATGCCGCCAGCCCGCGCGTGCCGTCGCGGCGGGGTCCGCGCGCCGACGTACCCTGGGCTCATGAGCGGCGAATCCCCGCGCCGGCGGCACTCCCCGGCGGTGTACCGGCGTCGGCGCATCGTTCTGCTGCTGGCCCTCGTGGCGATCGCGGCGCTCGTCTGGGTGCTCATCGCCCAGCCGTGGCGCGGCGCCGCCGCCGAGAGCGCGGGCACCGAGAATGCCTCCGCGCCGAGTCCGACACGCGCGACGGCGACCGATCTGCCGGTGCCGGCGGCGACGACGTCGAGCCCCACACCCGCCGCGGAGGAGACGACCGAGCCTGAACCCGCCCCGACGACCCCCGCGCCGGAGGCGACGCCCGTCGCGCAGCCGTGCGTCGCACGCGACATCACGGTGGAGGGGCTCGCCGATCAGGACACCTATGCGGCGGGGCAGAACCCCCAGCTGTCGATCCGTCTGACGAACAACGGTGCCGACGACTGCACGCTCAACGTCGGCACGTCGGCGCAGTCGTTCACGATCATGAGCGGCAGCGACGTGTGGTGGCGGTCCACCGACTGCCAGACCGAGCCGAGCGACATGGTCGTGCTGCTCGCGGCGGGCCAGTCGGTCTCGAGCGCCGCGCCGCTCACGTGGGACCGCACGCGGTCATCGGTGAGCACGTGCGGCGAATCGAACCGTCAGATCGCCCCCGGCGGCGGGGCGTCGTACCATCTCAGCGTCGAGATCGGCGGGATCGCGTCAACGCAGACGACGCAGATGCTGCTGTACTGATCCGGTCGGCGTTTCGGTCGCGCGAGTTGTCCCCCGAACAGGGGACAGACGGATGCGGGGCGGAAGCGTAGCGTAGACGACAGCTCCCGTTTCGACGGCTCACAGCTGTCCCCAGCAGCGTTCTCGTCCCCAGCGAGGTACTGAGCCCCCGGAGAGCACTTGGCCCTCTCGAGTCACTCCCCGCGCAGGGGGTGGCCCGAGGGGGCCGAGTCACTTCCCGCTCGTTTCCGGCATCCGGCGGTTCCGGCATCCATCCACTCCGGCATCCGGCCATCGGGGCATGGGGCACTCACCCGTTCCGGCATCCGGTCGCGGACATGCCGCGGGGTCGGAGCGTCCCCCGGACCGCTCCGACCCCGTCGCCCCCTCAGGCGTCTACGGCTTGTCTCCGAAGACTTCTTTCTCCATCGCGTCGTACCCCTCTTCCTCGGGGTTCCAGTGCGTGCCGCCCGACAGGGCGTACTCCTCCTCCGGGGAGAGCACGAGGCGGTGGCGGAAGAACAGTGCGAACCCGACGAGGATGACGACGTAGACCACGCCGATCGCGATGATCGCCGGCAGGAAGGTGGGGTTGAGCAGGAAGCCCACGAAGATCAGGGCGGCGATCACTGCGGCGACCACGGCACCGGTGACGCCCCACGGGCTGCGGTACGGGCGATGCACGTTCGGGAACTTGCGCCGCAGGATGACGAAAGAGATCATCTGCAGCAGGTAGGCGAGCACCGCTCCCCACACGGCGATGTTGAGGACGATCGCACCGGCGACGGCTCCTGCGCCCTCGTTCGCCGCGGAGAGCGCGTCGAGGATGACCAGAGAGACGAAGCCGATCGCGGCGCCCACCGTGAGGGCGACCCACGGGGTCTTGCGCTTGCCCGTGAGCGAGAGGAACTTCGGGTAGTAGCCGGCGCGCGAGAGCGAGTACATGTTGCGCCCGTACGCGAACATGATGCCCTGGAGCGATGCGAGCAGCCCGACGAGGGCGAACAGCGCGAGCAGGGCGGCGAGCTGGTCGCCGACGATCGCCCGGAAGCCGTCCAGGAGCGGCTCGGCCGAGACACCGGTGGCCTCGGCGCCGATGACGCCCGTGTTCAGGAACAGCACGAGCAGACCCGTGACGATCAGGGTGCCGCGCGCCCAGAATCCGGCCTTGGGGATGTCGCGGACCGGGTCGTGCGACTCCTCCGCGGCCAGCGGGAGCTCTTCGATGCCGAGGAAGAACCACATCGCGAACGGCAGCGCGAACAGGATCGGGAACACCCCGTGCGGGAGGAACTCGGTCTGGCCCGGATCGGGGGCCATGTCCCAGAGGTTCGCCCACTGGAACGCGCCGGAGAAGATCGCCATCGCCGAGAAGACGAGGATGATGCCGATCGAGATGATCGAGACGACGATCGCGAACGTGAAGGAGATCGCCGCGCCGGCCGAGTTGAGCCCGATGAAGACGGCGTAGAGGATGACCCACCACACCCAGGCCGGCATCGAGAAGCCCAGCAGCTCGCTCGTGATCGCATCCGCATACGACGCGGAGAAGTAGACGATCACCGCCGTCGTCGCGACGTACTCGATCGTCTCGGCCGCGCCGGTGACCAGGCCGCCCCACGGACCCATCGCGGATCGCGCGAACGAGTAGGCGCCGCCGGTGTGCGGCATCGCGGCGGCCATCTCGCCGATCGAGAAGATCATGCCGTAGTACATGATGACGAGGATCGCGAAGGCGATCAGCATCCCGCCGAACCCGGCGAAGTCGATGCCGAAGTTCCATCCCGAGAAATCACCCGAGATGACGGCGGCCACCGCGAGACCCCACAGGCCCCAGATGCCGGCCGCGCGCTTGAGGCCGCGCTTCTCGAAGTAATCCTGACCGGCCCGCGTATAGGTCGCCCCGGCGACCTTGGCGGACTCGCTGCGCGACGGCACACTGCTGGATTGGGTCATCGGGGTCCTCCGTGCATTCGGAATGGCGTGCGGCCGGGCGCCCTGGGGGATTCGGGTGGTGCGAGGCTGGCGCCCTGCGCATGATTGTGTCCCTAAAGGTGGGTTCTGTCTACCTTTGAAGTCGATTCCGTGGCTACAGTGGTCGGAGCGCGGGCACCACCGGCCGCGCGGTGACGGACCCAGGGAGACGACGGATGCCCGGAAACCTCAGCGTCTCGGAACTGAACGCCGCGATCGCGGCGGACGAGATCGACACCGTCATCGTGGCCTTCGGCGACGCGCAGGGCCGACTCGTCGGCAAGCGCGTCTCGGCCCGGCTCTTCCAGGAGGAGGTCCTCCCCCACGGCGCGGAAGCGTGCAACTACCTCCTCTCGGTCGACGTCGACATGAACACCGTCGACGGGTACGCCATGTCGAGCTGGGAGAAGGGCTACGGCGACATGATGCTGCTGTCCGACCCGGCCACGCTGCGGCGGATCCCGTGGATGCCCGGCACCGCGCTCGTGATGGCGGACCTCGCGTGGGAGAGCGGCGACCCCGTGGTGCAGTCCCCCCGGGCGATCCTCAAGAATCAGCGCGAGCGACTGGCCGAACGCGGTCTCACGGCGTATTCGGGCACCGAACTCGAGTTCATCGTCTTCGACGACACCTACCGGGATGCCTGGGCGAAGGGCTACCGCGGACTGACCCCCGCCACGGATTACAACGTCGACTACGACCTCCTCGCGTCGGGACGGCTCGAGCCGCTGCTGCGCGACATCCGCCGCGGGATGGACGGCGCGGGCATGTACTGCGAAGGCGTGAAGGGCGAGTGCAACCTCGGTCAGCAGGAGATCGCGTTCCGATACGCCGAAGTGCTCGAGACGGCCGACCAGCACACGATCTACAAGGCCGGCGCCAAGGAGATCGCCGAGAAGCACGGCAAGTCGCTCACGTTCATGTCCAAGTTCAACGAGCGCGAGGGCAACAGCTGCCACATCCACCTCTCGGTGCGCGACCAGGACGGCACTCCGGTCATGGCCGGGGACGGCGCGTACGGCTTCAGCCCGTTCATGGAGCACTGGATCGCCGGCATCCTCGCGACGCTCCGGGAGTTCACCCTGCTCTACGCCCCGACGATCAACTCCTACAAGCGCTACCAGCGGGGCACGTTCGCCCCCACGGGAGTGGCCTGGGGCCTCGACAACCGCACGTGCGCCCTGCGGGTCATCGGTCACGGCTCGTCGCTGCGGCCCGAGAACCGGGTTCCGGGCGGCGATGTGAACCCGTACCTCGCGATCAGTGCGATCATCGCGGGTGGGCTGTACGGCGTCGAGAACGAGCTGCCCCTGCCCGACCCGCTCGCCGGGAACGCGTACTCGTCGGGGGTCGAGCACCTTCCGACGACGCTCCGCGATGCGGCGCAGCTCTTCGAGGAGTCCGAGATCGCGCGCGCGGCGTTCGGCGGCGACATGGTCGAGCACTACCTGAACCAGGCGCGGATCGAGGTCGAGGCCTACGACGCGGCCGTGACGGACTGGGAGCGGATCCGTGGCTTCGAGCGACTCTGAGGTGACTCGGGCTTCCGCGGGCGCGGGGCCGCACGCGCGGCATCCCGTGATCGGTTTGACGACGTACCTCGAGCAGGCGAAGCAGGGCGTGTGGGACGTGCGCGCGGCGTTCCTGCCGCAGCAGTACTTCGACGCCGTGATCGCCTCGGGCGGCATCGCGGTGCTGCTGCCCCCGCAGCCCGCTTCGGCGGATGCCGCGGCCGCCGTGCTCGACGGGCTCGACGGGCTCATCCTCACGGGCGGTCTCGACGTGCAGCCCGAGCTGTACGGCGCGGAGCGCCATCCGCGCACCGATCCGGCGCGGCCGGACCGCGACGAGTGGGAGCTCGCGCTGTTCCGCGGCGCCGAAGAGCGACGGATGCCGGTCTTCGCGATCTGCCGCGGACTGCAGCTCGTGAACGTCGCGCGCGGCGGGACGCTGCACCAGCACCTTCCCGAAGCGCTCGGCACCGACCGCCACCGGATCGGTGGCGGCGTGTTCGCCACCAACACCGTGTCGGTCGAGGGCGGAACCGTGCTCGCCGACCTGATCGGCGCCGGGGACTTCGGGGTGCACAGCTATCACCACCAGGGCATCGACCGCCTGGGGGAAGAGCTCCAGGTCACGGCGCGCGACGACAGCGGGCTCGTGCAGGCCTTCGAGTCGACCGCCGACGGCTACCTCGTCGGCGTGCAGTGGCACCCGGAGGAGAACCGCGAGGACCGACGTCTGTTCGCCGGCCTCGTGGATGCCGCGGCGGAGTACGGCCGCGCACGGGTGGACGGAACCGCGGCGTATGCCGCTACACGCATGAACTCGGAGGCACGGACGTGAGCAGCTTCACCGTCATCAACCCGGCGACCGCGGAACCGCTCCGCGACGTGCCCCGCGCGACGGTCGAAGACGTCGACGACGCGATCGCGCGAGCCGTGCGGGCCCAGCGCTCGTGGGCAGCTCTCAGCCCGGTGGCGCGCGCCGACGCGCTGCGTTCGTTCGCGCGCGTCGTCGAGGCGCATGTCGAAGAGCTCGCCCTGCTCGAGGTGCGCAACTCCGGGCATCCGATCGGGTCCGCGCGGTGGGAGGCATCCCACGTCGCCCAGGTCCTGAACTACTACGCCGGGGCGCCCGAGCGGCTGACGGGTCAGCAGATCCCCGTCGCGGGTGGGATCGATGTGACGTTCCACGAGCCGTACGGCGTCGTCGGCATCATCGTGCCCTGGAACTTCCCGATGACGATCGCGGCCTGGGGCTTCGCCCCCGCGCTCGCGGCCGGCAACGCGGTGGTGCTCAAGCCCGCGGAGCTCACGCCGCTCACGGCGATGCGACTCGGCGAGCTCGCACGCGAGGCCGGACTCCCGGACGGCCTCTTCGAGGTCGTGACCGGTTCGGGGTCGGTCGTCGGGCAGCGCTTCGTGTCGCACCCGGATGTGCGGAAGGTCGTCTTCACCGGCTCCACCGAGGTGGGCACGGACGTCGCCGCCGGGTGCGCCCGGGCGCTCAAGCCCGTGACACTCGAACTCGGCGGCAAGAGCGCGAACATCGTCTTCGCGGACGCCGATCTCGCGCAGGCGGCCGCGTCGGCGCCGGGCGCCGTGTTCGACAACGCCGGTCAGGACTGCTGCGCGCGCAGCCGCATCCTGGTGCAGCGTTCGGTGTTCGACCGCTTCCTCGAGCTGCTCGAGCCCGCCGTCGCGGACTGGCGGGTCGGCGACCCCCACGACGAGGCGACGCAGATGGGCCCGCTCATCTCGGCGGCGCACCGCGACACGGTCACGCCGTTCGTCACGCACTCGCGCGTCGCCTTCCGCGGCTCGGCCCCGAGCGGGCCGGGCTTCTGGTTCGCGCCGGCGGTCGTGATCCCCGACTCACGCCACGACCGCGTCGCGCAGCATGAGATCTTCGGCCCGGTGGTCGCGGTCATGCCCTTCGAGGACGAAGCCGACGCGATCGCGCTCGCGAACGACACGATCTACGGACTCGCCGGCTCGATCTGGACCGAAAACCTCGGGCGGGCCGTCCGTGTCGCGCGTGGCGTCAAGAGCGGCGTGCTGTCGGTCAACTCGCACTCATCGGTGCGCTACACCACTCCGTTCGGCGGGATGAAGGCCTCGGGACTCGGGCGCGAGCTCGGACCGGATGCCGCGGAGCACTTCACCGAGACGAAGAACGTCTTCTTCGCCACGGACGCGCCGTGAGCGGCATCCCTATCCAGACCATGTCCCGAATCCGACCGGTTCGGGGCCACGCAGACGGCACAATTCGGGACATGCACCGGAGATTTCGGGACATGAGGGAGAAGAGGAACACCACATGGATCTGACCCAGCGACTCAAGGACCGCGTCGCCGTCATCACCGGCGGCGCGAGCGGGATCGGCCTCGCCACGGCGCGCCGGTTCGCCGCCGAGGGCGCGTTCGTCGTGATCGCCGACCTCGACCCGGTCACGGGGGAGGCGGCGGCATCCGAGGTGGGTGGCGTGTTCCGCCGGGTGAACGTGGCCGACGAGGACCTCGTCAACGAGGTGTTCGACGGGGTCGCGGCGGAGTTCGGGCGGCTCGACATCGCGTTCAACAACGCCGGCATCTCGCCCGCCGACGACGACTCGATCGAGACGACCGAGCTCCCGGCGTGGGATCGCGTGCAGGACGTCAACCTCAAGAGCGTGTACCTCTGCTCGCGCGCGGCGCTGCGGCACATGGTGCCCGCGGGGCGGGGCTCCATCATCAACACGGCGTCGTTCGTCGCTCTGCTCGGCTCGGCGACGTCGCAGATCAGCTACACCGCCTCGAAGGGCGGCGTGCTCGCGATGACGCGCGAGCTCGGTGTGCAGTTCGCGCGGCAGGGCATCCGCGTGAACGCCCTGTGCCCGGGCCCGGTGAACACCCCGCTGCTGCAGGAGCTGTTCGCGAAGGATCCCGAGCGGGCGCAGCGCCGTCTCGTGCACGTGCCGATGGGGCGGTTCGCCGAGCCGGAGGAGCTCGCGGCGGCCGTCGCGTTCCTCGCCTCGGACGACGCGTCGTTCATCACCGCGACCGCGTTCGTGGTCGACGGCGGCATCACGAACGCCTACGTCACGCCGCTCTAGGGTCGGAACATGTACCGGACGACTGCGGGGCGGGACGGATGTGCACGACGTGCGGCGCGTCGACGATCGCCGGTCACAGTAAGCCGTCGTCCGGCACGGTTTCGGTGGTCGCAATGACCGACGCTCCGCTGCGCGAAGTACGCAAGGTCGTCTACCGGCCGCTGCGAGAGGGCAACGCGCTCGAAGACACGGTCGCGCGGCTCGTGCAGACCATCCGGCTCGGCGTCGTCGCGCCGGGAGAGTCCCTGCCGTCCGAGCGCGAGTTGTCGGGACGCTACGAGGTCAGCCGCGACACCGTGCGCGAGGCGATCCGCGAGCTCGCGGATGCCGGGTACCTCGTCCGGCGCCGCGGACGCTACGGCGGCACGTTCGTCGCCGACCCGCTGCCCCAGGCGCCGCATCCGGGCGTCGTTCCGCTCGATGAGCTGGAGGATGTCCTCGGGCTGCGGCGCGTCATCGAGGCCGGCGCGTCCCGCACGGCCGCCGGGCGGACGCTCACACCGGAGGCGCGGGCCGACCTGTGGGCGCGGCACGAGGCGGCGTCGGATGCCGACGCCGAGGACTACCGGCGCCTCGACACCCTCCTTCACCTCACGATCGCCGAGCTGGCCGGCATCCCCTCCCTCGTCGCGATCGCGGCGGAGAACCGCGCCCGAGTGAACGCCTGGCTCGACACGTTCCCGCTCCTGCCCCGCAACATCGAGCACTCCAACGCCCAGCACGAGCGCATCGTCACCGCGATCCTCGCCGGGCGCGCGGATGCCGCGGAGGCGGCGACCCTCGAACACCTCGCCGGCTCCGAAGCCTTGCTGCGCGGCTTCCTCGCCTGAGTGCGACGGGACGGACCGCTTCGGTCGTGCGCGGCTACGCTGGCGTGATGCCGGAATCCGATTCGCCGTCCGACGGCCAGCCCGAGTTCCGCAACACCGCGCTCAGCGACGCGCTGCAGACGCAGGACCTCGCCGCGGTGGCGTTCGCGCTGCGGCACGGGCCGACGGTCGTTCCGTTGCGACCGTCGGTCGACGGTGGCGGCGACGGCGACGGGATGCCGGATGACGGCGACGTCTGGACCCACCGCGACCCGCAGACGGGCGCGGTCGTCCTGCTGCTGTTCAGCGACATCGCCCGCAAGCCCGCCGGGCTCCCGCCGGCCGTCGCGCTGCGGTCGCCCGGCTGGCTGCGCGCGTACCTCGGGCTGCACGGCGAAGAGATCTCGACGGTGTTCATCGACGTGACGGGGCCGCATCCGATGCAGGCCGCGCCCGCGGACCTGCTGGCTGCGCTCGAGGCCTGAGTCGTCGGCGACGCGAACGGCCGCACCGCGCGGGCCTCGGCCGGTGCCGCCGCTGCTTCTGTCGACGCCCGAACCGCGGCCGCCAGAGAGCTCCGCGTTCAGCGGCGCACAACTCCTGCAATTCACCGGCGGAACGCCCGCGCCGGTCCGTATTCTCGCGGGACCCACGTCGACGCCCACCAAATTTGCAGGAGTTATGCTCCCGCGCCGCATCGTGCCGCATCCGCCGTGCCCGCGCACCTCGGCCGGTCGAGCGCCGGCGTCCCCGTCGGGCCACGGCGGCACGCCGGGGACGGGTCTCGACTTCGCGCGCACCGTCTGGCACACTCGCCGGATGGAATTCGTCGTGGTCGGCATCGTCTGCGCCGCGGGTCTGGTGATCCCGGTCGTGCTCGGGATGAGGGACAGCCGCGGTCGGCGCGGGCACCGCTGACGTCAGAACTCGGGGATGCCCTCGCCCGGCACGCTCTTGGATCGCGCACGCACATCCGCGAGCGCACCGCGCAGGTCGCGGGACCGGTCGTCGATCAGGTCCGTGTAGCCCAGGCGCGCCGCCTCGCTGCGCCGCTGCGCCGTCTGGGTCACCGGGCGCACTTCGCCGGCCAGGCTCAGCTCGCCGATCGCGGCGAGGCCCTTCGGGGTCGCCTCGTTGCGCACCGACGACGCCACGGCGATCGCGATCGCGAGGTCAGCCGCCGGTTCGGTGAAGCGCACGCCGCCGACGGTCGAGACGTACACGTCGAGGTCGGAGGTCTTGATGCGCGCCTTCTTCTCGAGCACCGCGAGCACCATCGCGACGCGCGCGGAGTCGACGCCGTTCACGATCCGGCGCGGATTGGGGGCGCCGGAGGAGATCGTGAGCGCCTGCACTTCGACCGGCATCGCCCGCCGCCCTTCGAGCGCGATCGCCACGCACGTGCCGGGCTCGGGGCTGCCGTGACCGAGGAACAGAGCACTCGGGTCGGCGATCTCGGTGATGCCCGCGCCGGTCATGTCGAAGCATCCGACTTCGTCCGTCGGCCCGAAGCGGTTCTTCAGGGCGCGCACGAACCGCAGGGAGGTCTGCCGGTCGCCCTCGAACTGGCAGACGACGTCCACGAGGTGCTCGAGGATGCGTGGCCCCGCGATCGAGCCGTCCTTGGTGACGTGGCCGACGATGATGACGGGGAGTCCGCGGTCCTTCGCGACGCGGATGAGGGTCGAGGCGACTTCGCGCACCTGGCTCGGGTGCCCGGCCATCCCCTCCGACAGCGACGACGACACCGTCTGCACCGAATCGACGATGAGCAGCTCGGGCCGGACCTCGTCGATGTGCCCGAGGATCGTCGCGAGATCGGTCTCGGCCGCGAGATACAGCTCGTCGTGCAGCGCGCCGGTGCGTTCGGCCCGCAGGCGCACCTGCGCGGTCGACTCCTCGGCGCTCGCGTAGAGCACCCGGCGCCCGGCGCGCGCGCTCTGCGCCGCGACCTCGAGCAGCAGCGTCGACTTGCCGACGCCGGGCTCGCCGCTGAGCAGGACGGCCGCCCCCGGCACGATGCCGCCGCCGAGGACGCGGTCGAACTCGCCGACTCCCGTCGTCCGACGCGGCGCATCGCGGGTGTCGATCGCCGTGATCGGGCGCGCGGCGCGGTCGGCGCCCGGCGTCACGGCCGTCACTGAACGGGTGAGCCCCGTCGGCTCGGCCGCCTCGACCACGGTGCCCCACTGCTGGCATTCGCCGCAGCGGCCCACCCATTTGAGGGCGGTCCACCCGCACTCCGTGCAGCGGTACGGCGCGGTCGTGGAACTGCGTCGGGTCGCCATGGATTCAGCGTAGGACGGACGTGCGACAGTGGATGCCGCCCCCGCGGTGTTCGCCCGGTTCGCGCCCGCGCCTCTAGGCTGGAGGCATGCGCGTCGACTCCGCCCACCGCCGTATCGCCGCCCTCCCCGAGGAGGTGTTCCGCGCGTTCCAGGACCCCGGTCTGCTGGCCGCGTGGCTGCCGCCCGAGGGGATGCACGCCCACCTCGAGCACTTCGATCTGCGTGCGGGCGGCGGCTTCGAGACCGTCATGACCTACGAGACGCACGATGCCCCCGGCAAGTACTCCGAGCACAGCGACGTGACCGTGACGAAGATCGTCGCGATGGACCCGCCGCGCCGGGTCGTCTGGGCCGTGCAGTTCCCCTCCGTGAACCCGGCCTTCGCCGGGACGATGTTCATGGAGTGGACGTTCGAGTCGGTGCTGACCGACGACCCGGAGGACACTCCCGGCTCGCAGGTGCACGCCGACCTCGGCACCGAGGTCACGGTCGCGGCGAAGGACGTCCCGTCCGGCATCGACGCCGCGGAGCACGTCAAGGGTCTCGAGTCGTCACTCGCGAAGCTCGCGAAGCTGTTCGAGCACCGCCGCCGCTGAGAGCCTCTCACACAGGTTGCGCGTCGGCGACTGTCGCGCCCTGACGTGGCCGCGCGCCGAGGCACCTTCAGCGCGCTGGGTCGCCCCGAAGCCGACGGTCCGCCCGAGGACTCAGCGCAGCGAGTCGGCGACCGTGCGCAGCGCGTCCGCCGACCGGCGGAGCAGGCCGAGCTCGCTCGCCGAGAACGGCGTCTCGCGGATCGGCTTCGCACCCGACGCGCTCACGACCGACGGCACCGACAGCGCGACCCCGTCGATGCCGTGATAGTCGTGCAGCACCGTGCTGACCGGCATCACCGCGTGCTCGTCGCCGAGCACGGCCTCGACGATGCGTGCGCTCGAGAGTCCGATCGCGTAGTTCGTCGCTCCCTTGCCCTGGATGACCTTGTAGGCGGCATCCCGCACGTCGACCGCGATCGCGTCGAGCTCGTCGGGCGTCATGCGCGGGTGGCCTTCGGTCTCCCACTCGAGGATGGGGACCGTGCCGATCGTGGCCTTCGACCACAGGGGGAACTCGGTGTCGCCGTGCTCGCCGACGATGTACGCGTGCACGCTCGAGGTCGCGACCCCCGCGCGCTGCGCGAGCTTCCAGCGCAGGCGGGACGTGTCGAGCACCGTGCCCGACGCGAAGATCTGCTCGGGGGGAAGGCCGGTCTGCTCCTGCGCCAGCACCGTGAGCACGTCGCACGGGTTCGTGACGATCACGTACACCGCGTTCGGGGCGACCTCGAGCAGCTGCGGCATCATCGTCTTGAGGATGCCGGCGTTCACACCCGCGAGTTCGATGCGCGTCTGCCCGGGGTTCTGCTTCGCGCCGGCCGTGATCACGACGATGTGCGAACCCTCGACGACCGAGATGTCGCTGCCGCCCACGATGTCGCTCGATCCGGTGAACTGCGTGCCGTGCGCGAGGTCGAGCACTTCGGCCTCGACCTTCGCGGTCGCGATGTCGTACAGCGCGACGTGGCGTGCCGATCCGCGGATGAGGGCGGCGTACGCGACGCTCGCGCCCACGCTTCCGGCTCCGACGACGGTGAGCTTGGAGTTCTCGATGACGGCCATGCGACCAGTCTGGCAGTCCTCGCGTCGACGCGCTCCGGCGATCGCGCCGTGACTATTCGGTGGCGGCGGGGGCGGCATCCCTCGTCTGCGTGTTCCGGATGCCGACGAACGAGACGATCCCCGCTGCCGCCATGAGGACGGCCGTGACGACCGCGACGCGGTGGAAGCCGTCGAGGTCGAGCGAGCCCCCGACGATCGCGCCGAGCGCGGCGATCGCGAGGAGTCCCGCCACGCGCGAGACGGCGTTGTTCACCGCGGACGCGATGCCGGATCGGGCGGGCTCGATCGCGCCGAGGATCGCGGCGGTGAGCGGAGAGACCGTCACCGCGAGGCCGAGACCCATCACGATCATCGCGGGGAGGACCTGGGTCCAGTACGAGAAGTCCTCGCTCACCGTGAGGAGCAGGATGCACCCGACGGCCATCAGCAGCGGACCGACCGTCATGAACAGTCGCGGACCCCAGCGTCCCGCGAGCGTGCCCATGTGGGCGCTGAGCAGCACGAGCAGGATCGTGGTCGGCAGGCTCGCCAGCCCCGCGAGGGTGGCCGAGAGACCCGCTCCCTGCTGCAGGTAGACCACGACGACGAAGCCGTTGAGGGCGAGCGCGCCGTACGCGAACGCGGTCGCGATGTTGCCCGCCGAGAAGTTGCGCACGCGGAACATCTCCAGCGGCAGGATCGGCTGCGCCGCGGTCCGCTGGCGCAGCAGGAAGAGCGCGAACAGCAGGATGCCGCCGCCGAGCGTGATCCAGACCAGCGGCGACCCCCAGCCCAGGCGCGGCTGCTCGATGAGCGCGAACACCGCGCCGCCGAGGCCGAGCGTGCACAGGGTCGCGCCGAGCCAGTCGATCTTCGCGTCGGGCCGGCGGGTGTCGTGCTGTCTGAGCCGCTGCAGGAGGACGAGCGTGATGCCGATCGGCACGACGTTGATGAGGAACGCGAGGCGCCACGAGAGCAGGTCGACGAACACGCCGCCGATGAGGGGACCGGCGATCATCGCCCCGGTGGTCATCGCGGTCCACAGGCCGATCGCGCGGCCCTGCGCCGGCCCCCGGAATGTCGAGGTGATGAGCGCGAGCGAGCTCGGAACGAGGAACGCCCCCGCGGCACCCTGCGCGGCGCGCGCGATGATCAGGATGAGCGGATCGGGGGCGGCGGCGACCGCGATCGAGGCGATGCCGAAGCCGATCAGGCCGATGCGGAGGACCAGGATGCGGCCGAACGCGTCGCTCACCGAGCCCGCGACGAGGATGAGTGCGCCGAGCGTGATCAGGTAGGAGTCGACCACCCACTGCTGCGTGATCAGCCCGCCGCCGAGCTCTGCCTCGATGGCGGGGAGCGCGACGTTGACGATCGTGCCGTCGAGGAATGCGACGAACGATGCGAGCACCGCGATCCACAGCACCAGGCGCTGGGCGCGGGTCATCGGCTCGGTCTTCGTGTCGGCCACGGGTTCAGGCTATGCCGCGCGGTGAGGCGGGTGGGTCGTCTGATGCCCGCGTCGTCAGAGGCGCGATTGGCGGCATCCCGGCGCGTGACGTAAACTCGTCAGCGGTGACGTGTCCGAGCGGCCGAAGGTGCAACTCTCGAAAAGTTGTGTAGGGTAACCCCCTACCGTGGGTTCAAATCCCACCGTCACCGCCACT
>CAYOQY010000064.1:0-14898 GCA_964406225.1 uncultured Microbacterium sp.
TCACGTACGGCGACTTCGTCGGCCTCGACGACCTCATGACCGAGCACCCGACGGTGGTCGACGGCTTCATCGACGTGTACCAGGACTGGATCGACCTCGGCATCGACGGCTTCCGCATCGACACCGCCAAGCACGTGAACTTCGAGTTCTGGGAGAAGTGGTCGGCCGAGGTGCTCGACTACGCGCGCACCACCGCGAACAAGCCCGACTTCTTCATGTTCGGCGAGGTCTACGACGCCGACCCGGCCAAGCTCGCCCCGTACGTGCGCGACAGCGACATGAACTCGGTGCTCGACTTCGCGTTCCAGTCCAACGCGACCTCGTACGCGAAGGGCGGATCGGCCGAGGTGCTGCAGGCGCTGTTCGCCGGCGACGACCTCTACACGACGCCCGACTCGTCCTCGACGGCGCTGCCGACCTTCCTCGGCAACCACGACATGGGCCGCATCGGGTACTTCCTCGCCGGCGCCGACGCCCTTCCCCGCGACGAGCTCGCGCACGAACTCATGTACCTCACGCGCGGCCAGCCGGTCGTCTACTACGGCGACGAGCAGGGCTTCGCCGGCACGGGCGGCGACAAGGACGCACGGCAGTCGCTCTTCGCGACGCAGACCGCCGAGTACGCGAACCAGCCCCTCGTCACGGGCGGGCAGCTGGGCACCCAGGACCGCTTCGACACCACCGCACCGCTCTATCAGCACATCGCCGATCTCGCCGCGCTGCGGCAGGCGCATCCCGCGCTCGCGACCGGCGCGCAGATCGAGCGCCACGCCGACGACGGCGCCGGAATCTACGCCTTCAGCCGCGTCGACCGCGACGAGAAGGTGGAGTACCTGGTCGCGACCAACAACACGACGACCGAGAAGACGGTGTCGATTTCGACGCTGACCACGGATGCCGGGTTCGCACCGCTCTATGGCGGCGGCGCCGCCTTCACCACGGATGCCGACGGTGTCGCTTCGGTGACGGTGCCCGCGCTGTCGGCTGTGGTCTACACGGCGGACGAACCCGTGACCGCCCCGGCCGAAGCCCAGGCTCTCTCGATCGCCGCGCCCGCGGCCGGCGCAGGACTGAGCGGGCTCGCGCCCGTCGGTGCCGACGTCGCCGACGCCACCTGGGCCGAGACGAGCTTCGCGTGGCGCGTCGTCGGAGACGACGCGTGGACGCCGCTCGGCACCGCGGAAGACACCACCCCGCGGGTCTTCCACGATGTCCGCGACCTCGCGAAGGGGACGCTCATCGAGTACCGGGCCGTGACGACGGATGCCGCCGGCAACCGCGCCGCGGCATCCACGTACGCGTCCGTCGGCAACGCCGTCACGGCGACCGTTCCCGAAGAGCCCGAAGAGCCGGAGTCGCCGGTCGAGCCCGAGCCGCAGGAGGCCACGCCGTACACGTACGTGAGCGTCCCCGGCAGCTTCAACAGCGAGGCCGGATGCCCGGGCGACTGGCAGCCCGAGTGCGAGAACGTGCAGATGACCCTCGTGGACGGCATCTGGACACTGACCCTCGACGACCTCGCGGCCGGCACCTACGCGTACAAGATCGCGACCGAGAAGAAGTGGGACGAGAACTACGGCGCCGGCGGCGCACCGGGCGGGAGCGACATCACGCTCACGCACGCCGGGGGGAAGATCACCTTCTACTTCGACCCCCGCACCAAGAACATCCGCTCGACGGCGGACGGCCCGATCATCACGCTCGCCGGCTCGTTCCAGTCCGAGCTCGGCTGCGAGGGCGCGAACGACGGCGACTGGCTGCCCACGTGCCTCGCGGCCATGATGTTCGACCGCAACGCCGACGGCGTCTTCCAGTTCACGACCGACGACCTGCCCACCGGCTCGTACGAGGTCAAGGTCACCCACGGCCTGAGCTGGGACGAGAACTACGGCGTAGGCGGCGCCCCCAACGGCGGCAACATCTCGTTCACCGCGACCGAGGGCGAGATCGTCGCGTTCCTCTACGACATCGAGACGCACGTCCTCACCGTGCAGACCGCCAACCCGCCGCTCGCGGGCACGGGCGAGCTGCGCGCGCACTGGATCGACGCCGACACGATCGCCTGGCCGGCCGACCTCGGTTCGTCGTCCGCGGACGCGACCTGGCAGCTGTACGCCTCGGCCGACGCCTCGCTCGCCGTCGCGGACGGTGTCGTCACCGGCGCCGACCCGATCGATCTCACCGTGATCGAGGGCGGGCTGACGGACGCGCAGAAGGACGCGTTCCCGGCACTGGCGTCGTACACGGCCCTCCGCGTCGCGGACGGCACGGATGCCGCATCCCTCGTGAAGGGTCAGCTCGCGGTCGCACAGCGCAAGGGCGACACCCTCACCGGCTTCACCGGCGTGCAGATTCCGGGCGTGCTCGACGACCTGTACGCCGCGGCCCTCGAGGACGTGCCGCTCGGCGTGTCGTTCCGCGGCAGCAACCCCACGTTCCGACTGTGGGCCCCGACCGCGCAGAGCGCGACGCTCCTGACCTGGGATGCCGGTGCCACCGGAGAACCCCAGCGTCATGACGCGACGTGGGACGCGGCATCCGGCACGTGGACGGTCGCCGGCAAGAAGGCGCTCAAGGGTGACGAGTACCTGTGGGAGGTCGTCGTGTACGCGCCGACCACCGGGGCGATCGAGACCAACACGGTCACCGATCCCTACTCGGTCGCGCTCACGCTGAACTCCGAGCGGTCGGTCGCGATCGACCTCTCCGACAAGGCGCACAAGCCGAAGGCGTGGGAGAAGACCCCGGCGCCGGTGATCGACCGGCCGGTCGACCGGGCGATCTACGAGCTGCACATCCGCGACTTCTCGATCACCGACACCACGGTGCCCGAGAGCGACCGCGGCACGTACCTCGCGTTCACCCACAAGAAGAGCGCGGGAATGACCCAGCTCGCCGAACTGGCCGATGCCGGCATCAACACGGTGCACCTGCTGCCCTCGTTCGACATCGCCACGATCGAGGAGGACCGGGCCGCGCAGGCGGTGCCCGACTGCGACCTGGCGTCGTTCGGACCGGACTCGCCCGAGCAGCAGGCCTGCATCAACGCGATCCGCGACGCCGACGGCTTCAACTGGGGCTACGACCCGTTCCACTTCTTCGCGCCGGAAGGCTCGTACGCGGTGGACGCGAACGGCGGCGCCCGCGTCGCGGAGTTCCGCTCCATGGTCGGCGCGCTCCACCAGACCGGCCTGCAGGTCGTGCTGGACGAGGTGTTCAACCACACCGCCCAGGCGGGTCAGGGTGAGCGGTCCGTTCTCGACAAGGTCGTCCCCGGTTACTACCACCGCCTCAACAAGGCGGGTGCGGTCGAGACCTCGACGTGCTGCCAGAACGTGGCGACCGAGCACGCCGCGGCCGAGAAGCTCATGGTCGACTCGGTCGTGACGTGGGCGCGCGACTACAAGGTCGACGGCTTCCGCTTCGACCTCATGGGACACCACTCGAAGGACAACATGCTCGCGGTGCGCGAGGCGCTCGACGCCCTGACCGTGAAGAAGGACGGCGTCGACGGCTCCGCGATCTACCTCTACGGCGAGGGCTGGAACTTCGGCGAGGTCGCGAACAACGCGTTGTTCGAGCAGGCGACGCAGGGTCAGCTCGGCGGCACCGGCATCGGGACGTTCAACGATCGCCTCCGCGACGGCGTGCACGGCGGCAGCCCGGTCGACGGTTCATCGACGTTCGAGCAGGGCTTCGGCACGGGCCTCGGCACCGACCCGAACGGCTCGCCGGTCGACCCGGCCGACCGCACGCTCGGCGAGCAGACCGACCTCGTGAAGCTGGGGCTCGCCGGCAACCTCCGCGCGTTCAAGTTCGAGACGTCGGACGGCACCGTCAAGCGCGGCGACGAGGTGAGCTACAACGGGTCGCCGGCCGGCTACGCCGACCAGCCCGAAGAGGTCATCAACTACGTCGACGCGCACGACAACGAGACGCTGTACGACCTGTCGGTCTTCAAGCTGCCGACCGACACGTCGATGGCCGACCGCGTGCGCATGAACACGGTGTCGCTCGCCACGGTCACCCTGTCTCAGTCGCTGTCGTTCTGGCACGCCGGCACCGAGCTGCTGCGCTCGAAGTCGCTCGATCGCAACAGCTACAACTCGGGCGACTGGTTCAACCGCATCGACTGGACGGGTCAGGAGTCCACGTTCGGCTCGGGCCTTCCGATGGAGGCCGACAACGGCGAGAAGTGGCCCATCATGGCGCCGCTGCTGGCCAACCCGGCGCTCAAGCCCGCGGCATCCGACATCGCGTCGGCCGAAGAAGCGGCCCTCGACCTGCTGCGGGTGCGCTCGGAGGTCGACCTGCTGCGCCTCGGCTCGGCGGAGCTGATCGAGCAGAAGGTCTCCTTCCCGAACGGCGGGGCGGATGCCGCTCCCGGCGTGATCGTCATGGTGATCGACGACCTGCTCGGCGAGAACGTCGATCCGGAGCTCGAGGGCGCGCTGGTCGTGTTCAACGCGTCGCCCGACGCGGTGACCCAGACGGTCGACTCGCTGGAGGGCCGCTCGTTCGCCCTGACCCCGGCGCTCGCGAACGGTGCCGACCCGGTCGTGAAGACGACGACGTGGGATGCCGAGACCGCCACGGTCACCGTCCCCGCCCGCTCGGTCGCGGTGCTCGTGGACGTCGAGGACGTCGCGACCGCCGTGGCGGCGGCGCCGAACAAGCTGCTCGCGAAGGCGGGCACACCCGTCAAGGTCACGGGTCGCGTGGTCGCGTCGGACGGCAGCGCGCCGGTCGGCACGGTGACCGTCACCGACGGCGGGAAGGTCGTCGCGACGCTCGAGCTGACTGCGGCCGAGAAGGGCAAGATCGACATCGCCCTCCCGTCGCTCGGCCGCGGCATCCACCTGCTGCGCACGTCGTTCGACGGCGCTGACGGGTGGCGCGACTCGCGGTCGCTCTTCCCCGTGCCGGTGGTGGTCTACTGACCGACGGCGTCCCCCAGGATGCCGAGACAGGGGTTCTCACCGAGACCGAGTGGCACGCCACCCGGTCGCGGCGAGGGGCCCCTGTCTCGCGCAGGGCGGAGTCGGCGAGAAGTGAGAAGCGGCCCCCGCCGGACCCGAACCGGGCGGGGGCCGCTCTATGCGGCTGATCGCCGCGTGCGGGGCGCCGAGAGGGGCGCATCCCGTGCCGAGAAGGTGTATTCGGTGCCGAGAAGGTGGGTTTCGCACCGAGAAGGTGGCCGCCTTCTGGGTGTATTCCCCACCTCCTCGGGGGCAAGCCCACCTTCTCGGGGAAGTACTACGGGGTGAGCGCCGTGATCGAGAACAGCGTCGTCGTGCCCGACACCTCGTTCGCGACGGCGAGGAGCGGCTCGCCGGTCGGTGACGACGTGGCCGGGATGAACGCGAGGCCCTCAGGGCCGAGGTCGCCGGCCTGACCGAGAACGGACGCCGGGTCGTCGGCGTCTTCGACCGAGACCGAGAAGTCGCGGTTGTTGACGTAGGTCACGAAACGGGATGCCGCCGGCTCGGTGATGTCGAATACCGCGACGCCGCCGACCCGCTCGAATCCGACGAACGCGTACGTGCGACCGTCGACCTCGCCGATCGTGAGGTTCTCGGGCTCCGGACCCTTGTCGTCGCTGCGACCCTCGAGGTTGGACTCCGTGTGGTTCGAGTTGAAGAACCCGGGAACGGCGTCCGCCACGATCCGCTCGAACGCGTCACCCGAGTCGAACACCTGCTCGCCGTCGCTCGACCAGATCGAGAACGACCGGGCGCCGAAGGAGTACAGCTCGTCGTAGCAGCCCTTCGCGGCGTCGAACCCGTTCTCGATCGTGACGTTCAGGCGGCCCAGATTCGCGTTGCCGGTCAGCGCCGCGAGCGGGCTGTCGGCGCACACCGGGCCGTACCCGTTCGTGGCGAGGGCGCTCACGCGCGACGCCTCCGAGTAGTCTCCCCACTCGCGGGCGTCGCCCTCGTTCGCGGTGACGAGGTACGTCTGGCCGCCCGCGCGGTACGCGTTCAGTCCGTCGGGCATGTACACGCCCTTCAGCCCCTCGAACGTGCGGATCGAGATGCCGCCGTCACGCTCTGACGGGTCGAGACCCTGCCCGTCGAGGCCGTGATCCTTGAATCCGAGCGGCATGATCTCGGTGACGAGAGCGCGGTGGAGGTCGACGACGGCGACGGCGTTCGCCTCCTGCAGCGCGACGTACGCCGTGCGCCCGTCGATTGCGACGTACTCGGGCTCGAGGTTCCGCGAGACCGGCTTGTCGTCACCCGCGGGCGTGGGTCCGAAGACGCGCATGTCCTGGGGGAGGGGCAGCGTGCCGCCGGCCTCGAACGCGTGGAACGTGGCCGTCCGCACGTCCTTCTGGCGCGGCGCCCATTTCTGCGCGGGATTGAGCTTCACGACGCTGACCGATCCCTCGGGATCCGTCGAGAAGTCGTCGGCGGGCTCCCCCTCGTTCGCCGAGACGGCGTACTTGCCGTCGGCGCTGATCGTCACCATGTCGGGGAGTGCCCCGACCGTGACGCTGCCGAGCATCGCGGAGGCGGCGGTTGCGGCATCCGCGTCGAAGAAGACGAGCGTGCCGGGGTCGGTCTTCACCGGAGCCTCGAACGCGATGACGCCGAGCCCGTCCGGCCGGACCGCGACGGAGTTCGCCGTGCCCGACGAGGAGATCGAGAACTCGAAGACCGGTGCCGCGGGGTCGGAGTAGTCCAGGACCGAGACGCTGCCGGCGGCGGCGCCCACGACGAACAGGCGGTCGCCGTGCGCGGTGACGATCTCGGCGGCGGACTCGTCGAACACGCCGGTCTCGAACGTGCCGATCGGGCTGAGTGCGAGCGCGGCGTCGTCGGCGGAGGACGTGATCGGGTCGGGAACGACGGCAGCGGATGCCGCGACCGGCGTCAGCGCGAGCGCGCAGGCGGCGACGGTCGAGGCGGCGACGGCGACGGCGCGCCGACGGGGAGTGGGGGAGAGCGAAGGCATCGGTGTCCTCAGTCGGGTGGGGAGTGCGCACGAGCGCGCGCCCACCTTTCGTAGACCCGGCCGGTGACGGCCGGGTGAACGCCGCCGGAACGATCCCGATCCACGCCGCGCCGAGAAGGTGGGTTCCGCGTCGAGAAGGTGTGTTTCGCGCCGAGAAGGTGCGCACCTTCTCGCGATCGGTCGTCCTCGCGACGTGTGTCTCTGCCCAGAGGAGCGGAATGCTCCGGTCGGGGCGTCTGTCAGAAGGGCCATCGGCTTCCTCTCGCGGACGGCCGCTTCTGCGTGGCCGCCCGTGGTCGCGCCCGCGACGACACCCCGGACGGGCACGGCGGACTCGCACTCGTCCGCGTCGGCCCTCGTCGGCCGATCTCCATGAGAGCGCTCTCACGAGGAACACATGAGAGCGCTCTCACGTCGAGTGTTTCTCGGGCGTCGATCTTTGATGGCGCATTTCGGCGGCTGTTCGGAGCACCGTTCAGATACAAGGAATTCCATGTAAAATGATCACGTTGCCTCGGCGAAGAAGCGTGCGTTGATCACGGTGCTGAGTGAGTCAGGCTCCACAGACGAACGGAGTAGCGGTGTCGATGACGATGACCCCACAGCAGAGCACGGGACTGACCGCCGATGAGCGGTCGGCGATCCTCGACGCGGTGCGTGATTTCGCACGGAGTGAGATCGCGCCGCACGCGCTCGAGTGGGACGAGCGCAAGCACTTCCCGCGCGAGACGCTCGCGATGGCGGGCGAACTCGGCCTCGGCGGACTGTACGTCCGGGAGGAAGTCGGCGGCTCCGCGTTCACGCGCTCGGACGCCGTGGCGATCGTCGAGGAGCTCGCGCAGGCCGACCCGTCGATCGCCGCGTTCATCACGATCCACAACATGGTCGCCTGGATGATCGACTCGTACGGTTCCGAAGAGCAGCGGCAGCAGTGGCTGCCCCGGTTGACGGCGATGAGCGGCTTCGGCAGCTACTGCCTCACCGAGCCGGGTGCGGGGTCGGATGCCGCCGCGATCACGACCAGCGCGATCAAGGCCGCCGACCACTACGTCCTCACCGGGGTCAAGCAGTTCATCTCGGGCGGCGGCGAGGCATCCGTGTACGTCGTCATGGCACGGACAGGCGAGCCCGGCGCCCGCGGGATCACCGCGTTCCTCGTCCCGGCGGATGCGGAGGGCCTGTCGTTCGGTCAGAACGAGAAGAAGATGGGGTGGAACGCCCAGCCCACGCGCCAGGTCATCCTCGACGAGGTGCGGGTTCCGGCATCCGCGATCCTCGGCGTGGAGGGGCAGGGCTTCAAGATCGCGATGTCCGCCCTCAACGGCGGACGCATCAACATCGCGGCGTGCTCGCTCGGCGGCGCGCAGTGGGCCCTCGACCGTGCGGTGCAGTACGTGCACGAGCGCTTCACTTTCGGCGAGCCCCTCGCCGAGAAGCAGTCCGTCGTCTTCACGCTCGCCGACATGGCCACGGAGCTGAGGGCCGCGCGGGCGCTCGTGCGCGACGCCGCCCGCGCGATCGACGAAAAGGCCCCCGACGTCGCCCTGCAGTGCGCGATGGCCAAGCGCTTCGCGACCGACGCCGGCTTCCGCATCGCGAACGAGGCACTGCAGCTGCACGGCGGATACGGCTACCTGCACGAGTACGGCATCGAGAAGGTCGTCCGCGATCTGCGCGTGCACCAGATCCTCGAGGGCACGAACGAGATCATGCGCGTGATCATCGGACGCGAGCTGCTCGGGGGTGGGCGATGAGGATCGCGTTCCTGGGATTGGGTCACATGGGGCTGCCGATGGCGGTCAACCTCGCGAAGGCAGGGCACGACGTCACCGGCTTCGACGTCGTCCCCGCCGCGCTCGACGCGGCGCGGGCGGCCGGCGTCGCGGTGGCCGAGTCGGGGCCCGCGGCCGCGGCATCCGCCCATGTCGTGCTCACGATGTTCCCGAGGGGCCGGCACGTGATCGACGCGTATCGCGGAACGGAGGGCGCCCCGGGACTGCTCGCCGTCGCGGCGCCCGGCACGCTGTTCATCGACTCGTCGACGATCGCGGTCGACGAGGCGCGCGAAGCACACGCGCTCGCTGAGGCCTCGGGGCACCGCAGTGTCGACGCCCCTGTGTCGGGCGGTGTGGTGGGCGCGGAGAACGCGACCCTGGCCTTCATGGTCGGCGGCTCGGACGCCGACTTCGAGGCCGCCCGGCCGCTGCTCGAGGCGATGGGGCGCCGCGTGGTGCACTGCGGCGGTGCGGGACTGGGGCAAGCGGCGAAGGTCTGCAACAACATGATCCTCGCGGTGTCGCAGATCGCCGTCGCCGAGGCGTTCGTGCTCGGGGAGCGCCTCGGGCTCAGTCACCAGGCGCTCTTCGACGTCGCCTCGAACGCCTCGGGGCAGTGCTGGGCGCTCACGACGAACTGCCCCGTGCCGGGGCCCGTGCCGACGAGCCCGGCGAACCGCGACTACCAGCCGGGCTTCGCCGGCGCGCTCATGTCGAAGGACCTGGGGCTCGCCGAGCAGGCGATCGGCCTCACCGGCGTCGAGGCCCGCATGGGCCGCCTCGCGCGTGAGATCTACAAGGAATTCGCGGACGGGCCCGGAGCCGGGCAGGATTTCTCGGGGATCATCCACACGATCCGCGCCGAGAGCACCGGAGGGGCACCCGCATGACGAGCTACACGTACGAGACGATCCTGGTCGAGACCCGCGGGCGCGTCGGATGGATCACGCTCAACCGCCCCGAGGCGCTCAACGCGCTGAACTCGCAGATGATGCGCGACATCGTCGCCGCGGCATCCGTGTTCGATGCCGATCCGCGCATCGGCGCGATCGTCGTGACGGGCTCGGAGCGGGCGTTCGCCGCGGGTGCCGACATCAAGGAGATGGAGTCCAAGTCCGGCCTCGACATGGTGATGGACGACCACTTCGGCGGATGGGCGCACTTCGCGGCCGTCCGCACTCCCGTGATCGCGGCCGTGTCGGGCTATGCCCTCGGCGGAGGGTGCGAGCTCGCGATGATGTGCGACATCATCCTCGCCGCCGACACCGCGAAGTTCGGCCAGCCCGAGATCAACCTCGGGGTCATCCCCGGGATGGGCGGCTCACAGCGCCTCGTGCGGGCTGTCGGCTACTACAAGGCCGCCGAACTCGTGCTCACCGGCCGCATGATGGGCGCCGAGGAGGCCGAGCGCGCCGGACTCGTCTCGCGCGTCGTACCCGCCGCCGACCTGCTCGCCGAGGCCGGCGCGGTCGCCGACACGATCGCCGCGAAATCGCTGCCGTCGGTCTATGCCGCCAAGGCGGTGCTGGATGCCGCGCTGGAGTCCTCGCTCGCCGAGGGCCTGCGCTTCGAGAAGCACACGTTCGCGGCGCTGTTCGACACGGCCGATCAGAAGGAGGGGATGGCGGCGTTCCGCGAGAAGCGCTCTCCCGACTTCACGAACCGCTGACCCGGCCGCCCTTCGTCTTCGCCCCCCGTGCCCGCCATGCCCTCCCCCCGCGAGACTGCAACGGGGCGCCGAGACAGAGGGGATTCCCCTACGTCTCGGCGCGCAGCTGCAGTCTCGCGGAAAAGAGGTGGGGGAGCGGCGGCGCAGGGCTACAGGGGGTCGGGGAGCGGACGCGGGTCGGCGAAGTCGCCGGCGTCCTTGCGGAACCGCGCGAGGATGCGCACGAGTTCGACCGTGTCGTCATCCGAGAGGCCGGGGTCGGCGAACACCTCCGCGTTGAGTGCGTCCGTCGCCTGCTCCACGAGCTCGCGGCCCGCCGCGGTGAGCACGAGCATCGCCGCCCGCCCGTCCGCCGGGTGCGGCTCGCGCTCGACCAGGCCGTCGCGCACGAGGCGGTCCACCGTGTTCGTCACGCTCGTGGGGTGCACCTGCAGCCGCGCGATCGCGCTCGCCATCGGCATCCGCCCCGCTCGCGTGAAGCCGAGGAGCCGGAGCATCTCGTACCGCGCGAACGACAGCCGGAACGGCTTGAGCGCCGCGTCGATGCGCGCGAGCATGAGCTGCTGGGCGCGGATGATCGAGGTGACGGCGGACATTCCCGGCGCGGCATCCGTCCACCCGTGCGCCGTCCACTGCCGTTTCGCCTCGGCGATCGGGTCGACGGGAAGCGGTCCTGACCTGGCCATCGTCCGCCTCCGTTCTGCCGTCTTCCACGGTAGCCGGTCCGGGCCGCGCGAGAGCGGTCGCACGCGCCGAGGCGGTGCCGGGCGAGCCATAGACTCGATGGGACGAAGGAGCGGAGCGCAATGAAGATCGTCGTCTTGGTCAAAGAAGTCCCGGACACGTGGGGCGACCGCAAGCTGAACCTCGAGACCGGACTGGCCGATCGTGCCGCCAGTGAGACGGTGCTCGACGAGATCGGCGAGCGGGCCCTCGAAGTCGCGCTGAGCTACGCGGACAAGAATGCGGATGCCGAGGTCGTCGTGCTGTCGATGGCGCCGGCGGAATCCGCCGCCACGGTCCGCAAGGGTCTCGCGATGGGCGCCCACTCGGCGGTGCACGTCGCGGATGAGGGACTCGTGGGTGCGGACCTCGGTCTCACGGCGGAGGTGCTCGCCGCGGCGATCCGCCGCACGGGATTCGACCTGGTGATCGCCGGCAACCTGTCCACGGACGGTTCGGGCGGGGTGATGGGCGCGATGGTCGCCGAGCTGCTCGACGTGCCGAATCTCACGGCGCTGACCTCCGTGCAGATCGGCGACGGGTCGGTGTCGGGTGAGAGGGCGAGCGACGGGGCGACGATGCAGGTGTCCGCCGATCTGCCCGCAGTGATCTCGATCACCGAAGCGCTGCCGGACGCGCGCTTCCCGAATTTCAAGGGCATCATGGCGGCGAAGAAGAAGCCGTTCGAGACCCTGACGCTGGACGACCTCGGCATCGAGCCCGAAGACACGAGCGCCGCGCGGTCGATCGTGCTCGCGCTGTCGGAGAAGCCGCCGCGCCAGGCGGGCACCAAGATCGTGGACGAGGGTGACGCGGGCGAGAAGCTCGCCGACTTCCTCGTGCAGAACCGGCTCGTGTGATGGGGGACGCCATGACTTTCGCGGATGATTCGATCCTCGTCCTGCTCGACGTGACGCCCGCGGGCGAGCTCGCCAAGAGCTCCGCCGCGCTCCTGGGTGCGGCCGCATCGGTCGGCACACCCGTCGCGCTCGTCGTCGGGGATGAGAAGCTCGCGACGGATGCCGCGGCCCTGGGCGCGGCATCCGTGCTCGTCGCCGCGCCGGACGCGGAACGCCTGACCGTGCCGCTCGTGGACGCGCTCGCCGCGGCGGCCGATCTGGTGCGGCCGGACGCCATCCTGATCTCGAACTCGATCGAGGGCCGCGATGTCGCGGGCCGCTACGCCGCACGCAGCCGATCCGGGATATGCGTCGATGCGGTCGGCGTCTCGCGTGATGCGGAGGGTGTGGTCGCGCAGCACTCCGTCTACGGCGGCGCGTACAACGTCGACGCCGCGGTCACGTGGGGTGCGCCGATCATCACGGTGCGGCAGGGCGCGATCGACGCGCGGGCGGATGCCGTCGCCTCGCCGTCGGTCCTGACGCTCGAGGTCACCGCCTCCGGCAAGCGCGCGGCGCAGGTCGGCGCGGTCGAGGCGGCCGTCGTGACGTCGTCGCGGCCCGAGCTGCGGGGCGCCGCGAAGGTCGTCTCGGGTGGTCGCGGGCTCGGCTCGGCAGAGAAGTTCGCGCTCGTCGATGACCTCGCCGACGCGCTCGGCGCCGCGGTCGGCGCGTCGCGCGCCGCAGTCGACGCCGGGTACGTGCCGCAGTCGTACCAGGTCGGGCAGACCGGCGTCTCGGTGTCGCCGCAGCTGTATGTCGCTCTCGGCATATCCGGCGCGATTCAGCACAAGGCCGGGATGCAGACCGCGAAGACGATCGTCGCGATCAACAAGGACGGCGACGCGCCCATCTTCGAGATCGCGGACTTCGGCGTCGTCGGCGACGTGTTCACCGTCGTCCCCCAGCTGATCGCCGCGCTCGAGGCGCGGAAGGCCTAGCCCGAATGGCGACGTACGCGCGGACGCTGCGCCGCGGGCTGCCCCGCCGCCCCGGCGGCGAGCCCTGGCCCCCCGCGGGCGCGCCTCCCCTCGCCGCCGAGAGCGGTCTCGATCCCGCCGAGAGTGTTCTCGATTCTCGCAAGAGTGCTGCCGTTGCGGGCGACGCGGATGCCGGTGCGACGGCGTCGGGTGCCGCGGTCGTCGCGCCGGTGGTGCTGCCCGCCGCGGTGACCGAGGAGTCCGCGGCGCAGACGATCGCCGCCGACTCTTCCGAGCCGATCACGCCCGGCCAGCCCGCGTCGCCCGCTGCGCGCGGTGGGGCGCGGCAGATCCGCCGGGGCCTCCCGCGCACGCCGGGCGGTGAGCCCTGGCCGCCCGCTGGCGCCGTGCCGGCCGGACCGGGCGCGTCGCCGGAGTCGGCCGCGCCGGCTGCGGCTCCGGTCGCCGCGTCCATCGCCGCCACAGACTCCGTTCATCCGTCGCCTGCGCACGCGGCAGCGCCTGATCTGCGTACATCGGTGACGGATGAGACCGGTTCTTCGGCCGCGGGTGCATCGACGCCGCCGGAATCGACCGTCGCGGTGCCGGATGCCGCAGCCGCGGCATCCGATGCCCGCCCGCTTCGCCGCGGACTGCCCCGGACCCCCGGTGGCGAGCCGTGGCCGCCGGCGGGGTTCGCGCCGACGGTGAGCACCGCCGCATCCGCGCCCACGGAAGCCGCGCCGGCCGACACCGAAGTGGCGGTTGCTGCCGCCGCCGCCGCCGAGATGCGACACGAAGCGCGCCCTTCCGCGACCGCGGCAGCTCCGACGTCGAGCGAGGTGGCGGTCGGTGCCGCATCCGCCACGCCGACCCGACACGAGCCGACCCTTTCGCAGCCCGGGCCCGACACCTCGGTCCCCCTGCCGTTCCGGCAGACGGTGTTCCCCGGGGCGGCCGCGCAGGCCTTCGAGCGGCAGCGGCTGTCGGGCGCCCGCGCGCCGGCGGCCGAGCCCGCGCGCATCGGTCCGTTCACAAAGCTGCAGTGGGCCGGCGCGGTCGTCGTCGGCGGGGCCGGGCTGCTGATCGCCGCGGCGATGACGGTGGTCGCGGTGCGGTTCCTGCTCAGTCTCGAGCCGATGCAGGAGTTCCTCGCGATGTACCCGGGGGAGTACCACCTGCCTGAGGGTGCGCCGGTCGGCATCCCGCCGTGGCTGGGGTGGCAGCACTTCTTCAACGTGTTCCTGATGGTGCTGATCATCCGCACCGGCCTGCAGGTGCGCACCGAGAAGCGCCCGAGCGTGTTCTGGTCGCCGCGCAACAACAACCGCCGCAAGATCAGCCTCAATCTGTGGTTCCACCAGTCGCTCGACCTGCTGTGGGTGATCAACGGCGTGATCTTCGTCACGCTGCTGTTCGTGACCGGGCAGTGGATGAAGATCGTGCCGACCTCGTGGGAGGTCTTCCCGAACGCGATCTCGGCCGCGCTGCAGTACATCTCGCTGGACTGGCCGACCGAGAACGGCTGGGTCAACTACAACTCGCTGCAGCAGCTCGCGTACTTCACGACGGTCTTCCTCGCCGCGCCGCTCGCGATCATCACCGGCGTGCGCATGTCGGGCATCTGGCCGAAGAACGCCACCGCGTTGAACAAGGCCTACCCGGTCGAGTGGGCCCGCAAGGTCCACTTCCCGGTGATGCTCTACTTCGTGCTGTTCATCATCGCCCACGTCACACTCGTGCTCGCGACCGGGGCGCTGCGGAACCTCAACCACATGTACGCGTCGCAGGATGCCGTCAACTGGGTCGGCTTCTGGATCTTCGTCGCCTCGCTCGTCGTGATCGCCGCCGGCTGGATCGCCGCCCGACCGCTCGTCCTCGCGCCCATCGCGAGGCTGTTCGGGAAGGTCAGCGGACGCTGACGCCTGCATCCCCGGCGACGGATGCCGCACCCG
>CAYOQY010000065.1:0-14716 GCA_964406225.1 uncultured Microbacterium sp.
TCTAGCGGTTTTCCGACCCGCCGGTCAGCGGGCTGTCGCGAGGATCTCGTTCGCCCACGGATCGGTGAAGGCGAGCGTCCTGCCGTCGTCGCGCACCGCGAAACGGTGATGGCGTAGGCGCTCGCCGAGCGCGCCGAGCGCGTCGGCGTCCGGCAGTGCCAGATCGACGCGGCCGAGACCCAGGGTCGGCATCCGCGGTCCTGCGCCGCGGGAGTTCCACACGTTCATGGCCATGTGGTGGTGGTAGCCGCCGGCGCTGACGAAGACCGCCTGGTCGCCGAGTGTCGCCGTCTCGTCGAAGCCGAGGGCGTCGACGTAGAAGGCCCGCGCGGTCGCGACGTCGCCGACCGACAGGTGCACATGACCGATGGATGCCGCATCCTGCGCGGTCGCGCCGAGCGCGGCCTCTTCGGTGAGGTGCTCGCCGAGGAAGGCGTTCGGGTCGAGGAACAGCGTCGCCATCTCGACGCGACCGTGCACCCACGACCACTCGGTGCGCGCGCGATCCCAGTACAGCTCGATCCCGTTGCCCTCGGGGTCGGTGAAGTAGAACGCCTGGCTCACGAGGTGGTCGGCCGAACCGGTGAACGTCCCCGGCGCGTTCCTGGCCACGGAGTACAGCGCTGCCGCGAGCGCGGTCTGCGTCTCGAAGAGGATCGCGGTGTGGAAGAGCCCCGCCGAGCCGGGCGCCGCGTGGCGGAGGCTCGCGTCGTGACGCAGCACCACCAGGGGTCGACCCGCGCGCCCGAGCGTCACGGTCTCGCCCTCCGCGGAGAGGACGTCGAGTGTCACCACGTCGCGGTAGTAGCGGGTCATGGCGTCGAGATCGCCCACGAGGAGGGTGACCGCCCCCATCGAGGTGTCGGCCGCAAGCCTGTCGCCCTGAGCCGCGAGGAGTTCATTCATATGCATGCACAACGTCCGGAAGGCGCTCGGCATTCCAGGGATGGGTGTGCGCGTGCGGCACTTTCCTGCGAATGCTGCGTCACTCGACACAGCGTTCGCAGGAAAGTGCAGCAGAAGGCGTGGATCTCACCCGGACGCCGGGCGCCGGGCGGCGGGCCTACGACGTCAGACGTGACAGCAGTTCGCGGTAGCGCCCGGCGGTGCGCTCGACGATCTCGGCGGGCAGCTCCGGGGGCGTCCCGGTCTTGTCCCAGTGCGACGCGAGCCAGTCGCGCACGATCTGCTTGTCGAAGCTCGCCATCCGTGCGGCGGGAGTCGTGCCCGACCGCCAGGCTTCAGCATCCCAGTAGCGCGACGAATCGCTCGTGAGCACTTCGTCGGCCAGGGTCATGACGCCGGCGTCGTCGCGGCCGAACTCGAACTTGGTGTCGGCGAGGATCAATCCCCGCTCCTCGGCGATGCGCGCGGCGCGCGAGTAGATCTCGACGGAGAGGTCCCGCAGTTCGGCGGCGGTCTCGGCGCCCACGATCTCGACCGTCCGCTCGAACGAGATGTTCTCGTCATGCTCGCCCATCGGCGCCTTGAAGGCGGGCGTGAAGATCGGTTCGGGCAACCGGTCGCCGTTGGCGAGGCCTGCGGGCAGCGGGATGCCGCACACCGTGCCGTCGGTCTGATACTCCGCCCAGCCGGACCCGGTCAGGTAGCCGCGAACGACGCATTCGATCGGCTCCATCGCGAGGCTCTTCACGACCATCGCGCGCCCCGCGACCTCGGCCGGAGTGAGCGCCGTCACGCCGTCGGCGCCCAGCACGTGGTCGGCGACGAGGTGATTCGGGATGCCGCGCTCGCCGTGGCCGCCCGTGGCGAGCCGGTCGAACCACCACAGGCTCAGGGTCGTCAGCAGCACGCCCTTGTCGGGGATGCCGGGCTCGAGCACGTGGTCGAACGCGCTCACCCGGTCGCTTGCCACCACGAGCATCGTGCTGGGGCGCGCGTCCGGCGGGAGGTCGGACGGCACGTACAGGTCGCGCACCTTGCCGGAGTAGATGTGACGCCAGCCGGGCAGATCGAGGGGTGAGCTCACCCGGCTATTATCCCGCGGGGGTGATCGCGTCGACGTACGCGAGCGCCTCGTCGATCAGCGGATCCCACAGCCCGGAGTCCTCGACCGGCACGAACACCCACTCCCGCATCGCGCGCCCGGCCATCTCGACGCGCTCGACCTCGCCGGCGTCGACGAGCTGCACGGTACGGTCGGCGGGGAGCTTGAGCATGAGCCGGCCGTCGAAGCTCACGAGCGCGAAGACCTTGCCCCGCACCCGCAGGCCCTCGCTCCCGAACATCCGGCCCATGTCCACATCGGGCCGGTCCTGGTGCCGCTCGGCGATCGGGTCGAAGATCGCGTGCGCCCGCGCCAGGGTTTCGGCATCCGTCATGGCCTCACCGTAGCCCCGGCATCCGACGCCGACCAGCCCCCACCCTCGAGCGCCGCGGCGAGGCTCAACTCAGCGGCGCCGCCGGCTCACACGTCGGGGTCGAACGGATCGATCGGCGCGTGGTGGTCGAACGCCTCGACGCCGCGCCGCCAGTATCCGCTGATCTGCGCCTGCGCGGGCGGCAGGCCGAGCGTGCGCCGCACGTGGCGACGCACCGGCACGAGACTCGTGGCCTCACCGGCGGCCCACACGAACACGCCCTCGCCGATCGGCGGGAGCGCGGCGATCACGGCCGCTCCCGACGCGTCCGGAGCCACGACCTGCACGCGCGGACCCGCGCCGAGGTACTCCGTGACCCAGTCACCGGGTCCACCGACCGTCGCGATCACGTCGATCGGGATGCCGGCCGGCACGTCTCGGACCCAGCGACTCGCCGCGGGGAGTGCGGTCTCGTCGCAGATCAGGACGAGTCCGTCGATGCCCTGCGGGGCGTGCTTCGAGCCGCGCGGGCCGACGAGGACGAGACGATCGCCCGGCCGGGCGTCCTCCGCCCACGCCGAGGCGGGACCGGGGTCGGGGTGGACGAAGAAGTCGATGTCGATCCCGTCGGTCCCGGCACGCGGCAGCGGTGTGAAGTCGCGGCTGATCGAGGCGCGATCGGGCCGGACGAGGCCGTCCTCCCCGGGACCGACGGGCGTCGGCGCGACGAGTTCGCCGGTCGCGGCATCCGGGAAGAAGATGCGCACGTGATCGGTCGGCCCGGTGCTCGCGAAGTCCGCGAAGTCATCGACGGCGAGGCTCACCCGGATGATCGCCGGCGCGACGCGCTCGACCGCCTGCACCGTCGCGTCGCGCGCGGTCAGGCGGTGCCGTGCGGATGCGCGTGCGAAACGCTCGGCGCCGCTCACGGGCCGTGCTCCACGACGCGGGCGGCGATGTCGGTGCGGTACTGCCCGCCCTCGAGGGAGATCTCGGCGAGGGCGCGGTAGGTCCGCTCGCGCGCTTCTGCGAACGTCGTCCCGACGCCGACGACGTTGAGCACGCGCCCCCCGGTCGCGACGAGTCCGTCGCCCTCGGCGGCGGTCGCCGCGTGCGCCACGTGCACACCGGGAACCGTCGACGCGGCATCCAGCCCCGACAGCGCGCGTCCGGTCACCGGTGCGGCGGGGTAGCCCTCGCTCGCGAGGACGACGGTCACCGCGACCGCGTCGGCGAACGCGGGCCGCGCTTGGTCCTCGAGGGTGCCGGATGCCGCCGCCAGCAGCAGCTGCGACAGCGGGTCGAGGAGGCGAGGGAGCACGACCTGCGTCTCGGGGTCGCCGAAGCGCGCGTTGAACTCGATGACCTTGACGCCCTGCGGAGTGAGGATCAGACCCGCATACAGCAGGCCGATGAAGGGCGTGCCCTCGGCATCCAGCTGACGGATGACCGGCTGCGCGATCTCGCGCGTGACCAGGTCGACGAACGCGTCTTCGCCACCGAACGGCTCCGCGAGCCAGGGGAGGGGCGAGTAGGCGCCCATGCCGCCGGTGTTCGGGCCTGAGTCGCCGTCGCCCAGACGCTTGAAGTCCTGTGCGGGCGTGAGGGGCAGAACATGGTCGCCGTCGCTCAGGAAGAACAGCGACACCTCGGGGCCGGAGAGGAACTCCTCGACCAGGATCGCGCCGGCTCCGAGGTACGCGTCCGCGTGGGCGAGCGCGGCGCCGCGGTCGTCGGTCACGAGCACGCCCTTGCCCGCGGCGAGCCCGTCGGCCTTCACGACGTACGGCGCGCCGAATCCATCGAGGGCGGCGGCCACCTCGTCGCGCGTCGTCGCCCGCACGGCGCGGCCGGTCGGAACGCCGGCGGCGTCCATGATGCGCTTCGCGAACGTCTTCGAACCCTCGAGCTGGGCCGCCGCCCGGCCGGGGCCGAACACCGGGATGCCGCGCTCGCGGAGCGCATCGGCGACCCCCGCGACGAGCGGCGCCTCAGGCCCGATCACCACGAGGTCGACGGCGCTGTCGTTCGCGAAGCCGGTGACGGCCGCCGGGTCGTTCGGGTCGATCGCGACGATCGTCGCGTCGCGGGCGATGCCGGCGTTGCCGGGGGCGGCGAACACCTCATGCGCGACCGCCTCCGACCGCAGCGAAAGGATGATGGCGTGCTCGCGCGCACCCGAACCGAGGACGAGGATTCTCACGCGCTCAGCCTATCGAGCGGCCCTCCGCGCCGGTGGGGCAGCGATCCGCGGCGGCGGGAAGGGGATAAGTCGGAACTCACGGAGCCGAGCGCCCGGGGCGGTGGGACAATGGGCCTATGGCAGCCAAGCGCGGCGCCCCGGCCGGCACGGGCGGCGATGACGAGCACGTCGTCGATCAGGAGGTGCGGCACGTCGTCGTGCACTCCTCTCCGCGCTACGGACGGTTCCTCGCGATCGGCATCGTCGTCGGTCTCATCGTCGCCGCGGTCCTCACCTTTCTGTCCGGGCAGAATGCCGACAACGGCGGACCGATCTCGGCCGGACCCTCCGGAGTGCTGCGCGTCTTCGCGGTCTACGCCGCGGTCTGCGTGGGCCTGGGCCTGCTGATCATGGGCGTCCTCGCGATGATGCTCGACCGGCGGGCGCTCAAGCGCGCCCGCGCGGCGCAGGCAGAGCACGCGACGACCCTCGTGGTCGACCTCGACGCACCCGCGAACGACGACGTGCCCCTCTGGGTGCGCGACGCCGACGACCTGCGCTGACGAGCGGCCGCCGGGTGCGGGTGCCGCGAGCGCGTGGAGACTCCCGCGCGGGCGTACCGTGGACGGATGCCGCGCAAGATCACGACCGACGACGGCCGCGCCGCGCTCACCGCGGTGCACGCGGCGGTCTCGGCATCCGCTCAGCCCGCCCGCACCGACCTCGCGACCGCGGTCCGGTACCTGCTGCAGCTGCTCGCCGAGAGGGCTCCGGGCGGTGCCGTCGAGGTGCGGGTGCCCCCGTTCGGCGCGGTGCAGGTGATCGAGGGCCCGCGGCACACGCGCGGAACCCCGCCGAACGTCGTCGAGATGGACGCCCTCACCTGGATCGCACTCGCCACCGGTGAGGAGCGATGGGCGGATGCCGCGGCCGCCGGCCGCATCCTCGCCTCCGGCATCCGTGCGGATCTGGCCGACGTGCTGCCCGTCCGCCCCTGATCCGGGACGTCGCCTCTTCCCGGCACCCGCCCGGACGCCGCCTCCCGCGGGCGGTGAGAGAATGGAGGCATGGCCGATCAGGCGCAGACCCCCGATGACACGCATGCCGCGGCATCCGTCACCCCCGACGTCGCGGAAGCCGCGCCGGTCGTCGAGGAGCGTGCGGTGGTCGAGGACCACATCGAGACGGTGCGCGTGCGACGCGTCCCCAAGTACTCGGTATTCGTCGCCGCGGGTGCGGCCCTCGGCATCCTCGTCGCGATGATCCTGACCTTCACGTACGACGGCACGCTCGAAGTCAGCCCCAACACGGGCATGGTCTACTCGCAGGGGCAGGTGTTCGGGTTCCTCGCGCTCATCTGCATCACGGTCGGCGTGGTCGTCGGCGGTGTCGCGGCGCTGATCCTCGACCGTATCTTCTCGGGTCGGACGCGTGAGGTCACGGTCGACCGCGAGCGCGTGCGCTTCGAGGACTGAGTCCCGGGCGCGCCGCTACGCGAGCTCGGCGATGATCGGGTGGATCGCCGCGTCGAACGCCACGACGTCGCCCCGCAGGCCGTCGGTGACCGCGATCGTGAGCGATCCGATCCACCACACGCCCCGCTGCGTGAGCGGCAGCACCTGCACGTTGAGCTCGAACGAGTGCGCGCGCCGGCCGACCTGCCGCTCGTGCTCGGCGATCGCGCTCGCGTACGCGCGGTACGAGACACCGGGCTTGGCGGCCGAGTCCTTGCGGTACCGCTCGTGCGCCGACTGCGAGAACGCGAGCGCCTCGGCGGCGAACGGCGCGATCGCGGCCCGCAGCACGTCGGATCCCTCGGCGGGGAGCGCGACGAGCGTCTCGAACCCGTCGACGAGCTCGAGCGGCACGGGCGAGGGGTGCGCGGTCGGCTCGACCGTCATCGCCCAGTACTCGCGCCACTGGCGCTCGAGCAGCGCCTGCTCGTCTTCGCTGCGCTCGCTCGAGACCCGCGGGGGGATGCCGCGCAGGTGCGGAAGCTCATCGGGCGAACGGATGCCGAGCACCTGCCGCAGATAGAGGGCGAGCAGCACCTGCCGGCCCGCGTCCTCGCGGATCAGCCACTCGGGTGCCCCGGTCCCGCCCATGTCGTCCAGTGTACGGCGGCCCTCCCGGCCCGGCACGGGGCGGACAGCCTGCGGATGTCGGCGCTCCGGACTCGCGGCGCCGGGTTCGGGGCGCGGTCCGTCCGTCGGGGCGCAGGAATCGCGCCCCGACGGAGGAAATGCGCCCCGAACCCGTGGGACCTCGCGTCGGAGTCCTCTCGCCCGCCCACCCGGCATCGGCCGCCCCGCGCCCCCGGTAGGCTGTGGGCGTGGCCTCATCCCGCGACGCCGCTTCCTCGGGAAGCACGCCCGTGAATCCGTACGCCGCCGCCGGCGTCGACACCGCCGCAGGCGACCTCGCGGTCGAACTCATGAAGTCGGCCGTGCGGCGCACGCACGGTCCCGAGGTCCTCGGCGGCGTCGGGGGCTTCGCGGGGCTCTTCGACGCCTCCGCGCTCCGCGACTACACCCGCCCCCTGCTCGCGACGAGCACCGACGGCGTCGGCACGAAGGTCGCGATCGCGCAGGCGATCGACAAGCACGACACGATCGGCCTCGATCTCGTCGGCATGGTCGTCGACGACATCGTCGTGGTCGGCGCGAAGCCGCTGTTCATGACCGACTACATCGCGTGCGGCAAGGTCTTCCCCGACCGCATCGCCGCGATCGTCGCCGGCATCGCACGCGGATGCTCCGCGACCGGCACCGCGCTCGTGGGCGGCGAGACCGCCGAACACCCGGGACTGCTCGGCCTGAACGACTACGACGTCGCAGGCGCCGCGACCGGTGTCGTCGAGGCCGACCGCATCCTCGGTGCCGACCGCGTCGGCGCGGGCGACGTCGTCCTCGCGCTCGCGAGCAGCGGCCTGCATTCCAACGGCTATTCGCTCGTCCGCCACATCGTGACCGGCGCCGGCATCCAGTACGGCGACAACGCGGCCGATTTCGGCACGACGTGGGGCGAAGCCCTGCTCGAGCCCACCCGCCTGTACACGGGCCCGCTCCTGCGCCTGATCGACGGCATCCCGAACGCCGTTCATGCACTCAGCCATGTGACCGGCGGCGGCATCGCCGCCAACCTCGCCCGCGTGCTGCCGCAGGGCACGTGGGTGGAGGTCGATCGTGCGACGTGGTCGCCGCCGCCCGTGTTCCGCGTGCTCGCCGACCTCGGCGACCTCGATCTGCAGGAGACCGAAGGCACCTGGAACCTCGGCATCGGATTCCTCGCGGTCGTCGCGGCCGATCGAGCGGATGCCGCAACCGCGGCGCTGACCGCGGAGGGCATCGCGACCTGGCAGGTCGGGGTCGTGCGCGACGGCACGCCTCCAGAGGACGCGCACGGCGCGTTCGAGCAGGGCGCGAAGGGCGTGGACGGCGGGGCCGTGCGCCTGGTCGGCACCTACAACACAGGCGGAGCGGTCTAGATCCCATGTGCGGCATCGTCGGAATGGTCGGGCAGGGCCCGGTCAACCAGGAGATCTACGACGCACTGCTGCTGCTGCAGCACCGCGGGCAGGATTCGACGGGCATCGCGACCGCCGAGCGCAGCGGCGTGTTCCACCTCTTCAAGGCGAAGGGGCAGGTGCGCGAGGCGTTCCGCACGCGCGACATGCGGGGTCTGCTCGGCGACATCGGCCTGGGCCATGTGCGCTACGCGACCAAGGGGACGGCATCCAGCGAAGAAGAGGCGCAGCCGTTCTACGTCAACGCGCCGTACGGCATCGTGCTGGTGCACAACGGCAACCTCACGAACACGCGCGAGCTCACCGACGAGCTCTTCCACACTGATCGGCGGCACCTCAACACCAGCAGCGACACCGAGCTGCTCGTGAACGTGCTCGCGAACGAGCTGCAGGCGTCGATCTCGGGCACCGATCTCGACCCCGAACAGGTCTTCCAGGCCGTGTCGCGCGTGCACAAGCGTGTCGAGGGCTCGTACGCGGCGATCGCGCTCATCGCCGGGTACGGCCTGCTCGCGTTCCGCGATCCGTTCGGCATCCGTCCGCTGATCATCGGCACGCGCAAGACGGATGCCGGATCGTACGAGTGGGTCGTGACGTCCGAGTCGCTCGTGCTCGAGAACGGCGGCTTCGAGGTCGTGCGCGACGTGCTCCCCGGCGAAGCGGTCTTCGTCGACCTGGAGGGGCATCTGCACACCAAGCAGTGCGCCGCCGACCCGAAGCTCGTCCCGTGCTCGTTCGAATACGTGTACCTCGCGCGTCCCGACTCGATCATGAACGGGATCTCGGTCTACGAGGCGCGGCTGCGGCTCGGTGAGCGCCTCGCCGACACGATCGCGAAGTACACGCCGAAGGGCGCGATCGACGTCGTGATGCCGATCCCGGACTCCTCGCGCCCGGCGGCGATGCAGGTCGCGCGCAAGCTGGGGCTGGAGTACCGCGAGGGCTTCTACAAGAACCGCTACATCGGCCGGACGTTCATCATGCCCGGGCAGGCGGTGCGCAAGAAGAGCGTGCGCCAGAAGCTCAACGCGATGTCGAGCGAGTTCAAGGGCAAGAACGTCCTGCTGATCGACGACTCGATCGTGCGCGGCACGACGAGCAAGGAGATCATCCAGATGGCCCGGGATGCCGGTGCCAGGAGCGTCACGTTCGCCTCGGCGGCTCCGCCCGTGCGGTACCCGCACGTGTACGGCATCAACATGCCTTCACGGCACGAGCTCGTCGCGCACGGTCGGACGATCCCCGAGATCGCCGAGGAACTCGGGGCGGACTACATGGTCTACCAGGAGGTCGAAGACCTGAAGGCCGCGATCATCGAGGGCTCCGACGTGGACGACCTCGACATGAGCTGCTTCGACGGCCGCTATGTCACCGGATCGGTGACCGAGGAGTATCTCGCCTGGGTCGAGGGCTCGCAGGAGAGCTGACGCGGGTCCGAGATCACCCGTCACAGATCGTGGTGGTACTCCTCGATCAGGTGATCCACGACCGCGGTCATCGCGGCATCCCGATCCGCCCCGCCCGCCGTCGCCGCGGCGAACACCGCACGCTGCCGCTGCGCGGACGTGCCGTCCGCCGCGATCGTCTTGACGTGCTCGACCTCGGCGCGGCATCCCAGGACGTCGGCGTCCTCGCTGATCATGTCGATGAGCTCCGCCATGAGCTGCGGAAACGGCACGATCTCGTTCGCGCCGAAGTCGATCAGACCCTCGGTGACCCCGTAGCGCTGCGCGCGCCACCGGTTCTCGCCCACCAGGAAGCGGTCGTAGATGCGCCAGCGCTGGTTGCGCACCCGCAGGCGCCACAGCATCCGCAGCACGGACTGGGTCACCGCCGCGAGCGCGAGCGCGTCCTCGACCCGCGGGGAGACGTCCATGATGCGGGTCTCGAGCGTGGGGTAGTGGTGCGACGGGCGGATGTCCCACCAGATCTTCGATGAATCCTCGATGATGCCGAGGTCCACGAGCACGGCGACCGAGCGCTGCAGCTCGGCCCAGCTCTGGTAGTCGGGCGGGAGGCCGGTGCGCGGCAGATTGTCGAACACCGAGATGCGGTATGACGCGAGTCCGGTGTCCTCCCCCTGCCAGAACGGCGACGAGGTCGACAGCGCCAGCAGGTGGGGCAGGAAATACGGCATCTGCCGCAGCAGGTCGGTGCGGAGGGCATTGTCGGCGACGCCGATGTGCACGTGACAGCCGCAGATCAGGAGCCGCCGGGCGACACCGGCCAGGTCGCGCTCGAGCCCCCGGTAGCGCTCCTTGTCGGTGTGGTGCTGCGTCTTCCAATCGGAGAACGGGTGGCAGGATGCCGCGATCGGCACGAGTCCGTGACGGGCGGCGTGCCGAGAGATCGAGGACCGCAGGCGGCGCAGGTCGTCGCGGGCTGCGCCGACGGTCTGGCACACGCGCGTGCCGATCTCGACCTGGCACTTCTTGTACTCCGGGCTGACCTGATCGCCCAGGTCCTCGCGACAGTCCTCGATGAAGCCCTCCGGCGCGACCCCCAGCGCCCGGGAGTCGCGGTCGACGAGAAGGTATTCCTCTTCGATCCCCATGGTGAACTCCGGTCGCTCCATCGCGGCCCCCTTCCGTCAGCCCTATCCCATCGGTCCGCGACGCCGAGGGCAAGCATCACCGGCCGGAAGAAAGCCGGGGAGGAAGCGACCCCTCCGCGCACCCGTACGCTGAGGAAGTGACGTCCACCTCGCCGAAGCCCTTGTGGCGGGGGCGGGTGCTCGCTCTCATCGGCATCGTCCTGTTCGCGTTGTCGCTGCGGTCCGCGGTCGCGTCGCTCTCGCCGCTGGTCGACCACATCACCGAGGACTTCGCGATGCCGGCCGTGGTGATCGGCCTGATCGGCACCGCGCCGCCGGTCTGCTACGCCGTGTTCGGCATCCTGACCCCGTCGTGGGAACGCCGGCTCGGACTCGAGCGACTGACGGTGATCGCGATCGCGATCGTCACGGCGGGCACCGTCGTACGCGCGCTCGCGCCGGATGCCGTCACGCTGCTGCTCGGCACGACGCTCATCTTCGCCGCGGTCGGCGTGGGCAACATCCTGCTGCCGCCCCTCGTGCGCACGTACTTCCCCGACCGCATCGGGCTGATGACGACCGTGTACTCGACGACCATGGCGATCGCGACACTCTCGCCGCCCCTCGTCGCCGTGCCCGTGGCCGATTCGACGGACTGGCGGTTCTCGCTGGGACTGTGGGCCGTCTTCGCCGCCGTCGCGCTCATCCCGTGGATCGCCCTGCTCGTCCGCGGCCGCTCCGCCCCGGACGAGGACGACCTCGAGACGCCGAACCCGCGGGTGTTCGGCCGGATGTGGCGGCTCCCGCTCGCGTGGGCGCTCGCGGTGGGCTTCCTCGCGGCCGGGACCGTCGCATACGTCTCGTTCGCGTGGCTGCCGACGATCCTCATCGACATCGCCGGGGTCACACCCGCGCAGGCCGGGGTGCTCCTCGCCCTGTTCGCGGCCATGGGCCTGCCCGCATCCCTGCTCGTGCCGCTGCTGGTGACGCGCTTCCACGCGACGCGCGCGCTGATCGGCGTCTCGGTGGCGACGGGACTCGTGGGCATCGCCGGACTGCTGTTCGCACCGCAGGCCGCGCCATGGTTCTGGGTCGCCCTCATCGGGCTTCAGCCCCTCCTCTTCCCGCTGACGCTCGTGCTGCTGGGGTTGCGTGCCCGCACCCACGAGGGATCGGTCGCGCTCAGCGGATTCGTGCAGAGCGTCGGCTACGGGATCGTCGCGGTGTTTCCGCTCGGAATCGGCCTGCTCCACGACGCGACCGGCTCGTGGACGGGCCCGCTGCTCGTGCTCGCGGGTGTCATGCTCGCCGCGATCCCCGCCGGGGTCGTCGTCTCGCGGCGTGTGACGATCGAGGACGAGTGGGAGCGCCGGCACGGCGGCTGGTGAGGCGGCGCACACTCTCAGCTGTTTCGCGATATATCGTGTTACGTTCGGCGGCATGTCTCACGATCCGCTCCCCGGAGACCCATCGCTGCCGAGCAGAGCCGAGCAGGCCGCCGTGTGGGGAGGCGAGCACCTGTCCGACGATCTGGAGCGCACGGTCCGTGCGGAGATCGCGGACGCGGAGCGCGAGGACCGTCCGCTGCGACGGATGCTGCGTCGCGTGCGCGCGTGGGTCTCCCGGCATCCACGCCTCGAGCACGCCTACCGCCTCGCCGTCGGCGTGTTCGGCGGGATGCTGACGCTCATCGGCCTCGTGATGGTGCCGCTCCCCGGTCCGGGTTGGCTCGTCGTCTTCCTGGGGCTTGCGGTGCTGGGCACCGAGTTCCACTGGGCGCGCCGCATCGCCGCCTGGCTCAAGCGTCAGCTCGACCGCTTCTGGACCTGGTGGAAAGCACGGCGTGCGCGCCGAGCCGCCGAGCGCGCGCGGGAAGATGCGAGCCGCGCTCCCGCGGGCGAGGCTCGCGGAGGCGCGCAGCAGTCACCGGCCTGAATCCGGCCGAAAGCGCGCCGGAGTGACGAGAAGGCTCAGGCCTTCTCGTCTTCGTACTCGTCGGCGTACTGATCAGCCCACTTGTCGACGTACTGGTCGTCGTCCGGGTGACCCAGTTCCTTCTCCAGTGCGGAGTAGTTGACGGTCGGGCTGTACGACTTGAGTTCGCGAGCGATCTTGGTGTGCTTCGCCTTCTGACGGCCACGCCCCATGCGAGACCCCCTCATTTCTGAGTAACGGGTGCTGCGGGACCAATCGCCGCGTCAACCCGGGCATTCACGAAACCGGCTTCGAGGCCGGTAAGAGTAGCATTCAGGATAACACGGAGCCCCTGGTCGCTGACCGCTCCGACCCGGGCCGGAAAGGGCGATGACGCATGGCGAACGAAGCACCCGAGAACGCCGCCGGACCGCAGATCACCGGCGAACCGGCATCCGTCCCCGAGGTGGCTCCGGCCGCGGAAGCCGACGTCCTGCGCGGCGCGGTGCTCGTCGGCGTCGTTCCCGGCCTGCCGACGCGGGTCCTCAAGGAAGCGGCCCGCTACGCGATGCTCCTCGGCGCGCCGCTTGTGGTCGTCCACGTCGACGTCACCCGCTTCGTGACCTACGAGGACCCCGACGGCTACGTGCACTCGGCGCCCATCGACATCAACGTCGCGGCCGGTGAGAGCGACCTGGCCGTGGTCGAAGCCGAAGCCGCGAAGGTGCTCGAGGGCCACGATGTGGACTGGACCGTCAAGCAGCTCGTCGGAGACCCGGCGATGGCGATGAAGCACCTCGCCGACCAGCTCGACGCGCGCCTGCTCGTCGTCGGCACGCGCAAGCGCGGACTCGGCGAGTCGATCCGCGAGTTCTTCACGGGATCCGTGGCCGCGCGCCTCGCACACCGCCAGCAGCGCCCGCTCCTGGTCATCCCGCTCGGCGAGCCCGTCCCGGACGACGAGGAGATCTGGCCCTCCTGACCCGCCCGCGGCGGCGCGTCGCGCCGTTCGCGTCGAGACTGCATGCGGACGCCGAGACCTAGGGGAATCCCCTACGTCTCGGCGTCCTGATGCAGTCTCGCGGTCCTTGAGGCCCGATCAGCCGCGCAGGACGCGGGTGATCTCGCGGGCGGCCTCGTCGAGCGAGCGCGCCAGTTCGTCGACGACGGATGCCGCCAGCTCTCCGCCCCGCGCGACGTGCGAGCGCAGATCGGTGCGCACCCGGGCGCGGAACTCGTTCATGACGGCATCCGCCCGATGCACCTGCTCGCGACTCGCGGTGCGGACCTCCTCTGCGGGAGCGGTCTGATCCGCCGTCGCCCGCTCCTCGCGGGTGGCGGCGGCGAGGTCGGCGCGCAGGCTCTTCATCGCCTCACGGACGCTGCCGCGCACCTCGTCGGCGATCAGGCGCACCGAGTCGGTGAGCCCCGCCTCGATGCCCTCGAGGTCGCCGGCGCGTGCGGCCACTTCGGTTCGGCCGGCATCGGTGATCTCGTAGACGGTCTTGCGGCCGTCGACGGTCTTGGTGACGAGCCCCTCCTCCTCGAGTTTGGCCAGACGCGGATAGATCGTGCCGGCGCTCGGGGTGTAGGTGCCGCCGGTGCGATCCGACAGGGCCTGCATGATGTCGTAGCCGTGGCGCGGCCCCTCATCGAGCAGGCTCAGCAGGTAGAGGCGCAGGTCGCCGTGCGAGAAGACGGGCGCCATCACCACTGCTCCTCTGTCGAGGGCGCGGTCGCGGCGCCGGCTTCGGGCGCCTCCGCGGGTGCGTCGCTCGCCGTCGCGGCATCCGGCGCACCCGTCGGTGCGGCCGCGGGTGCTCCCACCCGGCGCAGGACGGTGATGTCGCCCGAGACCGAGTTCGCCCGCACGTCGACGAATGAGCCGCTCAGCTCTCCGGCCGAGCCGGCGAAGTTCGTCAGGGGTCCTGTGCCGGTGCCCGAGCGCACGACGCCGTCGATCTGGACGCGACCGCTCACGCTGCGCACGACGTAGTTCGCCGGGAGTCCCTCGTCGAGGCGGATCGTGGATGCGCCGCTGACGGTGTTCAGACCGACCTGGTGCGTCTCGCCGGTCGAGTCGACGAGCATCGCACCCGACACCGTGTCGATCGTCGCCTTGTGCAGGGTGCCGGTGGCCGCGACGTCGCCCGAGACGCTGTTCGCGCTGAGTCCGCCGACCAGTCCGCGGATCTGCACGTCGCCCGAGACGGCGTTGACCGTGAGGTCGCCCGTGTGCC
>CAYOQY010000066.1:0-4532 GCA_964406225.1 uncultured Microbacterium sp.
CAGGTCGCCCTGTTCTCGGCGACGATGCCGGCGGCGATCCGGCGCATGTCGCAGCAGTACCTGCACGATCCCGAAGAGATCACGGTCAAGACCAAGACGACGACGTCGGCGACGATCACGCAGCGCTATCTCGTCGTGTCCTACCCGCAGAAGATCGACGCGCTCACGCGCATCCTCGAAGTGGAGAACTTCGAGGGCATGATCATCTTCGCCCGCACCAAGAGCGCGACCGAGGAAGTCGCCGAGAAGCTGCGCGCCCGCGGCTACTCCGCCGCCGCCATCAACGGCGACATCGCCCAGCCCGTGCGCGAGAAGACCGTGAACCAGCTCAAGTCGGGAAAGCTCGACATCCTCGTCGCGACCGACGTCGCCGCGCGCGGACTGGACGTCGAGCGCATCTCGCACGTCGTGAACTTCGACATCCCGACCGACACCGAGTCGTACGTCCACCGCATCGGGCGCACGGGTCGCGCCGGCCGCACGGGCGACGCGATCAGCTTCGTCACCCCGCGCGAGCGCGGCCTCGTCCGTGCGATCGAGCGCGCGACGCGGCAGGAGCTCACCGAGATGCAGCTGCCCAGCGTCGACGAGGTCAACGAGACCCGCCTGTCGCGCTTCGACGACCGCATCACCGCCGCGCTCGCCGAGATCGAGCGCATCGAGCGCTTCCGCGACATCGTCGCCCACTACGTGCGCCACCACGACGTGCCCGAAGTCGATGTGGCCGCGGCGCTCGCCGTCGTGGCGCAGGGCGAGTCACCCCTGCTGCTCGAGCCCGACCCCGAGCCGCTGCGCCGCACGTTCGACGATCGCGGTGCGCGCGGCGACCGCCCCGGGCGCTTCGATCGTGACGACCGCGGAGACCGGCCGGAGCGCCGGCCGCGCACAGGCGGGGGCCGCATGGCCACGTACCGCATCGCGGTCGGCAAGCGCCACCGCGTCGAGCCCCGGCAGATCGTGGGTGCTCTCGCGAACGAGGGGGGTCTCAGCAGGGGCGACTTCGGTGCGATCCAGATCCGCCCCGACTTCTCGCTCGTCGAGCTGCCCGCCGATCTGCCCCGAGAGACGCTCGACCGCCTCTCGGACACCCGCATCTCGGGCAAGCTCATCGAGATCCGGCTCGACACCGGCGGACCGCGCCGCACCGGCGGCGACGACCGCCCGCCGCGCAAGCCGCGCCACTGACCCGGTCGGGGTGCGCTGCGCGGTCGGGGCGCGTCGCCCGGCATCCGCCCGCGGCGAACCCCGGCATCCCCCGCGCCCGACGAACCTAGGATCGAACCATGGCTGGTTTGTGGGGCAAACGGAAGCGCGAAGAGCAGGCGGCACTCGACGCGCAGGATGCGGAACTCGCACGTCGCGCGAAGACGGCGCTCGTCGCCGTCGACGAGCGCATCCGGACGACGACGGACGAGCTCGATTTCGCGGAAGCCGAACTCGGCGAGGGCGCGACCAAGGATCTGCGCGAGGCACTGACCGCGGTGCGCACGCACCTCGGCGAGGCGTTCCACCTCAACCAGCTCAACCACGACGAGATCCCCGACACCCCCGAAGAGCTGCGCACCCGCAACGCGCGCATCGTCCAGCTGTGCGAGTGGGCCGACGAGCTGCTGGATGACCGCACGACGGCCCTCGCGAACGACATCGAGAGGGTGCGTCGGGCACCCGAGATCCTCGCGCAGGTGCGCGCCGACATCGTGACGCTCGGCGAGCGGCTGCCGCACGCGCGCTCGACGCTCGACCGGCTCGCGCTGCGCTACAGCGCATCGGCGATGCGACAGGTCTCCGAGGGCGCCGACAAGGCGGAGCAGCTGCTCACGTTCGCGGCGCACAGCGCGGACGTGTCGGCGCGGCGGCGCGACGCCGGACGGCGCGAGGAGGCCAATCTCGCCCTCGAGACCGCCACGGAGGCCGTGCGACGGGCCGCGGCGATCATCGACGGCGTCGAGGACTTCGAGATCGAGGCCCTTCGTGCTGAGTCGACACTCGCCGACGTGATCGCCGACTCGCGGGGCGACCTCGTGGCCGCCCGCGATGCACCACAGGTTCCCGCCGTCACCGCCGCCGCGGCCGCGCTCGAGTCGGCACTCGCGGCGCTCCCGCCGTCGCGCGAGAAGGCCGACCCGTTCACGCAGCTCTCGCACCTGCGCGAGGCCAACAGCGCGCTGGATGCCGCGATCGCGGTCGCGCGTGAGCGCGCGGCACGGCCGATCCCCTCGCTCCCCCACGTGCGCCACGCACTCGACGACGCCGACCGGCAGATCGCCGTCGCCCGCAACGTGATCGCGGGACACCGCGGCTGGATCGGCGCGGACGCGCGCACCCGCCTCGCGGAAGCGGAGCGCTCGCGCATCGACGCCGAGCCGCTCGTGGCCGACGAAGACACGCGTGAGGACGCGATGGCCCTGGCGCGGCGCGCCGGGGCTCTGGCGAGCGAGGCGCTGCAGCTCGCGCAGCGCGACATCGATTCGTCCCGCCCGCAGGATCCGGGCTGGGGCGGGCCTCAGGGCGGCCGCCGCGGCGGCATGAGCGACGGGATGGGCGGCATCCTGGGTGGCCTGCTCATCGGCAGCCTGCTCGGCGACATGTTCGACGGCTGAACCGGCTCCCGCACGTCTCGGCTCTGCGCGGTCCGGAACAGAGCGCCCACCGACGGGTTTGGGGCGCGCCAGCTCCGTCGGGGCGCAAGGACTGCGCCCCGACGAAGAAAAGGCGCCCCGAACCGGGAAAGGTCCGCACACAAGACGGACGGGATGCCCCCGAGGGAGGCATCCCGTCCGTCTTCTGCGGCTGCGCTGCGTCTACGCGACGGCGATCGGCGCGGACTGCGTGGTCAGTGAGATCACGCCGTAGTCCCAGCCCTTGCGGCGGTAGACGACGCTCGGGTGGTCGGTGCGGGCGTCGATGAAGAGGAAGAAGTCGTGGCCGACGAGTTCCATCCGGTCGACGGCCTCTTCGACCGACATCCATTCGGGCTCGAATTCCTTCGTGCGGATGACGACGGGGGTGTAGCCCTCTTCCTCCTCGTTGCCGGTGATGATCGGGATCTCGCCCGTCGCGACGGCGCGGATGACGTCGAGGGATGCCGGCTGCACGTCGATGCCGGACAGCTCGCCGCGCTCCTTCTCGAACTTGGCGCCGCGGGGGTGGTTGCGTGCGTCGACCCGCTTGTCCTTCGCGCGACGCAGCTGCTCGCAGAGCTTGTCGACCGCCATGTCGAGGGCGGCGAACTTGTCGGCGTCCGTCGCCTCGGCACGCACGATGGGGCCCTTGCCGGTGAGGGTGAGCTCGACCGTGTCGTCCTCCATGCGGCCGTTGTGATAGGCGCGGTGGGTCACTTTCACGTCCACGCGCTGGGCGCGCGGAGCAAGGTGCTCTATGCGGGCGGCCTTGTCTTCGACGACCGAGCGGAAGCGATCGGTGATACCCACTCCCACGCCGACGATGCTGGTTTCCATCCCTGACCTCCTTGTTCCGGTCCACCCGGTCAAGGGCGGACCCTGAGTCGCCTTGTGGTCCCCACGCTAGTCCGACCGGAGGCCCCTGTCACGTGATCGGACCGTGAGAATTCGCAAAGAACGAGCCGGGTGCGCGGCGGCGCGCCGTGGCGGCGATCGTGGCCGCTCCGACCACGTCGGCGCCGCCGTCGCGGAGCGCCCGCACCGCCTCACCGAGGGTCGCTCCGGTGGTCACGACGTCGTCGATCACGATGACGCGCAGCCCCTCCGCGCCTCGGGCGCGCAGCGCGTGCGCGACGTTGCGCCGACGCTCCTCGCGACTGAGCCCGCGCTGGTCGACCGTCGTCCGGGAGGGGGTCAGCAGGCGTGTGCACCGGAGCCCGCCCCGCCGTGCCACGAGCTCGACGACGCGGTAACCGCGCCGGCGGTACGCCGCCCGTGACGTCGGAACCGGGACGAGCACGACCTCTTCGCCGCTGCGAGCCGCCGACCCGACCACCGCCTCCACGGCGGCCCCCAGCGCGGGGGCGAGCGCGGCCGCCAGTCCCGTGCGTCCGTCCTCTTTCAGGGCGCGCACGACCCGCGCCGTCACACCGTCGAAGCGCAGTCCGCTCCAGACCTCCCCGTCGACGCCGGCCCGGAACACCGACGGTTCCAGCACTCCCGCGCACGCTTCGCACAGGGACACGTCCGGCTCGTCGCAGCCCGCGCACCGCAGCGGGAGCACGAGCGCGAGCGCGTCGGCGAGTGCGGCCCGCACCGTCGCGCCGAGCCATGCCGCGTCCCCCATTCCGCCAGCATGCGCATCCCGGGCCGGTGCGCGTCGCAACGGACGCGCACCGGTGCACAACGCCCCGGACGACCCCCGCTGGGGAGGAGCCGGCGCCCCCCGCGCCGCCCTGGACTATTGCGGCGAGCCCTGCTGCGTCGCGAGGACGAGGATGCCGCTCGTGGTGCGCTGCCAGTTCGCGCCGCGCTTGACGTAGAGGGACCCCTCCTCCGTCCGCAGGCGCACGGTCGAGATCGAGGTCGCCCCCGCGACGGAGGCCGCGCCGGCCGGGGCGTCCGACAGGG
>CAYOQY010000066.1:4632-14542 GCA_964406225.1 uncultured Microbacterium sp.
CCGTCACGCGAGACGGCGAGCGCGGAGATCCCGGCGGCTCCGGGCCAGGCGTCGGCCACGTCGACCTGGTCGCCCGTCGCGGCGAAGGCCCGGACGGCGGAGGGCGCCGTGCCCGGCACGCTCCAGATGAACCCGAACGGGTCGGCGGAGGGGTCCACGAGACCGCTGCGGGAGTCGACGACCGTGATGTCGCCCTCGGCGGGCACCCGGGCGACCGCACCACCCACGAGGTGGACGGCGGCGAAGTCCCGATCGGGCGCCACCTGGATCGCCGTGGGGTCCACGAGCTGCATCGCCGGGGTCAGCCCGTCGACCGGCGTGAGCTCGTCGCCGGCGAGGAAGCCGAAACCGGCGTCGGTGAGCACGAGGGGCGGCCCGGTCACCCGCGTGGAGCGGGTGTCGACCGTCTCGGCCTCGAGCGGTGTCGAGGCGACGATCATCTGGGCATCCGCGACGCCCGCGCTCGCGAGGCTCGCCGTCAGCTGCGTCTGCATGCGGTCGAGCGTGATCGATTCGACCAGGAGCGCCTCGGCACTCAGGGTGACCTGCGCGACGCCGGACTCGAGGGGCACGGACGGGCGGGCGAGGGAGACGCTCTCGGGGAACGCGTTGTGGACGGACTCCGAGAGCCAGGCGCTCTGGGTGCCGTCCACGAGCGCGTCGGCGATGCGCGTCGCGGCGTTCGTGGTCGGGAACCACCGCACGTCCGGGACGAGGTACTGCCAGCTCAGGTCGAAGTACATGACCGAGTAGCGGTGGAACACGTTCGCGAACAGGTCGCGTTCGATCACGACGCCGTCGGGTGCCTCGGTGATGCGCCACTCGCCGTCGTCCTGCTGCGCGAGGCGGAACGAGAGCTGCGTGACCCCCTCGTCGGGCTGGTACGCGCCGTTCTCGTCGACCGTCGCGACAGCGGCCAGCGACACGTCGACCGCCCCCTCGCTCGTCGCGACCGGCTCCCGCTCGTCCGGCAGGTCGATCGTGACGCTCGCACCGGGGTTCCAGCTCTCGCGGATCGCGGGCGCGAGGAACATCCGCGCCACGTCCCAGTTGGCGGCCGGACCCGGACCCGAGCCTGCGCGGATGAAGCCCTCGACGATCTGCTCCGGGGTCGCGCCCGGCTGCGGCTCGTCCGGTCGGAACAGGAACTCCGGGCTGCCGGCATCCTCCCCCGCCGCCAGTCCCGGATTGACCGGACCGCTGGTCGGAAGGCCCGCGCACGCCGACAGCACGAGCGCGAAGACGACGAGGACGGCGGACAGGATGCCGCGGCGGCCCGTCACGGACGACCCGTCCGTCCGGCATCCACGGGCGTGTCCATCGACAGGACCTGGATCGGCTGCGTGAGCCCCAGCGCGTCGACCGCGGCGATCGAATCGTCACCCGGGTCGACGGGGATCGGGGACGGACCCGTGAGTCGCCCGCCGTGGCGCGGCAGCGTCAGGACGAAGTTCGAGCCCCGGCCGAGCTCAGACCACACCGCCAGCTCTCCCCCGTGCAGCCGCGCATCCCCGAGGGCGATCGACAGGCCGAGCCCGGTGCCGCCGATCGTGCGGGTGCGGGACGGATCGGCGCGCCAGAAGCGGTCGAACACCCGCTCGACGTCCTCCGGCTTCATGCCGAGACCGAAGTCGCGCACGCCGATCGCCACGGCCTGCTGGTCGCTGTCCACCGTGATGACGATCGGCCGCCCCTCGCCGTGCTCGATCGCGTTGCCCAGCAGATTGCGGACCACGCGGCGCACGCGGCGCGGATCCATCTCGACGGGCGAGTAGCCGCCGGGCGCGACGAGGCGGATGTCGGTGCCGTGCTGCTCTGCGAGCTGATGCATCGAGCCGATCACGTCCTCGGCGAGGTGCGCGAGGCTCGTCGGCTCGAGTTCGAGCTGCACGGAGCCCGCGTCGTAGCGGCTGATCTCGAGCAGGTCGGTCAGGAGCGTCTCGAAGCGCTGGACCTGCGCGTTGAGCAGCTCCGCCGCCCGGGCGGTCGCCGGGTCGAATTCGGTGCGCTGGTCGTTGATCATGTCGGCCGCGAGACGGATCGTCGTGAGCGGCGTGCGCAGTTCGTGGGAGACGTCCGAGACGAAGCGCTGCTGCACGAGCGACAGGTCGGCGAGCTCCTTGATCTGCGACTCGATGCTGTCGGCCATCGCGTTGAAGGAGCGACCGAGCGTCGCGAGCTCGTCCTCGCCGCGCACCGGCAGCCGCACGCCGAGCTCGCCCGCCGCGAGCTTGGCGCTCGTGTCGGCGGCCTCGCCGATCGGGATCGTCACCGAGCGGAGGACGATCCACGAGATCGCGCCGATCAGGACGATGAGCGAGATCGCGACGAACCAGAGCGTCGCCTGGACGAATCCGAGCGTCTGCGCCGCGCTGCCGAGGTCGTAGGCGAGGTACAGCTCATATCCGCCGAAGTCGGGCACGAGCAGCTGCTGGCCCACGATGATGCCCGGCATCTCGGTGCCCGAGATCTCCAGCGCCGCCGACTGCCACCACTGCTGGTTCGGGTCCGAGCGCACGAGATCGCGCATCTGCTCCGAGATGACGTCCTCCGTCAGGCCCAGGGTGTTGAAGTTCTGCGGCGCGAGCTGCGAGGGGGCGCGGTCGATGCGGAACGCCGCGATCATGTCGCTCGAGGACTGCTCGGCGAGGGTCTCCTGCACTCCGCGCCACAGGTTCTGGATCTGCAGGCTGTCGCCCTGCGCCGCCGCGGCATCCAGGGTCTCCTGCGCCGCCTGGGTCGCCCGAAGGGAGTCGCGCAGCACCTGGTCCTTGCGCGCCTGGAAGAGGTCGTTCTGGATCGCGAGGGCCATCCACACCGACGCGACCAGGATCGCCAGCGCCGTGAGGCCGACCGTGATCAGGATCGTGCGGAAGCGCAGCGACCGCCGCCACAGTCTCGCGAGGCTGTCGGGCCAGGACCGCCAGTCCTGCCACGCCCTCAGGGGAGGACGGGATGCCGCGGCCGCGCGAGCGGGAGGCATGTCGGCCTCACACCACGGCGCCGGCGCGGTAGCCGACGCCGCGCACCGTCGTGACGATCTTGGGGTTGTCGGGGTCGAGCTCGACCTTCGCGCGCAGGCGCTGCACGTGGACGTTCACGAGCCGGGTGTCGGCCTTGTAGTGGTAGCCCCAGACCTGCTCGAGGAGCATCTCGCGCGAGAAGACCTGCTGCGGCTTCGAGGCGAGCGCGACGAGCAGCTCGAACTCGAGCGGGGTCAGCGCGATCGGCTCTTCGTGTCGGCGCACTTCGTGGGCGGCGACGTCGACGGTCAGATCGCCGATGCGCAGCGTCTCGTTCGCGGGCTGCGCGGCGGGGCGCAGCCGTGTGCGGATGCGGGCGACGAGCTCTTTCGGGTTGAAGGGCTTGACGATGTAGTCGTCCGCGCCCGATTCGAGGCCCTTCACGACATCGGCCGTGTCGGTGCGGGCCGTCAACATGATGATCGGGACCCCGGACTCCGCGCGCACACGGTCGCAGATCTCGATCCCGTCCATACCCGGAAGCATCAGGTCGAGCAGGATGAGGTCGGGCCGCTCGGTGCGCCACACCTCGACCGCCTGGGAGCCGTCGGCGCAGAACACCGTGTCGAATCCCTCCGTGCGCAGCACGATGCCGATCATCTCGGCGAGGGCGGTGTCGTCGTCGACCACCAGGATGCGTGATGTCATCTCGCGCGTTTCGTCCTTTGCGTCCGGCCGGGGCGCCGCGGATCGTCGCGCGTCCCCATGCGCCCTCCCAGAGTAGTAGACACCCGCTGTGGACGCGCCGAGCGTGCCCTGGGCGCCCCCTCCACGATCGACGACCCCGCCTCGCGCGCCCCCGACCCACCTCCGCCCCGCCCCCTCGCGACGGTGTGACACGATGGATGCCGGGCTGTGGGGGCCGAAGCCCCGGGGCGTACGAGGAGGGGCATCCGTGACCGCTTATCCCACCTGGACGCCCGCATCGCGCCCGGGCATCATCCCGCTGCGGCCGCTGACGTTCGGCACGATCCTCGGCCGCTCGTTCGCCGCCCTGCGCCAGAACCCGCGCGTGCTGCTCGGGTTCGCACTGTGCGTGCAGACCGCCGGATATCTGCTCGTCCTCGTGGGCGTCGGCGCCGTCGCGATCGCATCGTTCACGCGCCTGGACACCCTGCGCGAGGGGACGGAGGAGTTCGACGCGGTCCTCGCGGGATCCGTCGCGCTGACGCTCATCACGGGCGTCGTCCTGGGTCTCGCCGCCGCGGCGCTGGGCGTCATCGTGCAGGGCGTGGTCGTGAGCGAGGTCGCACACGCGGCCGTCGCCGAGAAGCTTCCGCTGCGCGGCGTGTGGCAGCGGGTCAAGCCGGTGGCGTGGCGCCTGATCGGGTACGCGTTCCTCCTGTCGACGGCCGTACTGCTCCTGATCGCGATCGTGGCGGGCATCCTCGTCGCGATCGGCGTCGCGGCCCTGCCCGTCGCGGTGGGCCTGACGATCCTGGTGATCCTCTCCGCGATCCCGCTGTCGCTGTGGCTCAGCACCAAGCTGCTCCTCGCACCCGCGGCGATCATCCTCGAGCACGCCACGATCGGGCAGGCGATCGCGCGCTCGTGGGTGCTCACACGCGGACGCTTCTGGCCGATCCTCGGCATCATCGTGATCGTCTCGCTCGTGTTCGGCGCGATCGCGCAGGCGGTGAGCCTGCCGTTCTCGTTCCTGTCCTCGGCCCTCACGACGATCATCACCCCGACGGGCGCCTCGGAGCCGAGCGCGATCATCGGCCTCGTGGTGGCGGGGCTGCTCACCCAGGTCGTGACCCTCCTCATCCAATCGGTCGCGGTTGTCGTGCAGGCGACCGCGACCGCGATCATCTACATCGACTGCCGGATGCGTCGCGAGGGTCTGGACATCGATCTGCTGACCTACGTCGAGCGGCGGGATGCCGGGGCTGTGGGCCTCGCGGACCCGTACCGCGCGCACGTGGGGCGCGTGATCGCCCCCCGACCGGCTCCGCCGACGTGGCAGGCCGGTCCGCAGGGTCCGATCCCGGCCCGGCCGTACGGCGCGCCGGTGTACGGTCAACCCCCGGCCTCCGCCGCGCCGGCCTACGGCGGTCCGCCGGCGCCGGGCGCACCGCCCGCGTACGGTCCCTCCGGTTACGGTGTGCCCCCGACGTACGCGGCGCCGCCGGCGTACACGCCACCCCCGCCGTACGCACCGGGGGACGCTCCCGCGCCTCCCCCACCCGCTCCCCCCGCCGAGACCCGCGCAGACGCACCGCAGGAGGACGCGACCGCGCAGAAGCATCCTGCTCCCACCCGATGGACGGCTCCGGGGGCGTCCCCCGGGCCCGCCGACCCCGGATCGCCGTGGTCCTGACCTGGTCGGGCCTCACCATCGCGTCGATGACACCCGTGACCCCCGACGGCGATGAGGCGCGGGAGTGGGCCGAACGCGAACTCGCCGATCCGGTCTACCAGGCGGCGGAACCCACCCCGCTCGACCGCATCGCGCAGGCGATCGGCGACTTCCTCTCGTCGCTGTTCTCGACGGAGCTCTCCGGGGAGTGGGGCCCGTGGGTCGCGCTGGTGGCCGCCGTGATCGTCGTCCTCGTGATCGTGACGGCCTTCCTCATCTGGGGCGTCCCCCGCGCGAGGGGGCGGTCTCGCGGCGGCGCCGAGATGTTCGGCGAGCGCGAAGAGCGCAGCGCGGTCGAACTCCGCCGCGATGCCCAGGCCGCGGCCGCGCGAGGCGAGTGGGATGCCGCGATCGTGCTGAGGTTCCGCGCACTGGCGCGGGGTCTCCTCGAACGCGGGGCGGTCGACACCCCACCCGGAGCGACCGTGCATGCCTTCGCCCGCGCCGCGGCGCGCGCCTTCCCCCCCTACGCGGATCGGCTCGAGTCCGCGGCCGAGGCCTTCGACGATGTCCGCTACCTCCGCCGACCGGGCTCGGCAGAGCTCTACCGGCGCATCGCCGACGTCGACGACACCGTCGCCGCCGCACGGCCGGTGCTGTCCGAGCCGGCGGCGGTCGCATCGTGACGGTCTCGCTCACCGGACCCCCCTCCGTCGAGAGCCGCCCTGCGACCGGCCCGGCCCGCCGACGCCGCGCCGCGGCATGGATCGCGATCGCGGCGGGCCTCGTCGCCGTCGGCATCGTCGGCACGATCCTCGCGGGCGTCGGAGAGTGGACCGAGCGCGATGTCCTCGATCCCGAATCGGCGGGCCCCTCGGGCACGCGCGCGCTCGTCGAGATCCTCCGCGAACAGGGTGTCGAGGTCGTCGTCACCCGCGACCGGGCCGCCGCCGAGTCCGCTCTCGCGGAAGGCCCCGCCTCGCTCGCGATCGCCGACCCCGCCGCGCTGTCCGACGACGCGGTGCTGACCGTGACGGATGCCGCGGCCGACGTGGTGCTGATCGACCCGCGTGCCCGCACGCTGCGCCTGCTGCTGCCCGGCGCGACCCCGTACGGCGTCGGTCCGGGCGACAGCGTGGCGCCCGGGTGCGACCTGCCCGACGCCGAGCGCTCGGGATCCGTCACGCCCGGGGCGATCTACCTCCCCGGCGCGCAGAGCACGGCGTGCTATCCCACCGGCGGCGGATACGGTCTCCTCGTCGACATGGACGACGGCGGTCGTATCGTCGCGGTGGACGGGCGCGCGCTCTTCGTGAACGAGTTCCTCGCCGACGGCGGCAACGCCGCCCTGGCCGTCAACCTGCTCGGCCGCCATCCCACCCTCGTCTGGTACATGCCTTCGATCGCAGACAGCGACCTCGCCGACGGCGACGTGTCGCTCGGCGACCTGACGCCGCGCTGGGTGAGCCCGGTCATCGTGCTGCTGATCGTCTCGGGCATCGCCGCCGGCATCTGGCGGGGACGACGTTTCGGTCCGCTCGTTGCCGAGCGCCTGCCGGTCACGGTCCGCGCCGGAGAGACGACCGAGGGCCGTGGCCGGCTCTACGCGCATGCGCGCGACGCGCTGCACGCGGCCGACCAGCTCCGCATCGGCACGCTCGGCCGTCTCGGGCGGGTGCTCGGCCTCGGCCCGGCCGCGTCCGCCGAAGAGATCGCGGATGCCGCGGCCGCGATCACCGGAATCGACCGGGGCACGGTGCGCGGCATCCTGCTCGACGAACTCCCCCGCACCGACGCAGCCCTCGTCGCCCTCGACGACCGTCTGCGCGCTCTCGAGAAGGCCGTGCAGACGGCCGTGCGTCCCGAAAGGAACACCCGATGACCGATCCGACCGCGAAAGACTACACGGCGCAGCCCGGGGACGGGCCCGACGCGCCCGCCCCGACGAGCACGCCGGACGACGCCGCGCTGCGGGAAGCGATGAACCGCGTGCGCATCGAGGTCGGCAAGGCCGTGATCGGCCAGGACGGCACGGTCACCGGCCTTCTGATCGCCCTCCTCTCGCGCGGGCACGTGCTGCTGGAGGGCGTGCCCGGCGTCGCGAAGACGCTCCTGGTCCGCTCGTTCAGCGCCGCGCTCGGGCTGGACACCAAGCGCATCCAGTTCACGCCCGACCTGATGCCGGGCGACGTGTCGGGGTCGCTCGTGTACGACGCGCGCGCCGGCGAGTTCGAGTTCCGGCCCGGACCGGTTTTCACGAACATCGTGCTCGCGGACGAGATCAACCGGACGCCGCCGAAGACCCAGTCCGCGCTCCTGGAGGCGATGGAGGAACGGCAGGTCTCGACCGACGGCGTCACGCGCACGCTGCCGGAGCCGTTCCTGGTCGCCGCGACCCAGAATCCGATCGAGCAGGAGGGCACGTACACGCTGCCCGAGGCCCAACTCGACCGTTTCCTGCTCAAGCTCCTCGTCGAGATCCCCGCACGGGATGCCGAGCTCGCGGTGCTGCGCCGTCACGCCGAGGGCTTCGACCCGCGCGATCTCGCTGCGGCCGGGGTGGGCACGGTGATCACCGCGTCCGAGATCCGGGCCGCGCAGCGCGCGGCGGCATCGGTCACGGTCGCCGACGACGTCCTCGGGTACGTCGTCGACCTCGCGCAGGCGACACGGCGGAGCCCGTCGGTGCAGCTGGGCGTGAGCCCGCGCGCGACGACCGCGCTCCTGGCCGCGGCGAAAGCGTGGGCGTGGCTCGGCGGCTACCCGGCGATCACGCCCGATCACGTGCAGACGATGCTCGTCCCGACCTGGCGGCACCGCATCCGGCTCCGCGCCGACGCCGAGCTCGAGGGCGTCTCGGTCGACGCGGTGCTCGGCTCGGTCCTCCAGCAGACCCGCGTTCCCATTTGACGCGTATCGAGATCCGAACTATCCAAGGAGTCACTTGTACCTCACCGGCCGCATCCCGCTGCTCGTCGCCCTCGGCGTCGTGCCCGTGGTGCTGCTCGCGCTCGCAGGGGTCGACCCGTGGATCTCAGCCGCGGGATGGATCCTGCTGAGTGCGGCCGCCGCGGGTGCGGATGCCGCCGCTGCCGCGAACCCCCGGCAGCTGCGGATCGAGCGCCGCGGCCCCGCCAAGGCGCTCCTCGGCCAGCCGGTCGAGACGGAGCTGTGGCTGTACAACGCCGGGGACCGCCGCATCCGCGGCAGGGTCCGCGACGCGTGGCAGCCGACCGCGGGCGCGGCCGAAGGGCGTCTCGGGCTCGACGTCCCGCCCGGTGAACGGCGCCGCCTCGTCGTGCGCCTCCTGCCGCGCCGTCGGGGCGAGCTGAGCTCCTCGTTCGTCGTGGTGCGCTCCGACGGTCCCCTCCGGCTCGCGGGACGCCAGTCGCGCATCGAGTCGCGCGGAACGCTGCGCGTGCTGCCGCCGTTCGCCGCGCGGCGGCACCTGCCGTCGCGCCTGGCTCGCCTGCGCGAGCTCGACGGCAACACCAGCGTCCAGGTGCGCGGTCAGGGCACCGAGTTCGACAGCCTGCGCGAGTACGTGCGCGGCGACGACGTCCGCTCGATCGACTGGCGGGCCACCGCCCGCGCCGGGACCACGATGCTCCGCACGTGGCGGCCCGAGCGCGACCGGCATGTCGTGATCGTGATCGACACCGGACGCACCGCCGCCACGCGCGTGGGCGACGGGGTGCGGATGGATGCCGCGATGGAGGCCGCCCTGCTGCTCGCGGCGCTCGCGACCCGCGCGGGTGACCACACGCACCTGCTGATGTTCGACCGCGTCACGCGCGCCCGCGTCACCCGGGTCGACGGTCCGGCTCTCCTGCCGGCCCTCGTGGACGCGATGGCGCCGGTCGAGCCCCAGCTGATCGACACGGACTGGGATGCCGCGTTCGCCCAGCTGCGCTCGCTCAGCTCGCGTCCGTCGCTCGTGGTGCTGCTCACCGCGCAGGACGCCCCCGAGGCCGCTCGCGGATTCCTCGGATCCCTCCCCTCGCTCGCGCGTCGGGCCCACGTGCTGGTCGGAACCGTCACGGACGAGGAAGAATCCGCGTCCGACTCCCCGCGCGATGCCGCCGACGTCTACCGCGCCGCCGCCGCCGAGCGCGCTGCGCGCGACGCCGACCGCGTCGCCGCGGCGATCGGTCGCGCCGGGGGCGAGGCGATCGCGGATTCCCCGGAGAAGCTGCCGCCGCGTGTGGCCGACCGCTATCTCGAGCTCAAGGCCACCGGACGGCTCTGAGCGGCGCGCCCGCCGCGCGGATGACGCCGTGCGACCGGCATCCGCGCCTGGCCGAGTGCGTTCCCTGGGAAGTTGCTGTACATGCTCTAGGCTCTGGCACGGCGGAAATCCCGCCTCTTCCACTTCGAAGGGAACTCGTGTCATGAGCGACCCGCGTCCAGAAAAGCCGGTCAAGCCCACCAAGCTCGACCACACTCCCGCCGATGTCCCGGCCGGACCGTCCACGGCAGCCACCCTCGTCGCCGAGGCCTTCGGCACGCTGCTGCTCGTGCTCGGGGTCATCAGCACCGCCCTGTTCGCCGCGAACTTCGGCGCGAGCGAGAACGGCACCTCCCTCGG
>CAYOQY010000067.1:0-6975 GCA_964406225.1 uncultured Microbacterium sp.
AACCACGAGACCCATGTGGTGCCGATCATCGCCGACATCGACGCCGGCTTCGGCAATCCCGAAGCGACGTACCTGCTCGCCAAGAAGATGATCGAGGCCGGCGCGTGCGCGATCCAGATCGAGAACCAGGTCTCGGACGAGAAGCAGTGCGGCCACCAGGACGGCAAGGTCACGGTTCCGCACGAGGACTTCATTGCCAAGCTCACCGCGGTGCGCTACGCGTTCCTCGAACTCGGCATCGACAACGGCGTCATCGTGGCCCGCACCGATTCGCTCGGTGCCGGGCTCACGCAGAAGCTCGCGGTGACCCACGAGCCCGGCGACCTCGGCGATCGGTACAACGCGTTCCTCGATGCCGAAGAGGTCTCGGCATCCGATCTGGGCAACGGCGACGTCGTCCTCACACGCGACGGTCGGCTGGTGCGACCGAAGCGGCTGCCGAGCAACCTGTACCAGTTCCGTCCCGGCACCGGTGAGGAGCGCTGCGTCCTGGACTGCATCACGTCGCTGCGCAACGGCGCCGATCTGCTGTGGATCGAGACCGAGAAGCCGCACGTGGAGCAGATCGCCGGAATGATGGACGAGATCCGCAAGGAGATCCCGAACGCGAAGCTCGTCTACAACAACAGCCCGTCGTTCAACTGGACGCTGAGCTTCCGCCAGCAGGCGTACGACCTGCTCGCGGCCGAAGGCTCCGACGTGTCGGCGTACGACCGTGCCGACCTGATGAACGTCGACTACGACGACACCGAGCTGGCACGCCTGGCCGACGAGAAGATCCGCTCGTTCCAGAAGGACGGCTCGGCCCGCGCCGGCATCTTCCACCACCTGATCACGCTGCCGACCTACCACACGGCCGCACTGTCGACGGATGACCTCGCGAAGGGCTACTTCGGCGACGAGGGCATGCTCGCCTACGTGAAGGGCGTGCAGCGCCGCGAGATCCGCGAGGGCATCGCGACGGTCAAGCACCAGAACATGGCCGGCAGCGACATCGGCGACAACCACAAGGAGTACTTCGCCGGCGACGCGGCGCTGAAGGCCGGCGGCGCGCACAACACGATGAACCAGTTCTCCTGAGCAGTGCAGACGACGGATGCTGCCGACCACATGGGTCGGCGGCATCCGTCGTTCACATCCTGCGTCAGGACAGCAGGCCGCGCTCCATCGCCAGTGTCACCGCACGCGTGCGATCGGCGACTCCCAGCTTGTCGAAGACCTTGATCAGGTGCGTCTTCACCGTCGACTCCCCGATTCCGAGCGCGACAGCCACCTGCTTGTTGCTGTGGCCGGTCGCGACGAGCCGCAGCACGTCGAGCTCCCGGCTGGTGAGCACGGTGTCGGGCTCGGGGCGGCGCATGCGCTCCACGAGACGCACCGCGACCTGCGGCGACAGCGCAGACTGCCCGGCGGCGACCGAGCGGATGCCCGCGACGATCTCGGCCTGCGGCGCCGCCTTGAGGAGGTAGCCCGAGGCGCCCGCCTCGATCGCGGCGAGGATCTGGTCGTCGGATTCGTAGGTCGTCAGGATCAGCACGCGCGGCGGCGGGCTCCCCGCCTCTCCCCCGACGATGCGCGCGGTCGCCGCGACGCCGTCGACGCGCGGCATCCGCAGGTCCATCAGGACGACGTCGGGGTGCGTGGCGGCCGCGAGGCGGACCGCCTCATCGCCGTCGGATGCCTCCGCCACGACGTCGAAGCCGGGCTCGTCCGACAGCAGGCCGGCCAGGCCGGCGCGGACCACCGGGTGGTCGTCGGCGATGAGCAGGCGGATCACGGCGCGACCTCCGCGGGTGAGTGCGCGCCCGGCCGCGGCGTGCCGTCCGCGCCCAGGGGGAGGCGGACCCGCACCGTCGTGCCCGCGCCCGGCGCGGAGTCGACCTCGAGCGTGCCGCCGGCGAGCGCGACGCGGTCTCCCATGCCGTCGATGCCGAAACCCGCCCGGGACTCGGAGGGGTCGAACCCGCGGCCGTCGTCGACGATCTCCAGGGTGGCCACGCCGTCGCCGCCGGTCACGGTGACCGAGACGATCGTCGCCTGCGCGTGGCGGGCGACGTTGGACAGACCCTCCTGCACGCAGCGCAGCAGCACCACCTGTCGATCCCGGTCCAGCGCCTCGGCGGCGGCATCGACGGCGACGTCGATCGCGGCTCCCGCCTGCGCCCGGAAGCGGTCCGCCAGCCGCTCGATCGCCGCGCCGAGGGCCGGCTCGTCGGGAACGGCAGCGGTGCGAGCGACCAGGGCACGCGCCTCGGCGAGCGCGTCGCGGGCCACCTGCTCGACGGTCGACATGGTCGAGGCGGCGGCATCCGCTGCTCCTTCCCGCGACTGCCGGCCCGCCCGCTCGGCGAGGATCACCAGACCGGCAAGGCTCTGCGCGAGTGTGTCGTGGATGTCGCGGGCCAGTCGCTCCCGCTCCTCGGCGGCACCGCGCTCGTGGCTGAGGGCCCGAACCTCGGCCTGGGCGGCGGTGAGCTCCTCGACCAGGCGGGCACGCTCGTCGCCGTACTCCGCGATCCCCGAGATCCACAGCCCGAGCGCCGTCGCGAAGGCGAAGGAGAAGCCCGTCGACGCGAGCCCCGCCAGCACCGAGCCGGTGGTGAACCCGCCGCCGATCACGTAGCCGGCCAGGACCGCCACGGCGATCACGGCGGACCCGATCACGCCGTTGCGGCGCGTGTCGCCGATCACCCACACCAAGGGATAGGCGAGCGTCTGCAGGATCGCGAGGAATCCGGTCGCCGCGGTGCCGACGACGAGGATGACCGCCAGCGCCACGAGCAGCCACACGAACCGGGGCGGCGAGTGGGGTTCGCCGATGACGGGGCGCGCGATGAGCAGGTACATCAGGACGAAGGCGACGATCGCCGCGTAGGCGACCGTCGCCTCGACCGCGTCCACCGGCACGAGGCCGAACGCGAGCGCGACCGCGGTCGCCGCCGAACCGGCGACGACCGCGGCATCCCACCAGCGCTTGCGGAGCATGGTCCTCCTGTCCCTGTGCGAGGCTACGCGTTGCGGCGGATCCACCGGAAGGTGGCGAGGGAGATGATGAGCCCCACCACGAGCCAGATGCCCAGGGCCGCGGCGACGCCCGCGAGGTTCCACTCGCCGCCCTGCTCCAGAGTGGCGTACGCGTCCGGCAGGAACACCGCGCGCATGCCCTGCGCCATCCACTTGAGGGGGAAGAGCGACGCGACGTTCTGGAGCCACTCCGGCAGCTGCCAGAACATCAGGTACACGCCCGAGATGAACTGCAGGACCAGCCCCACGGGGATCACGACCGCGGTCGCGCTCTTCGCGGTGCGCGGCACGGTCGACAGGGCGATGCCGAGGAGGGCCGACGTGGCGATGCCGAGCACGAACACCCACGCGAAGGTGAGCCACTGCGTGGGCTCGGTGGGCAGCGGCACGCCGAGGGCGAGGCCGGCGACCGCCAGCAGCAGCGCCGCCTGCAGGACTCCGGTGACCAGCACCTGCGCGATCTTGCCGAGGAAGTAGCTCACCGGGGAGAGGGGCGATCCTCCCAGTCGCTTCAGCGTGCCGTCCGCCCGCTCCAGCGCGATGTCGATCGCGAGGTTCTGGAATCCCGAGAGCAGCAGCCCCGCGGCCATCATGCCCGGCAGGTAGAGCTGCGCCATCGGCACCGCGGGCACCCCCGGTGCCATCTGCACGTCGCCGTCGCCGCCGAACGCCACGCTGAACAGGCCCAGCATGAACACGGGGAACAGGAAGGTGAAGAACAGCGTGTCGCCCGAGCGGAAGTACTGCTTCAGCTCGAACTGCGCCCGCCACAGGCCGGTCGGAACGATCCCCGGCACCCGAATCGCCGTCGTGCTCATCGCACCGTCTCCTTCATCTCCGCCGCCGGGACTCCGGCAGCGCCCGCAACGAGTTCCAGATAGATGTCCTCCAGGCTGGGGCGGACGATCTCGAGCTGCTCAGGCTCGTACCCCAGTCGCTCGGTGAGCTCGGCGACGAACGCGAGCGGCGCGGCCGCGCGCGCCTCCCGCAGGACGCCCTGCTCCTGCCACCGGACGAGCGGCACACGGGCCTCCGGCCCGCCGAAGGTCTGGACGGGGCCCACCGCACGCAGCCGGCCGTCGGCGATCACGGCCACCCGGTCGGCGAGCTGGGCTGCCTCGTCGAGGTAGTGGGTGGTCAGCAGGATCGTCGTGCCGTCGGCCTTGAGCCCTCGGATCAGCTCCCAGAACTCGCGCCGGGCCTCGGGATCGAAGCCGGTGGTCGGCTCGTCGAGGAAGAGCAGCTCGGGGCGCCCGATGATGCCCATCGCGACGTCGACGCGGCGCTGCTGTCCGCCCGAGAGCTTCGACGTGCGCATCTTCGCCTGCGCCTGGAGGCCGACGGCGGAGATCACCTCGTCGACGTCTCGCGAGTTCGGGTAGAAGCCCGCGAACTGCCTCAGCTGCTCGCGCACCGTGAGCAGGCCGCTCTGGCCGCACGTCTGGAGCACGATGCCCAGGCGCGCCTTCCACTCGAGCCCGCCCTGCTCGGGGTCCATCCCCAGGACGCTCACCGCGCCGCCGCTGCGGCGCCGATAGCCCTCGAGGATCTCGACGGTCGTCGACTTGCCGGCGCCGTTGGGGCCGAGCAGCGCGAAGGTCTCACCGCGCGCGATGTCGAAGCTCACGTCGTCGACGACGGCTCGGCCGTCGTAGCTCTTCTGCAGGTTCCGCACCTGCACCGCTGGAGTTCTCATGCCTTCAGCCTCGCCGCAGGGCCCGGGCGCTCCCAGCCCTCATCCGCAGGAGGAGGCATCCCCCATCCGGTGGAGGCGCGCGTCCACCGGGCGCGCATCTGCGCTCGATCGACCGGGCCGCGGTCGCTCCCCCGGCCGCCACGCCCGGCGCCGCGTGCAGACGGACGGCGGGTTCAGACGCTGCGCGCGCGCCCCGACACCGAGGATGCGCGGATGCCGTCGGCCGAGGCATCCGCCCGCTCTTCCGCGTGGAGCAGCCGCTGCCCGCGGATGCCGCCGGCCAGCGCCCACGCGAGCAGCCAGACGCCCGAGGCCACCGTCACGATCATGGCGACGCGCAGCCCGGTGTCGATGTCGAGGAGGACGGCCAGCGCGATGAGAGACACCACCCCGCCGAGGAAAGCCCCGCCCGCGCCGATCCTGGTCAGGACGCAGCCGTGCGCGAGCCACCACGCGATCCCGCCGGCGACGACCAGCACGATGGCGAGCACGACCGCACTCCAGATCCACGCGTCCACGAGGCGCAGGCTACCCCGGCCGCGCGGAAGGCGGAAAGGGCTCGCCGCATGCCGGCGCCGGGGCGCTCCGGACGCACTGTCGCGGGGCGAGACCACCCCCGCACACCCGCCCTCGCCCGGTGCGCGCTGCCCGGCTGAAGTGGCGCGCCGCGCGGACTACGCTCGAAGCGTGACCGAACGCGCACCGCTCTCCCGCAAGCTCTCCGCCATCGCCGAATCGGCGACCCTCAAGGTCGACGCGAAGGCGAAGGCCCTCCAGGCGGCCGGCCGGCCCGTCATCAGCTACGCGGCCGGTGAGCCCGACTTCGCGACCCCCCCGTTCATCGTCGACGCGGCAGCCGAGGCACTCCACGACCCCGCGAACTACCGCTACACGCCCGCGGTCGGCCTGCCGGTGCTGCGTGAGGCGATCGCAGCGAAGACGCTGCGCGACTCGGGCCTCGACGTCGACCCGACGCAGATCATCGTCACCAACGGCGGCAAGCAGGCCGTCTACCAGGCCTTCCAGACCGTCCTCAACCCCGGCGACGAGGTCCTCCTCCCCGCGCCGTACTGGACGACCTACCCCGAGGCGATCGCGCTGGCCGACGGCATCCCGGTCGAGGTCTTCGCCGGTGCCGACCAGGACTATAAGGTCACCGTCGAGCAGCTCGAGGCCGCGCGGACCCCGCGCACGACCGTGCTGGTCTTCGTGTCGCCGTCCAACCCGACGGGCTCGGTGTACAGCCCCGAAGAGACGAAGGCGATCGGCGAGTGGGCCGTCGAGCACGGCATCTGGATCATCTCGGACGAGATCTACCAGAACCTCGTCTACGAAGGCTCGCGCGCCGTCTCGATCGTCGAGGCGGTTCCGGATGCCGCCGCGCAGACGATCCTCGTGAACGGCGTCGCGAAGACCTACGCCATGACGGGCTGGCGCGTGGGCTGGATGGTCGGCCCGAAGGACGCGATCAAGCTCGCCGCGAACCTGCAGTCGCACCTGTCGAGCAACGTGAACAACATCGCGCAGCGCGCCGCGCTGGCCGCGCTCACGGGTCCGCAGACCGAGGCGGAGGAGTTCCGTCAGGCGTTCGACCGGCGCCGCAAGCTCATCGTCGCCGAGCTGGCGAAGATCGAGGGCGTCACCGTCCCGAATCCGCTGGGCGCGTTCTACGTCTACCCCGACGTGCGAGGGCTGCTCGGCCGCGAATGGGCGGGGGTCACGCCGACCACGTCGCTCGAGCTCGCCGATCTCATCCTCGAGAAGGCCGAGGTCGCCGTGGTGCCCGGAGAGGCGTTCGGCCCGAGCGGCTACCTGCGACTCTCGTACGCTCTCGGCGACGAGCCGCTGCTCGAGGGCGTGCGGCGCATGCAGGAGCTCTTCCGCGCCTGAGAGTCCGCGCGGGGTTGTCGATTCCGCACGTCGTCGTTCGTCGCACCCGATGAACGACGAAATGAGGAGACGACATGGGACTTCTGCGCGTGCTCACCGAGGTGGCGGTGTCGATCGCCGATCTGCGTCCCGGCCATCGGGAGTGGTTCGAGCGCTACGCCGCTGACGAGACGGCCCTCCTGCCCGATCACGCCCCGTCGGGCAGTGCCGTTCCGCCGCCTACCGGGCGGCCGTCGCCGCCGCCGACCTGACGGCGCGCGGGACACAACTCCTCACATTCGGCGACATCGACGACGCTGAGCCCCGGAATTCCGGGAGGCCTACCCCACGACGCGCGTGATTCTGAGGAGTTGTGCGCGTGTGAC
>CAYOQY010000067.1:7075-14479 GCA_964406225.1 uncultured Microbacterium sp.
CTGAAGTCGGCGGCGAGCTCGACGTCGACATCGTCACCGTTGCCGAGATCGATCTCGACCTCGTATACGTGGTCGGCGTCATCGCTCAGCTCGACCTCCACGACCGTTCCCTGACCGACGTGCGCCAAGGCTGCCGCCGCGGCGCGGTCGAGGTCTGCGGGATCGGCCGCTGCCGTCCGGTCGTCGGTGCTCCGGTCGTCGTTCTCGGTCGACACCACGTTGAGCGCGGAGTCGAGCTTGACCTCCACCACGCCCCCCGCATCGAGGCGGATGTCGATCTCGTACGCGTAGGCGACGTCGTCGTCGGTGTCGGCGTCGATCACGACGCCCGGGCCGACCTCGGCGAGGGCTGCCGCGATCGCGGCGTCCAGGTCGGTCGCGGCGACGGAGGCTGACGGCGACGCGGCCCGAGCACCGTCGTCACCGGCCGGGGACGACGACGATGAGGCGGATGCTGACGGGGACGGCGCGGACGACGGCGTCGAGCTTGCGGCGACCGCGACGGCGGCGGCGCCGCCGATGACGAGGGCTGACGCACCGGCGACGGCGGTGATCCAGATGACGGGCTTGCGCATGATTTCCTCCTGGCTGGAACGGCGAGGATTCCACGATCCCGCGCGGCCCCTGAAGCCAACCTGAAGCGGAGGAATCCGGTGCGAGGAAGATCAGGCGGGGAGCGAGACGACGAACCGCGCGCCAGCAAGGCGTCCGGCATCCACCCGCACGTCGCCGTGGTGCGCGCGCACGATCTCACGCACGATCGCGAGTCCCAGCCCGCTGCCGCCGGCATCCCGGGCGCGCGCTTCGTCGAGGCGCACGAAGCGCTCGAAGACGCGCTCGCGGTCGGCGGGGTCGATGCCCCCGCCGTCGTCCTCGATCGTGAGGACCGCGCGCCCCGCGGTGACGACCGACGTGAGGACGACCGTGCTGCGGGCGTGCCGGGCGGCGTTGTCGGCGAGGTTGCGCGTGAGCTGACGCAGCAGCGCGGCATCCCCCCGTACGCGCGCGGGCTGCACACCCGACGCGTCGACGGTGACCGCACCGAGAGCGCTGAGCCGTGACGCTTCGGCGAGCAGCAGGTCGTCGAGGTCGACGTCGGTGACGGCGAGCGCGAGACCGCCCTCATCGGCGCGCGTGAGCACGAGCATCCCCTGCACGAGACGCTCCAGGCGGGCGCCCTCCTCGAGCACCGCGTCGCTCAGCTCGGCGGCGCTGATGCGGTCAGGGTGGGCGCGGGCGACCTCGGCATACTGGCGCAGCGACGCGAGGGGCGACTTGAGCTCGTGCGAAGCATCCGAGACGAACCGCCGCTGCGCCGCCTGCGCGTCTTCGAGGCGGCCGAGCATGCCGTTCATCGTGTGGGCGAGCCGGCCGATCTCGTCGCGGGTCGGTGGCTCGTCCACCCGTTGCGACAGATCGGATGCCGACATGCCGTCGACCTGGCGCCGCATGCGCTCGACCGGGGCGAGCGAGCGGCCGACGGCGATCCAGGTCGTGACGGCGACGATGCCCGCCACGAGGGGCACCGACACGGCGAGCAGCGCACCCACGGTTGCGAGGGTGTCGTCGACCTCCTCGGTGTTGCGGCCGGCGACGACGATGTAGTCCCCGTCGCGCTCGACCGCCGTCACATAGGGCGGATCCTCCGGGTCGAGCCGCACGAGCCCGGGCGCGTCACCTTCGCGATCGGCGAGCGCGCCGAAGCCCTCCGCCGCGTCGCTCGCCGCGACGACCCCGCCGCCGTCGCGGTCGATCACCTGCCAGAAGCGCTCGTCGTCGACGTCGGGCAGGGCGCCCGGGCCCGCATCGTCGACCTGAGCGGCGAAAGCCGTGGCGTCCTGCTGCGCGGCCGCGTCGAGTTGACCGTACAGCGCGGTGCGAAGGGTGAACCAGAATCCCACGGCCCCGACGAGCAGGGCGAGCGCGACGAAGGATGCCGCGACCGCGGTGATCCGCACCCGGATGCCGGCCCGGCGGCGGAACGGCGGCGCCGTTGCCGAGGCGGGGTTCGACGTCGAAGCGTCAGTCACCGTCGCTGCCGATCCGGTAGCCGGCTCCGCGGATCGTGCGGATGCTGTCGCGGCCGAAGGGGCGGTCGATCTTCGCCCGGAGGTGGCCGATGTACACCTCGACGATGTTGGAGTCACCCTCGAAGGCGAAGTCCCACACGCCGTCGAGGATCTCACCCTTCGACACCACTTCGCCCGCCCGGCGCATGAGGAACTCGAGCACCGCGAACTCGCGCGTCGTGAGCTCGATCGGCGTCGCGCCTCGACGCACGTCGCGCGAGGCCGGGTCGAGACTCAGGTCTCCGACGGTGAGCGTCGCGGGCCGCGCCCCGGCGCCGCGGCGGATCAGCGCCCGCAGGCGCGCGAGCAGCACGGCGAAGGAGAACGGCTTCGTGAGGTAGTCGTCGGCCCCCGTGTCGAGGCCTTCGACCTGATCCCATTCGCCGTCCTTCGCGGTGAGCATGAGCACCGGAGTCCAGTTCTCCTCATCGCGGAGCGTGCGGCACACGACGTACCCGTTCATGCCGGGGAGCATGATGTCGAGCAGGATCGCGGCGTACTGCTGCTCGCGGGCGAGCCAGAGTCCGTCGGTGCCGGTGTGCGCGACGTCGACCGCGAACCCCTCGGCTTCGAGCCCGCGCTTGAGCCCTTCGGCCAGGCGCGGCTCATCGTCCACCACGAGGAGTCGCATGAGTCCATCGTGGCGCATGCGTGCTGAAGCCCGGCTGAAGCGGGGCTGAACCGCCGGCCCGGTCGTCGGGCGGGACGTGCCCGTCGACGGGCCGGCCCGGTCGTCGGGACGGTCGTCGGACCGACACGGCGGAGCGTGCCCCGGGCAGTGACACCAGCCACATCAGCCCCACCGCTCCCGACGACCGGCCCGAGCATCGCGCCGAGGCGGAGCCGGAACTGACGACACCCGGCGCACAACTCCTGCAATCTCAGACCGCTTCCCGACCAGCGGCCCGGAATGACGGGCCGATTGCGCAGTCGGCCGCGCAGATTGCAGGAGTTACGCGCCTCGGTGAGGGGGTTTCACGGCGCGAGGCCGACGCTACAGCTCGACGCCCACCAGCACCGGCTCGGGCTGCAGGATGAGCCCGAACTCGGCCTGCACCCGACCCTGGATGAACCGCGCCAGCTGGGCGAGCTCCTCGGCCGAGCCGCTCCCCCGGTTCGTGAGGGCGAGCGCGTGCTTGGTCGACAGCGCCGCGCGCGAGCGCGGGAGCTTGAACCCTTTCCGCAGCCCGGAGTGCTCGATGAGCCACGCGGCGCTCACCTTGACGTCGGACTCCTGGCCGACCGGCGGGGGGACATACCCGTCGTACGACGCGAGCGGGATCACGAGCACCGGGTCGAGGTCGGGGGTCACCGGCCAGCGCGGGCACTCCGGCGGCAGGGTGCGGGCGAAGGATGCCGACACGATCGCGTTCTGGAAGAACGAGCCCGCGCTGTAGGTGTCGGGGTCGTCGGGATCGAGCACCATGCCCTTGCGACGCCGGGTGGCGAGCACGTGATCGCGCACCCACGCGAGCGACACCTCGGCGCCGGGTTCGAGCCCGAGGGCCGTGCGCAGCTGGTCGCCGACCACGGGCCGATCACCGTGCCCGACCTCGGCGAGCTCGAATGTGACCGAGAGGATCACGGCGGAGCGCTCGGGCACCGAGCCGTAGTGGTGCTTGAGGACCGACGTGCGGAACCCGAGTCCGAGCTCGGCGGCCGGTACCGTCGAGACCTCGCCGTCGGACTCGTCGATCAGCTCGACCTCGGCGAGGGTCTGGACGATCTCCTGCCCGTACGCGCCGATGTTCTGCACCGGTGCCGCACCCACGGTCCCCGGGATGCCCGACATCGCCTCGATGCCGGCGAGCCCCTCGGCGACGGCGTACGCGACGAGGTCGTCCCAGTCGTGGCCTGCCTGCACCCGGAGCCTCGCGTATCCGGGGCGGGGGGACGGCATCCGCTCGATGCCCTTTGTGAGCACGCGCACGACGGTGCCCTCGAACGGCTCGTCGCCCACGAACAGATTGGAGCCGCCGCCCAGCACGAGCAGCGGCTCGCCGTCGGCCCACGCGTCGCGGAGTGCGGCGATGAGCTCGTCGGTCGTGTGCGCGTCGATCATGCGCGCGGGCAGGCCACCGGTGCGCAGCGTCGTCAGCTGGGCGAGCGGGATCGGTGCGACCTCGGGCATCGGCTACGCGGCCCGGACGCGGACCTGCGCCTTGCCGAGGACCGTCGTGTCGCCGTGCGACACGGTGAGGTCGATGCGGATGCCGGCATCGTCGACCGCGCCGACCTTGGCGACCACGGTGACATCGGCACCCGTCTCCGGGTCGACGACGACCGGGCGCGTGAAGCGCACGCCGTACTCGAGGATGCGTCCCGAGTCGCCGAGCCACGGAACGAGGGTCTCGACCGCGAGGCCCATCGTCAGCATCCCGTGCGCGAGCACGCCCGGAAGACCGACGGATGCCGCCACGTCGTCGCGGTAGTGGATGGGGTTGAAGTCCCCCGACGCCCCCGCATAGCGCACGAGCGATTCGCGCGTCAGGTGCACAGCGCGCTCGGCGACGACGTCCCCGACCTGCAGGTCGCTCATTTCTCGCCCTCCCCGACCAGGAGCACCGAGGTCGCGGTGACGACGTGGTCGCCGGCGGCGTCGGTGATCTCGGCTTCGCTCGTGACCATCGCGTTGCCGCCGATCGCGCGTACGCCCGTGACGGTCAAGACCCCGGTGAGCTCGTCGCCTGCGACGATGGGCCGCGTGTAGCGGAACCGCTGCTCGGCGTGCAGCACGTTCTGCAGGACGATGCCCGAGTCGGGCTCGGCGAGCAGCTGCTGCAGCGTCTGGTCCTGGATGACCATCGCGAACGTCGGCGGGGCGACGACGTCGGCGTAGCCGAGCGCCTGCGCGGCGGCGGGGTCGAGATGCTGCGGGTCGTCCGCGAAGACGGCGCGCGCGAACTCGCGCACCTTCTCACGGCCGACGAGATAGGGCGCGGTGGGAGGGAAGGCGCGCCCGACGAGCTCGGGGTTCACTGGCACCCTGCCATCCTATCGAGCGCGCCCGCGCCGCCCGGGGGCCGGCGAGCAGGCTCAGCCCCGAGACGAACGAGCCTGACGCACGGTGCGCACGCCCATCTGCACCGCGATGAACACCAGGAACGCGGCGAACAGCACGTTGCCCCAGAAGGGGTCGACGATCGTCGCGATCCACGCGCCGAGCGCCGTGGTGGTGCACGCCGCGACGCCGATCACGGCGGCGGCGAGCAGGTCGACGTTGCCGCGACGGATGTTGCCGACGGTCCCCGAGATCGCGGTCGGGATCATCATGAGCAGCGATGTGCCCTTCGCAATGAGGTCGCTCGTGCCGAAGACGAGCATGAGCGCGGGCACCACCACGATGCCGCCGCCGACGCCGATCAGGCCCGACACCGTGCCGGTCACGAGCCCGAGCAGGACGAGGCCGACGATCGACCACACGTTCAGCGGCAGTCCGGCGTCGCGCGAGGGGATCACCAGGAACAGGCTCACGATCACCGCGGCGAGGAACACGATGAACGTCCATCGCAGGGCGATGAGCGACACGCGCGGCAGCAGCCACGTGCCGATCTGCGCGCCGACGACCGCACCGGCGGCCAGGAGCAGACCCGGAATCCAGGCGACCGAATCGTTGAGCGCGTACGAGATGACCCCGACGGACGCGGTCGGCACGATCGCCGCGAGTGACGTTCCCGCCGCGATGCGCTGGTTGAACGCGAGCACGAGGACGAGGAGCGGCACGATCACGGTGCCGCCACCGACGCCGAACAGCCCCGACAGCAGACCGGCGAGGAGGCCGATCGCCAGGCAGGTCAGGATGTACTTCGCGCCGCGCGGGCGATCGGCGCCCGGAGCGGTGCCGGGCGCGTCGAGGTCTGGCATGCTGCCTATCCTGCCGGTTCGGGGCGCGGCGCCTCGGCCGCCGCGCGCACCGCGGCCGGGAGTGCGGCCACGATGCGGTCCAGCTCGAGGTCCGTGTGGGCGGCCGAGAGGAACCACGCCTCGAACACGCTCGGCGGCAGGCTGATGCCCTGCTGCAGGAGCGAGCCGAAGAACGCGCTGTAGCGCCAGGCGTCCTGGGCCTTCGCGTCGTCGTAGTCGCGCACGGCGCCATCACGGAACGCGAGCGAGAAGAGGCTCCCGGCCCGCGAGACGGTCATCGGCACGCCCTGCGCCGCGAACGCGTCTTCGACCGCTGCCGACAGCCAGGCTGCGGAGTGGTTGATGCGCGCGTACACGCCGGCGTCTGCGGCGCGGAGCGTCGTCAGGCCCGCGGCGACCGCGATCGGGTTGCCGCTCAGTGTGCCCGCCTGGTACACCGGGCCGAGCGGGGCGAGCAGGTCCATGATCTCCGCGCGGCCCGCGACAGCCGCGAGCGGGAGCCCGCCGCCGACGATCTTTCCGAACGTGACGATGTCGGGGGTCCACAGCGCTTCACCGGCACGCGTGGCCTCGAGGCCCCACCAGCCGGCGGGCCCGACGCGGAAGCCGGTCAGCACCTCGTCGACGATCAGGAGCGCACCCTCGCGGTGCGCGAGCTCGGACAGCTCGCGGTTGAACCCGTCGGCGGGGACCAGCACACCGGCGTTCGCACCGGCGGCCTCGGTGATGATCGCCGCGATGCGGCCGGGGTGCGCCGCGAATGTCTCCTCGACGGCGCCGAGGTCGTTGTAGGGCAGCACGATCGTGAGCGCGGCGACCTCGGCGGGCACGCCCGCGGAGCCCGGCAGTCCCAGCGTCGCGACACCCGAGCCCGACTCGGCGAGCAGACCGTCGGAGTGGCCGTGGTAGTGGCCGGCGAACTTGATGACGAGGTCACGCCCGGTCGCCCCGCGCGCGAGGCGCACCGCGGTCATGGTCGCCTCGGTGCCGGTCGAGACCAGCCGGATGCTGTCGAACAGGCGTGTGCCGCCGACCGTCGTCCGCTCGCGGATCAGCTCGGCGAGCTCGGCCTCGCCCGGGGTCGTGGCGCCGAACGAGAGGCCGCGGGTCGCGGCATCCCGCACCGCGGCCACCACGTCGGGGTGCGCGTGACCGAGCAGCGCCGGCCCCCACGACCCGACGAGGTCGACGTACTCGCGTCCCTCGACGTCGGTGACGTACGGACCGCGCGCCGAGACGAGGAACCGCGGGGTCCCCCCGACCGAGCGGTACGCGCGCACCGGGGAGTTGACGCCGCCCGGGATCACGGCGCGCGCGCGGGCGAATTCGGTCTCGTTGGTCATCGCGTGCTCCTCGGTTCTGCGGGGCGACCCTGCAGCAGCTGCGCGGCCTCGACCGCCCAGTAGGTCAGGATCGCGTCGGCGCCCGCGCGGCGGATCGAGACGAGCGACTCGAGGATCGCGCGTTCGCG
>CAYOQY010000068.1:0-1438 GCA_964406225.1 uncultured Microbacterium sp.
CTCGAGAAGGTGCTGCTGCGCGACCCCACGCTTACGCCCGAGGAGATCCTCATGAGCGAGAGCCAGGAGCGGATGATGGCGATCGTCGCGCCCGAGAAGCTCGAGAAGTTCCTCGAGGTCGTGCGCAAGTGGGACGTCGAGACGAGCGTGCTCGGCGAGGTCACCGGCGACGGACGCCTCGTGATCCAGTGGCACGGCGAGGTCATCGTCGACGTCGACCCCGCCACGGTCGCGGTGGACGGTCCGGTCTACGAGCGCCCGGTCGCCTATCCGACGTGGCTCGACGCCCTCCGCGACGACTCGGCGAGCGCGCTCAGCCGCTCGGACGACCCCGATCACCTGCTGCGCCAGTTCACGCAGCTCGTCGCGAGCCCCAATCTCGCCGACACGTCGTGGGTCACGAACCAGTACGACTACTACGTCATGGGCAACACGGCGCTGAGCTTCCCGGACGACGCGGGCATGATCCGCGTCGACGAGAACTCGGGTCTCGGTTTCGCGATCGCGACGGACTGCAACGGCCGGTTCTGCCAGCTCGACCCGTACGAGGGCGCGAAGCTCGCCCTCGCCGAGGCGTACCGCAACGTCGCGGTGAGCGGCGCGGTGCCGACCGCGGTCACCGACTGCCTCAACTTCGGCAGCCCCGAGAACCCCGAGGTCATGTGGCAGTTCTCGCAGGCCGTCGCAGGCCTGGCCGACGGATGCCTCGAGCTCGGCATCCCGGTCACGGGAGGCAACGTCAGCTTCTACAACCAGACCGGCGACCAGCCCATCTTCCCGACGCCGGTCGTCGGCGTCCTCGGCATCATCGACGACGTCGCGCGCCGCATCCCGAGCGGCTGGCAGGATCCCGGCGAGAACATCTACCTGCTCGGCGTCACGGCGACCGAGCTCAGCGGATCGGCGTGGGCCGGGACGGTGCACGGCCACCTCGGCGGACGCCCGCCGGCGGTCGACCTCGGCAACGAGAAGAAGCTCGCCGAGCTGCTGCACGCCGCGTCGCAGCAGTCCCTCGTCTCGAGCGCGCACGACCTCTCCTCCGGCGGACTCGCGCAAGCCCTCGCCGAAGGTGTGCTGCGCTTCGGTGTCGGCGCGCGCGTGTGGCTCCGCGAGATCATGGAGCGCGACGGGGTGGATGCCGCGACCGCACTCTTCTCGGAGTCCACGGGTCGCGTCATCGTGACGGTGCCGCGTGAGGACGACGTGAAGTTCCGCGGGCTGTGCGAGGGCCGGGGGTACCCGGTGCTGCGCGTCGGCGTGACGGATGCGCCCGGGAACGGCGAAGAAGCGGCCCTCGAGATCCAGGACTACTTCACGCTCACGATCGGCGAGCTGCGCGGGCTGTCCACGGCCACCCTTCCGGCGGCGTTCGGGCCTACGATCGCGGAAGTAGTCTGATCGCATGGCGAACGACGACGAGTACGGCGACTACAACGAG
>CAYOQY010000068.1:1538-3456 GCA_964406225.1 uncultured Microbacterium sp.
GCGGACCTGCGAGTGCGCTGACCTCCCAGGTCAGGTGCAGGGCACCACGGCTACCATGGCGGGGTGGAGATGTTCCTCCTGTTCGTCGAGAGCTGGTGGTGGGCGGCACCGGTCGTCGCGGGCGCCGGCGCGGCGACGTACGCGGGCGTGACCGCACGCTCCCGCCGCGCCCGTCGGCTGGAACTGGATGCCGCGCGCCGCGAGGTCTCCCTCGCCTACCGTGCGCTCGTGGCCGCACGTGCCCGCGTGAGCGAGGCCCAGGCGGGCGTGCTCTCGGCGAAAGCGGCGGCCGGACCGTCCGTCCGCGGTCCCGGCTTCGGCGGCGTCCCCGCGATGATCGAGGCGCGGCGACGGCTGCAGGAGGCCAAGCTCGCCCAGCGGTCCGCGGCGCTCGACCTGCGGGCGCGCCGCGCGCGGGTCAAGGCGACGAGCGTCCAGTATCACGCGGCGTCCTCGTCCGACCCCCTCCCGATCGAGCGGCTCTTCGCCGCGCACGACGCGGTCGTCGCGCGCTGGATGTCGTACGAGACCGACGTGGCCAAGGCGATCGCCTATCCGCAGATGAGCGATGCGCGCGAGCCCGCCACCCTCGCCTTTTACCAGGCCCACCGTGAGGCGCAGAGGGTGCGTCCGGCATCCGCCCGCGAGCGCATCCCTCCCGAACGGTTCCTCGAGTACCGCGACGCGGTGCGCGCCCTCGAGGCCGCATTCGACGAGGCCGAGCGACGAGCGGGCGCGGCGCCGCCGCGACAGCCCGCGCCCACCTACGGCCCGTGGACCATCCCTGCCTGGATCCCCCTGCGGCTCCCGCCCACGCAGTAGCGCTGGGAGGGTGCCGCGAGCGGATCACGCTCCGCAGGACGGCGGTTAGCATGGCGGGGTGGAACCCTTCTTCGAGTTCCTCGGCAACTACTGGTGGCTCGTCTTCCCCCTCATGGGCGTGATGGGCGGCCTCGGCGGTGCCTGGGAGCGAGGTGCGCGCCGACGCCATAAGCGCCGGCTCGAGGTGCTGCACGCGAAAGCCGAGCTGAAAGCGGCTCAGGCGGCGGCCCGCGGCAACGGGGTGGCGGCCGCGGCTCTGCCCCCGGTCACCACGGCGACAGGCGTGCCCGGCACCGCCGCGCAGAGCACGACGCAGGGCACGCAGCTCGAGCGCCTCTTCGCGTCACACGACGCGGTCACGGCGCGCTGGCTCGACTACGAGCTCGACGTCGCCAAGCTCATCGCCTTCCCCGCGATGAGCGACGGCCGGCAGCCGCTCACAGCGGCCTTCCTGCGCGCGAAGCGCATCGCCGACGGTCTGCGTCCGCCCTCGCCGAAGGCGCGCCTGTCGAAGGACCAGCTCGCGGAGTACCGCAACGCCGTGGCCGACTACGAGGTGGCGTTCGACGTCGCCGAGCGCGACGCCCGCCGCGTGCGCGACACCTCGTTCACCCCGGTCGAGCGCAAGCGCCTCGACACCGCGAAGCAGCTGCTCACGATCGCGATCGACCAGGCCGCGACCCCGGCCGAGCGCCAGGTCGCCTACCGTCGGGTGCGCGAAGAGCTCGACGGGCTGATCTCGCTGTCCGATGAGGCGATCGAGGTGCTCGAGAACAAAGTCGCCCTCGAGCTCACCACCGGCACCGACATCCCGTCCTCGACTGCGGGCGCCGATGCCACGCCGGCGGACCGCCGACCGGATGCCGTCCCTCCGCGCGCGCCGTCGGCCCCTGTGCCCGAGGGCACCGTGCCCGAGAACACCGTGCCCGAGAACACCGTGCCCGAGGGCACCGCGCCGCAGACCACCCCAACGGACCAGGCGTCGTCAGCGCCCCGATCCGCTCCGTGGCCCGTACCCGCCCGCACGTCCGACACCGCCCCGGGCCGCGTCGTCCGCCCCAAGCCCCACCACTGAACCCGTCCGGGCCCGATCCGC
>CAYOQY010000068.1:3556-9547 GCA_964406225.1 uncultured Microbacterium sp.
TCGAGCCTGCCGGCCGTCCTCGCCGCGCGGGCACTGTTCTCCCTGCCCTACATGTGGGCGCGCACGGCGCAGCGGCAGGTGCCGGGAGGATGGGAGTATGCATCGCGGCGCATCGACCTGCGACCGGGCGCGCGCGGACCCGAATTCCGGCTCGGCGTCGCGGCGGATGAGAGCCGCACCGTGGACGACGACCTGTCGATGTTTCTCACGGCGCGGTGGGGGCTGTTTCAGGGGCGCCGCGGCCGCACGCAGTGGCTGCCGAACGAGCACGAACCGTGGATGCTGCATCCCGCGCGTCTGACGTCGCTGCGCGACGAGCTGTGCGCGGCCGCCGGCCTGCCGGGGATCGTCGGGGGCCCGCCCGATTCGGTGCTCTTCAGCCCCGGGGTGACCTCGCGGTTCGGACGCGGCGAGTTCCTGCCGCGCTGACCCGGACGGCGCTCTTCCCCGCGTCGGGGGGCCTCGCTAGCGTGCAGGGATGGCCGTCGATCCCGCGCTGCTCTCCTGGCTCCTCGACTCCGACCCCGCTCTGCGCTGGCAGGTCGAGCGCGACCTCGCGGGGGCGCCTCCCGAGGTGTGGCACGCGACCCGCGCCCGGGTGGCGACCGAGGGCTTCGGCGCCCGGCTGCTGGAGCTGCAGGACGCCGACGGTCAGTGGGCCGGCGGGGCGTTCTTCCCCGCGGGGTTCTTCGGCAGCCCCGAGGCCGACGAACCGGGTCAGCCGTGGGTCGCGACGACGTGGGTCCTCAAAGACCTGCGCGAGTGGGGTCTCGACGCCGCAGTCCTCTCCGGCACCGCCGAGAAGCTCGCCGCGAACAGCCGCTGGGAGTACGACGACCTGCCGTACTGGGGCGGCGAGGTCGACGTGTGCATCAACTCGTACACGCTCGCCGCGGGCGCCTGGCTCGGTGCGGACGTCTCAGAACTCGCCGCCTGGTTCCCCGCGCACCGCCTCGCCGACGGCGGGTGGAACTGCGAGGCCGAAGAGGGCGACTCGGTCCGCTCGTCGTTCCACTCGACCCTGAACGCCGCGCGCGGCATCCTCGCGTACGAGCGCCTCACCGGCGACGCCGGCCCTCGCGCCGCGCGGCACGGCGGCGAGGAGTACCTGCTCGAGCGGCGGCTCATGTATCGGCTCTCGACGGGCGAGCCGGTCGGGGACTTCGTGACGCGCTTCGTGCACCCGGCCCGCCACCGGTACAGCGCGCTGACCGCGCTCGACCACTTCCGCGACGCGGCACTGTTCGAGGGCAGCGCACCCGATCCGCGTCTGGCCGACGCGGTCGAGGTCGTGCGGGCGGCGCGCCGGCCCGACGGTACGTGGCTGCAGACGACCCCGCTCGCCGGACGCACCTGGTTCGACGTCGACGTCGCCGAAGGCGAGCCGTCGCGCTGGCTCACCCTGATCGGCACGCGCGTGCTGGCTTGGTGGGATGCCGCGCACGAGGCCTCCGGCTGATCCGGGATGCCCCCTGCCTCCCGGGCCTGGGCGCGCAGCGCGGGCGCTATCGTCGGCATATGGCCGGCTCCACGATGCGCGCGGCGGACCGCTCGACCATCACCGCGGCGGGCGTCGCGTATGCCGCGCAGGCGGCCGTGCTCGCGATCGTTCTTCTCGTCACCGGCGCGGCGCATCCGCTGCCGGTCGTCGCGGTCTTCCGAGACGGTGACGCTGCGGCATCCGTCGCGATCTCGTCCGTCGATCTCGGGTGGGCGCTCGTGGCCCTGCTCGCCGGTGGAGCGGTCGCGCACGGGGCATCCGCTGTCCGTGCATCGAGGCCCGATGCCGTGCCCGGCGCCGCGACGCCCGTCGCGCTCATCGCCGGCTGGTCGCAGGGCGCCGCGATCCTCGTGTTCCTGATCGCGCAGCTGAACGGCATCGCCGAGCTCACTTCGCTCGTCCCCCTGTACGCGATCACCGCGACCGCGGTCATCCTCGTCGGCCTCGACGACGGTCGCGCGGAGTCGACGTGGCGGCGGCCGGGGGCGTGGGCCGCCGTGGTCGGCATCGTGCCGTGGGGCGTCATCGCGTTCGCGCAGATCGGCGCGACGCTCACCATCGGCGGACCCCCGCTCGGTGTGCGCGTCGTCACGCTCCTCGGGCTCGCCGTCGCCATCTGCGGCTGGGTCCTCGCCAGGCGGCGGCGCGGTGCCCCTTTTGTCGCGGACGTCGCCGCCATGACGGCGGGCGTTTCGGTGCTCGTGTGGGCCCTGATCAGCGTCGCCGCGATCTGAACTCCGCACGCCTAGCCTTGACCTTGTTTCGGTTCTGTGGTTACCTAGTCAAGTAATTAACCCGTGGACCGGAGGCCGATGTGATCGAAGAAGGCAGAGCCCTCTTCCTGCAGATCGCAGAGACCGTCGAAGACTCGATCATCGACGGCAGCCTCGCAGAGGAGTCGCAGGCACCCTCGACGAATGAGCTCGCGGCATTCTTCCGCATCAACCCCGCCACGGCCGCGAAAGGAGTCGCCATGCTCGTCGACAAGGGAGTGCTGTACAAGCGCCGCGGCATCGGCATGTTCGTCGCGCCCGGCGCGCGAGACCTGCTGCTGACCGAGCGCCGCACCGTGTTCGCCGATCGCTACGTCGAGCCGCTGCTCGCCGAAGCGCACAAACTCGGGCTGAGCGCGGACGACCTCGCCCGGCTGATCCTCGACCGCTCCGGCGCGCGCGCCGCGGCATCCACCCAGGAAGGAAGAGCCCGATGACCGCTGTCATCGAGGTGGAGAACCTCACCAAGCGCTACCGCGACGTGCTCGCCGTGGACGACGTGTCCTTCGAGATCGAGAAGGACACGATCTACGGGCTCCTCGGCCGCAACGGCGCCGGCAAGACGACCGTCATGTCGATGCTCACCGCGCAGAACTTCGCCTCGAGCGGCCGTATCCGCGTCTTCGGCGAGCATCCGTACGAGAACGCGCGGGTCCTGTCGCGCATGTGCTTCGTGCGCGAGAGCCAGCGCTACCCCGACGACGCGAAACCGGTGCACGCCTTCCATTCGGCGCGACTGTTCTTCCCGCGGTGGGACGAACAGCTCGCCCAGCGCCTCATCGCCGACTTCCAGCTGCCGACGAACCGGCGCATCAAGAAGCTCTCGCGGGGGCAGCTCTCGGCCGTCGGCGTGATCATCGGGCTCGCGTCGCGCGCCGAGATCACGTTCTTCGACGAGCCGTATCTCGGACTGGACGCCGTCGCACGCCAGATCTTCTACGACCGGCTGCTCGAGGACTACAGCGAGCACCCCCGGACGATCATCCTCTCCTCCCACCTGATCGATGAGGTCTCGAACCTCATCGAGCGCGTGCTCGTGATCGACCGTGGGCGCATCCTCATGGACGAAGCGACGGATGCCGTCCGCGATCGCGCCGCCACGGTGGTCGGCGACAGCGCCGCTGTCGATGCCTTCGTCGCCGGCCGCGACGTCCTTCACCGCGAGAGCCTCGGCCGCGTCGCGTCGGTCACCGTGCTCGGCGCCCTGTCCGATGCCGACCGCGCCCGACTGGACGAGATGGGCCTGGACGTGGCACCGGTCTCGCTCCAGCAGCTCATCGTCCGTCTCACGCAGCACTCCGCCGATCCGTCGGCACCGACCCCGGAGGTGGCCCGATGAGCCGCACGCTGAACGTCGTCCGCCTGCAGCTGGCGAACAGGATGACCTTCATCTGGATCCCGCTGATCATCCTGTTCGGCACGCTCGCCTTCACCCTGATCGTGTACAGCATGCTCCCGCCCGGCGGGATCAAGTACGGTGGCGGTGCGCAGGCGCCCCTCTGGTACTTCCTCGCGATCGGCGTGCAGGCCATGGCCTACTCGTTCCCGTTCTCGCAGGCGATGAGCATCACCCGGCGCGAGTTCTTCATCGGCACCCTGCTCACCGCCGCCCTCACCGCCGGCATCCTGGCGACCGTGTTCGTCGGCGGCGGCTTCATCGAACAGGCGACGAACGGGTACGGGCTGAACGGCTACTTCTTCTACATCGACTGGCTGTGGGCCCCGGGGTGGTGGGCCGCGTGGATCGGCTGCTTCGCGATCGCGATGTTCATGTTCGTGATGGGCTTCTGGGCGGCGACGATCTACAAGCGGTGGGGCGCCGTGGCCGTGACCCTGGTCCTGGTCGGGTTGGGCGCACTCCTGGTCGGGGGCCTGTGGCTCACCGGACGGCTGAACGCCTGGGCTCAGGTCTTCGGCTGGCTCGCAGACCAGGGCAGCCTCGGGCTCACGCTGTGGGGCATCCTGATCATCGCCGTCCTGGCGGCCACGAGCTTCCTCACCCTGCGGCGCGCGACACCCTGAGATCGCCGAGACGGGTGATGTCGCCGAACAAGGGACGCGCGACACCCTGTCTCGGCGACATCACCAGCCTCGACGAAAGCGGTGCGGTCTCGCACCCGGGGGTCAGCGCAGCGGCACCTTCACGTCGCTGCCGCCCTCGTGCGTGAGGCGCGCGCCCATCTGCACGAGACTCGGCTGGTTGACGAAGCCGCCCGCGAACAGCGCCTGCCCCTGCGTGAACGCGGGCGAGCGCTCGAGCAGCGACTCGGGGGCGTAGCCGAACACCTCCGACAGATCGGCGAGGTCGCGCGGCGCGCTCATGCGCATGAGAGCGAGGTTGTCGCACTGCGACAGGGCATTGGGATGCACCTTCGACGGGCGCTGCGTCGACAGCAGGAGCCAGAGGCCGTACTTGCGCCCCTCTGCCGCGATCTGCACGATGCGCTCTGTGAGCAGCTGCTCGACCGGCGACGCGGGCTCGGGGGTGCAGAGGTTGTGGGCCTCGTCGATCACGATGAGGCGCCCGATCCGCTGTTCGCGGTTCTCCCACAGGTGATCGAGCACGGCGAGCGCCGCGGCCCGCGACTCGGCCTGGGTCGCGAAACCCCCGAGGTCGACGACGGTCGCGTCCGGCTGGTCGTCGATCTCGTCGGTGATGCTGCGCTGGCCCCACGCCCAGAGCTTCCAGTCGGCGACGCCGAGGTTCTCGAGTCGCATCGCGAGCTGGTGCCGGATGCGGTCGGGGTGCGAGCGGATGAAGCCCACCAGATCGTGGTCGGGCAGGAGGCCGATGTCCGTCTCCATGCGCAGCATCGTGTTGTAGTCCTCGGGATTGAGGACGGGGTCGATGTGCAGGATCGCCGCGCGCGACCGGAGCGGCAGCGAGAGATACCGCGCGAGCACCGGGTCGCCGTCAGCCGCGTTCGAGCGCCGCACGCGGATGTCGCGCGTCGCGAGCTCGGCAGCCTCCGCTTCGGGCGCATCGGTGCGGATCTCGCCGAGCTTCACGAAATCCGAGTTCGGATCGAGGATCACCAGCGGCAGCTTCGTGTGCAACAGGATCTGCTCGAGCGCGACGCCGAGCGCGTAGGTCTTGCCCGACCCGCTCTGGCCGCACCAGAACGTGTGGCGGTTCAGTCGTGTCGCGAGCAGCTGCGCGGGCGCAGCCCCCTCGGACTCGAGCAGGGTTCCGATCGTGAGCTGATCAGCCATTAGTGCGCTCCTGTCGATGAGGATCGATCAGCGGTCTTCGGCCGCTTCGACGTGGTGGCGGATGACCTCCGCCACCACGAACGTGAACCACTTCTGCGCGAATTCGGGGTCGAGCTCGGCGTCGACGGCGAGCGCGCGCAGGCGGGCGAGCTGCTGCTCTTCCCGCGACGGATCGGATGCCGGCATGCCGTGCTCCGCCTTGAGCCGGCCGACCTGCTTCGTCGCGCGGAACCGCTCGGCGAGGAGGTAGACGAGCGCGGCGTCGATGTTGTCGATGCTGCCGCGGAGGCGGCGCAGCGTCGCGAGCGCCTCGGCGTCATCGGGCTGCGTGCCGGCGGTGTTGTCGGTCATGGTTCCTCCTCGCTTCCCCGACGATACCGGGCGCGGACGGACGGGCGCGGAACCCCCACGCGTTCATCCCTCGCGGGTGACGGGCGCGGCGCAGGCGGAGCCCTAGAGTGTGAGCCATGACCGATGGCACCTCCTCGCCCGAGCCGCTCGCGG
>CAYOQY010000068.1:9647-14054 GCA_964406225.1 uncultured Microbacterium sp.
TTCTTCAACTCGATCGTCGCGTTCCTGCTGCACCTCTTCCTCGGCCTGCCGTACCCGCTGCTGATGGGCGTGCTCGCGTTCATGATCACGATCATCCCGCTCGTGGGTCCGGTGCTGTACTGGATCACCGCCAGCGTCATCGCCCTGTTCACCAGCCCGGTCTCGGCGCTCATCTTCGCGATCTGCTATCTCATCTACATCCAGATCGAGGCCTACGTGATCACCCCGAAGGTCATGAGCAAGGCGATCTCGATCCCGGGGTCCCTTGTCGTGATCGGTGCGCTCATCGGCGGCACGCTGCTCGGACTGCTCGGTGCGCTGATCGCGGTGCCCGTGACGGCGTCGATCCTGCTGATCATCAAACAGGTCTACTTCCCGCGGCAGGACGCGAAGGTCTAGCTCACCTCGCGATCAGCAGACACGTCGGGCTGGGCGCCTCGACGCGGTGCCGCACACGGCCGGGCACGCCCGTCCGCAGATTGAGCGTGAGCGAGGCGACCTCGTCCGACCGCTCGCCCGCGACGAGCACGGTGTCGCGGACGACGATGTGGTGTCGCGGCCAGTCCACGCCTGCGTCGACGAGCGCGACCGGCGCGAGCGCGTCGCCCGCGCCCTTCACGCGCACCGTGGCGATCGTGTTGCTGCCCCGCACCCCCGCGTAGAGGAAGTGACCGTCGCGGGAGGGCGCGAGTTCGGCCGCCGTGTCACCGTCGAGCGTGCCCGCCCCGAGCGTCGTTCCCGCCACGACCCGCCAGCGCCCGGTCGGATCGGGGGCGAGCGCGAAGACCTCGCGGCTCAACTCGGTCACGACGTAGAGGTGCCCGCTCGGGTGCCACACCGTGTGGCGCGGGCCGCTGCCGCGCGGCAAGGCGACCTGCTGGACCTCGCGGAGTGCCGCGCCGCCCGGCCGCCAGAACCGCACGAGGTCCCAGCCCATGTCGGTCGTCGCGACGAGCCCTCCGGGGAGGAAGATCGCCTGATGCGCGCGGGAGACGCGGGATGCCGCCTCCGCGGACTCCGCGGTCGGTTCGGGCTCGGCGGGCTCGGCGTCGTACTCCGGCACGAGATGCCCGTACTCGTCGCCGGCCGCCGCGCGGAGCGCCCGCGCCGCGTCGGCGAGATCGACACCTCGGCTGAGGTCCACGCCGGCGCTGCGATCGGTGCCGCGATGCGGATCCACGCGCGCGGACAGGTCGATGGCCCCACCGAAATCGGCGGGCGCGGCATCCGGCCCGTACGGGTCCGACCCCGCGGCTCCGATCACCGGTGCGGAGGGCTTGCCGGCGGCATCCAGACGCATCCGCACGACCCGGCCATCACCCCAGCAGCTCGCGACGAGCGATCCGCCGTCGGGTGCGACGGCGATGTGGCAGACCGCCTCACCCGCCTCGACCGGCCCGCCGAGCGGCTCGAGCGTCCGCTCCCCGGTACGGCGGTAGGCGCGCACGGTCCCCGCGTCTTCGATCGCGGCGTACACGACGTCGTGTTCGGGGTGCTCGGCCACCCACGACGGCGAACCGTCCGCGGCGACGGCGTCCCCGACGAACCGCAGCTGTCCTCCGGCCAGGATGTCGTCCGCGCTCCCGGCGTCCAGCACGCCGATGCCCGTCGCGCGCCCGTCGGAGCGGGCGGTGTACCCGCCGAGCCAGAAGCGCATCAGTCGACGAGGTCGTGCCGCACGATCACGGCGTCACGGGCGGGTCCCACGCCGATGACCGAGATCCGGGTGCCGCTCATCTTCTCGAGTGCGAGCACGTAGTCCTGCGCGGCCTGCGGGAGATCGTCGAAGGTCCGCGCCGTCGAGATGTCCTCCGACCAGCCGGGGAACATCTCGAGGATCGGCTTGGCGTGGTGGAAGTCGGACTGGTTGACCGGAACTTCGTCGAACCGCGTGCCGTCGACGTCGTACCCGACGCACACCGGGATCTCATCCAGCCCGGTGAGGATGTCGAGCTTGGTCAGGACGAGGTCGGTGATGCCGTTGATCCGGGTCGCGTAGCGCGTGATCGGGGCGTCGTACCAGCCGACGCGGCGCGGGCGACCGGTCGTCGTGCCGAACTCGAACCCGCGCGAGCGCAGCCATTCCCCCTGCTCGTCGAACAGCTCGGTGGGGAAGGGACCCGACCCGACGCGCGTCGTGTACGCCTTCACGATGCCGACGATGCGATCCAGGCGATTCGGCCCGACGCCCGCCCCGGTCGCGGCGCCTCCCGCAGTCGCGGACGACGACGTCACGAACGGATAGGTGCCGTGGTCGATGTCGAGCATGGTCGCCTGGCCGCCCTCGAAGACGACGACCTCACCGGCATCCAGCGCGTCATTGAGCAGCAGCGACGTGTCGCACACCATGTGCTTCAGCCGCGGCGCGTACGACAGCAGGTCCTCCACGATCTCGTCGACCGTGATCGAGCGGCGATTGAAGACCTTCACCAGCAGGTGGTTCTTCTGGTCGAGCGCCCCCTCGACCTTCTGGCGCAGGATGTTCTCGTCGAACAGATCCTGCATCCGGATGCCGACCCGGTTGATCTTGTCGGCGTAGGCCGGACCGATCCCCCGGCCCGTCGTGCCGATCATGCGCTTGCCGAGGAAGCGCTCGGTCACCTTGTCGAGCGTGCGGTGATACTGCGTGATGATGTGCGCGTTCGCGCTGATCTTGAGCCGGCTCGTGTCGAGCCCGCGCGCGTTGAGCGCCTCGAGTTCGGCGAAGAGCACTTCGAGGTCGACGACGACGCCGTTGCCGATCACGGGCGTCACGCCGGGCGAGAGGATGCCGGACGGCAGCAGGTGCAGCGCGTACTTCTCGTCGCCGATCACCACGGTGTGGCCGGCGTTGTTGCCGCCGTTGAACTTCACGACGACGTCGGTGCGCTCACCCAGAAGGTCGGTGGCCTTGCCCTTGCCCTCATCCCCCCACTGGACTCCGACGATCACGATGGCGGGCATGTTCACTCCTCGGGAAGGATCCGACGGTACACCCCATCCTATCGGGGCGCTTCCGACGGCCTTCGGATGCCGCCCCGACGGGTCGTGGCGTCGATAGGGTGAGCGAATGCTGCGCTCCGCCCGCTGGGCCTGGATCTGGTCGATCGTCCGCTTCGCCGCCGCCGTGCTCGGAGCCGCCGCGATCATCGCGCAGCTGCAGCGCAGTCTGTCCAATGCCGTCGAGTACGGGTGGCATGTCCCCACCGTCGCAGCGAACTTCCTGAGCTTCTTCACGATCCAGTCCAACGTCCTCGCTGCCGTGACGCTGGCGATCGGCGCGATCTGGTGGTGGACGCGCGGGCGTCGATCGGACGATCGCGAGCCGCGCTGGTACGCCGTCCTCCTGACGTGCGCGACGACCTACATGGTCATCACGGGAGTCGTCTACAACACACTCCTGCGCAACATCGAGCTGCCGCAGGGCCAGACGGTGGCGTGGTCGAACGAAGTGCTGCACGTCGTGATCCCGCTCGTGCTGCTGCTGGACCTCTTCGTCGCGCCGCGGCGGCGGAGACTGCCGTGGCGCAGCGTGTGGGCTGTCGTCGTCTACCCGGTCCTGTGGGTGATCTACACGCTCGTCCGCGGTCCGCTCATCACCGCGCCCGGCACCGATGCGCCGTTCTGGTATCCCTACCCGTTCCTGAATCCGAACAACCCGGAACTCGTGCCGCCGGGGTACGCCGGTGTCGCCGTGTATGTCGTCGGCATCGCGATCGGCATCGTCGCCGTGGCCTTCTTCGTCGTGTGGATCGGACGACGTCGCGGACGGCCTTTGTAGGACAGGCACAAACTATCTGTCCCCCATTTGGGCTACTTGGCGGTACCGCCTGCCAATGTTTGCCGCGTACTGTGCCGGCCGCCACTACGACTGTGCCATGGGGATGATCAACAGGGAAAGGTCATCGAAATGCGTTGGTCATGGTTCAGGATCGCTGCGGCGGTCCTCGCACTGTCCGGCATCGTCGCCGGATTCATCGTCAACATCGATCGTGCGTCGCGCGAAAAGCAGGATCTCGAGCTCGTGCTCCTGAACTACTTCAGCCTCTTCACGATCGTCTCGTCGCTGCTGAGCGTCATCGCGCTTGTCGCCGCGGCCACGTGGATGCAGCGTCACCCCGGAACGTCCCGGGAGCCGCTGGGCATCGCCCTCGCGCTGGCCGCGGTCGCCGGCCCGGTGATGCTGCTGGGCATCGTCTACAACGTCCTGCTGCGGGACACCCCCACCGGCGTCGCCCTGGGCGACTCCGCGGGCATCGCGCTGCTGGACTCATACGCGGTCGAGGTGCTGCACGTCGTGCTGCCGATCTACTTCGTGCTCGATCTGCTGTTCGCACCGCGCCGTCGCGGACTGCCGTGGTGGACGCTCGTCGTCTTCCTCGGCTACCCGTTGACCTGGACCGGCTACACGATGGTGCGCGGCCTGCG
>CAYOQY010000069.1:0-13724 GCA_964406225.1 uncultured Microbacterium sp.
TGCCGAAGCCGGCGTCGATGTCGGCGATGATCGGCACCACATGGGTCTCGTGGTTCTCGATCTGGGACTGGATGAACTCCGCCGCTGTCTCGTCCCCGGCCGCCCGTGCCGCGTCGAGCTCGGTGAACAGCAGGTCGAGCTCCCGGGCGTCGGCCTGGCGCAGGAACGTGTAGAGCTCCTCGATGAGCGCGGGCACCGCGGTCTTCTCGTGCATCGACTGGTCGGGCAGGGGCCCGAACTCGGAGCGGAGAGCTGCGACCATCCACCCCGAGAGGTAGAGGTAGCGCTTGTTCGTGGACTTCAGGTGCTTCTTGATCGAGATGAGCTTCTGCTGCCCGATGAAGCCGTGCCAGACGCCGAGCGACTGCGTGTACACCGACGAGTCGGCGTCGTACTCGGCCATGTCGCGGCGCATGATGTCGGCGGTGTACTGCGCGATCTCGAGCCCGGTGCGGAACCGGTTCTGCGCGCGCATGCGGGCGACGGACTCGGGGTCGATCGCGTCCCAGCTCGTGCCGTGCTGCTCCTTGAGCGCCCGGATGGCGGTGATGTCGTCCTGGTAGGTGGTCATGTCATGTCCTTCGTTGGATGCGGATGCAGAGGGTGCCGGTCAGTCGGTCTCGACGAGGAACTTCGCGTACGCCGGCAGTGTCAGGAACGCCGGGAACTCCTGGCCGAGGGCGACGTCGCGGAAAATCTCGGCCGCGTCGTCGAACCGGTCACCCTCACGTCGGTCGACCTCGCCCAGCACCTGCGTGATGAGCGTCTCGATGTACTCGCGGGTGATGAGGTCGCCCTCCGCCGTGGAGCGGTCCTGGTGGATCCACTGCCACACCTGCGACCTGCTGATCTCCGCGGTCGCGGCATCCTCCATGAGGTTGTCGATCGCGACGGCGCCGAGCCCGCGCAGCCACGCCTCGATGTAACGGATCGCGACCGACACGTTCGCGTGCACGCCGGCGGCGGTGATGGGACGCCCGATGTGCACGTCCAGCAGATCGGCGGCCTTCACGTCCACGTCGTCGCGCTGCCGGTCGACCTGGTTCGGGCGGTCGCCGAGCACCGCGTCGAACTCGGCCATCGCGGTCGGGATCAGGTCGGGGTGGGCGACCCACGTGCCGTCGAAGCCGTCGCCGGCCTCGCGCTTCTTGTCGGCGGCGACTTTCTCGAACGCCCGCGCCGTCACTTCGGGGTCGCGGCGGTTCGGGATGAACGCGCTCATGCCGCCGATCGCGAAGGCGCCGCGCTTGTGGCACGTCTTCACGAGCAGCTCGGTGTAGGCCCGCATGAACGGCACCGTCATCGTGACCTCGCTGCGGTCGGGGAGCACGAACCGCGCCCCGCGTCCGCGGTAGTTCTTGATGATCGAGAAGATGTAGTCCCAGCGACCGGCGTTCAGACCCGCGATGTGGTCGCGCAGCTCGAAGAGGATCTCCTCCATCTCGAACGCCGCCGGGAGCGTCTCGATCAGCACGGTCGCGCGGATCGTGCCGTGCGGGAGACGCAAGTACCGCTCGCTGAACGTGAAGACGTCGTCCCACAGCTTCGCCTCTTCGCTGGATTCGAGCTTGGCGATGTAGAAGTAGGGCCCGCGTCCGTCCGTGATGAGGCGCTGCGCGTTGTGGAAGAAGTACAGTCCGAAATCGACGAGCGATCCGGATGCCGCCATGCGGCGCCCCGAGCGGTCGGTGAACTGCAGGTGCGCCTCGCTCAGGTGCCAGCCGCGGGGGCGCATCACGATCGTGGGGGTGCGCTCGGCGGTGACCTCGTACGTCTTCCCTTCCGGGCTGGTGAAGGTCAGCTCGCCGCGGATCGCGTCGCGCAGCGACAGCTGCCCCTCGATGACGTTCTTCCAGGTGGGACTCGTGGCGTCCTCCTGGTCGGCCAGCCACACGCGCGCGCCGGAGTTGAGCGCGTTGATCGTCATCTTCGGGTCGGTGGGTCCGGTGATCTCGACGCGGCGATCCTCCAGACCCGGGCCCGGGCCGGCGACGCGCCACTCGGCATCCTCGCGGATGTGCGCCGTGTCGTCGCGGAAGCGCGGGTCGTGGCCGTTGCCGATCTCGAAGCGACGGCGCATCCGGTCGGCGAGCCGGTCGTGCCGGCGCGAGCCGAACCGCTGGTGCAGTTCAGTGAGGAACGCGATCGCGTCCGGGGTGAGGATCTCGTCGTAGCGGGCGCCCATCCGACCGAGGATCTCGATCGACGGGTCGGTGGTCTGCGTGGGGATGGGTCCCGTCTGCGTACGCAGCGGGGCGGTGGTGGCAGGAGTCATGTCCCTGTCTTCCTGTGATCGGTTCGTGGCTGAGAGGAGGCGGTACCGGTTCGGCGTGTGTGCCGCACAGGTGCCCTCCGTGATCCGCGTGTGGATCGGTCCGTGCTGTCGTGGTTCCACTGTGCGTGAAGTTCCGCACCCGACCTTGACCAAATGCGGTGTGAAGTTTCCGGAAAGTTCTGCTTTCGTGACAGAATCTGCTCATGCCCTCCACTGCGACCCGTGATCACCACGCAGAAGTCCCTGACGATGGAGACGTGGACTCCTTGACGATCGGCCGGCGCATCCGTCAACTGCGCACCGACCGCGGCATGACGCTCGAAGAGCTGGCCGCCGCGGTCGACCGCGCGCCCAGTCAGCTGTCGATGATCGAGAACGGCCGGCGCGAGCCGAAGCTCACGCTCCTGCAGGCGATCGCCCGCGCGCTGGGCTCGACGCTGGACGCGCTGCTCGAATCCGAGCCGCTCGACGAACGCGCGACGATGGAGATCGCGCTCGAGCGGGCGATGAAGGGGCCGACGTTCCAGGCCCTCGGCATCCCGCCGTTCCGCATCGGCAAGACGGTTCCCGACGACGCGCTGCGGGCCATGCTCGCGCTGCAGGGGGAGATCGAGCGCCTCCGCGACGAGCGCGCCGCGACACCCGAGGAGGCGCGGCGCGCCAACGTGGCTCTCCGCCGCCTCATGCGCACGCAGAACAACCACTTTCCCGAGCTCGAAGAGCAGGCTCGGCGCCTGCTCGACGCCGTCGGGCACCCCGGGGGTCCGCTCACGCAGCGGACGGCATCCGACATCGCCGCCCATCTGGGGTTCACCCTGCACTACGTGCCCGACCTGCCGCAGACCACGCGCAGCGTCGCCGACATCAAGAACGGCCGGCTCTACCTCTCGAGCAGGCTCGCGGCGAAGGGCGACCCGCGCACCGCGGTGCTGCAGGCGCTGTCAAGCCGGATCCTCGGGCACACCGAGCCGAAGAGCTATGCGGAGTTCCTGCGCCAGCGCGTCGAGACCAATTACCTGACGGGCGCTCTGCTGATCCCCGAGGCGCACGCCGTGCCGTTCCTGCAGGAGGCGAAGGGGCGGCGCGCGGTGTCGGTGGAGGATCTGCGCGACGCCTATTCGGTCTCATACGAGACGGCGGCCCACCGCTTCACGAATCTCGCGACCGTGCACCTCGGCATCCCGGTGCACTTCCTCAAGGTGCACGAGTCGGGCACGATCACGAAGGCGTACGAGAACGACGACGTGAACTTCCCGACCGACCGCCTCGGGTCGATCGAGGGGCAGATGTGCTGCCGGAAGTGGACCTCACGCGTCGTGTTCGATCAGGACGACCACTTCAACCCCTACTACCAGTACACCGACACCGGCAACGGGACGTACTGGTGCACCGCCCGCGTCGAGCTCTCGAGCGAGGGTGCGCACTCGGTCTCGGTCGGCGTGCGGTTCGACGACACGAAGTGGTTCCTCGGCCGAGACACCCCGAACCGCGGTGTCTCGAAGCACTCCGTCGAGGTGTGCTGCCGCCGTGCCCCGGCCGATCTCGAAGCCGCGTGGCGCGACCAGTCCTGGCCGAACGTGCGCACGCCCCGTACGCTGCTCGCGACGCTGCCGACGGGGTCGTTCCCCGGCGTCGACACCACGGACGTGTACGAGTTCCTCGAGGCGCACGCCCCGCGCTGACCCCTCGCGCGTCAGCGCCCCGAGATCAGATCCGCGACGTGCGCGAAGACCGACGTGCGCGACGAGCGGCCCGAGTCCTCGACACGATCGGCCGCGCGGTACGCGGCGTAGATGCCCTGCACCGCGAGCCAGCGCAGCGGCTCCGGCTCCCACCGCCGCGCGCGATGACCGACCCACGGCAGACGCGTGAGCTCGGTGTCGCGACGCAGCACGAGGTCGGCGAGCGTCCGCCCCGCGAGGTGGGTCGCGGTCACGCCCGTGCCGACGTAGCCGCCCGCCCACCCCAGACCGGATGCCGCATCCAGGCCGACCGACGCCGCCCAGTCTCTCGGAACCCCGAGCACGCCGGCCCACGCATGGGCGATCGGCACGTCCGCCGCAGCGGGGAAGAAGTCGCGCAGCAGCGCGGTGAGCGAGGCGATCGTCCGCTCCTGCGTCCGCCCGTCCGTGTCGACGCGCGAACCGTAGCGGTAGGGCACGCCGCGCCCGCCGAACGCGATCCGGTCGTCCGCCGTGCGCTGCGCGTACATGTAGACGTGGGCGAAATCGCCGAGCACGTCGCGGCCGCTCCACCCGATCCGCTCCCACACCTCGGTCGGGAGCGGCTCGGTCACGATCATCGAGGAGTTCATCGGCAGCACGCTGCGGTGCTCGCGCTTGAGCTCGGGCGTGAAGCCCTCGGTCGCACGGATGACGAACGGGGCGCGCACGGTTCCGCGGTCGGTGACCGCCCGCCCGGGCGCGATCTCGGTCACGCGGGTGTCCTCGTGGATCGTGACGCCGCGCCGCTCGACCGCCGCGGCGAGACCGCGCGCGAGCTTCGCGGCGTGCACGCGCGCGGCGTGCGGATGCCACAGCCCGCCGAGGGCGCCGTCGACGGCGATCCGGGATGCCGTGGCCGCGGCATCCCACTCCTCGACGTCGGTGTGGGGCCACGCGCGCTCCGCAGCGGCCGCGGCACGCAGTCGCGCGAGCTGCGCGGGCGTCCGCGCGATGTTGAGCTCGCCGCCCCGCACGATGTCGGCGTCGATGCCCTCCCGGGCGGCGACCGCGATCACCTCGTCCACGGACTCGTTGTGTGCCCGCTGCTGCGCGATCGCGGCATCCCGCCCGTGCGTCTTCGCGTACTGCTCCCGCCCGCCGGTCACCGAGTTCGTGAGCCACCCGCCGTTGCGGCCCGAAGCGCCGAAGCCCGCGAAGCGCTGCTCGAGCACCGTGATGCGCAGATCGGGCTGCAGCGAGGAGAGGTAGTACGCGGTCCACAGGCCCGTGTAGCCGGCGCCGACGATCGCGACGTCCGCCTCGGTCGATCCGGGGAGCGCCGGGCGGGTCGCCGGTGCCCCGCCGAGCTGCCGCCACCACCACGAGGTCTCGCCGTTGCGCACCGTCATCGGCTCAGGATAGCCACCGGCTCGGATCATCACGGTGGCGGCGCCTACCGAGCGAGCACCTGCAGCGCCGCCCACAGCTCGGCGCGCGCGGCGAACGATCCGAGATCGCGGCCCAGAACCTGCTCGGCGAGTGCGAGCCGCGTCCGCACCGTGTGGCGGTGCACCCCGAGCGCTCGCGCCGTGGACTCGTGCGAGCAGTCGCTGTCGAACCAGGCGCGCAGGGTCTCCACGAGGTGCGAGCCGTGCTCTGCGTCGTGGCCGATGAGCGGCGCGAGCTCGGCCGCCGCGAGTGTGCGCGACTCCTCGGTGAGCGCCGACAGCACGCCCGATCGGGCGACGTCGGCGAAGTCCGTGACGCGTCCGGCACCCCGATCGCGCGCGAGCGTCGCCTGATCCACCGCCGATGCGAAGGCGTCGTACCCCGTCGGCTCCGACACGCCGACCCGCAACTCGAACCGCTCCGCGACCTCCTCGATCACCGCGCGGTCGTCCGCGGGCACGACGAGCACGAGACCGTCGTCGCCGCGCCCGAAGAACAGGCTGCCGCGCCGCTCGTCCACCCGCAGCTCGAGCAGTTCCGCGAGGCCCTCGACGCGCGCCGTGCGGGCGGCGCTCGCCCGGCCGTGACCACCGGATGCCGCCGCGTCGGTCACCGCGACGACCACCGGCGCCGACGGCAGGGGTCCCCACAGATCGCGCGAGATGCGGCGCGCGAGGGCGGGGTCGTCGGCGAGCAGCGACTGCACGAGCCCGGCACGCAGCGCGCCGCGCGCCCTGCTCAGCCCCTGCTGCTGCTCGAGGGCCAGGCCCGCCATGGCGATGACGGCGGTCACGACGCCCCGTCCTTCCTGGTCGAGGTCGCCGGCGGCGATCGCGATCACGCCGCGGAGGTGCCCGCCGCGCCCGAGGGTCTGCAGGGAGAACGCGGTGTCTCCGAGACGCAGCGCCGACCCGGCGCGGGCGCCGCGCCGCAGCACCGCGCCGACCTCGTCATAGAGGGCGGCGGCGGTCGCGGGAGCGAGCCCGCCCGCCGGATGCTCCCGCGTGAGCTCGCCCGCCGCGTCGTACATTCCGACCCAGGTTCCGAGCTGACGGGCGAGTTCGGCCACCGTGGCCCCGAGCCCGTCGGGGCGCAGCGCCGCGAGCGCGATCGCGCGCTGTGCGGCCAGCGCCCAGCTGCGACGCGCGTACGCCTGTGCGGCGATCGCTTCGGCGTTCGCGCGCGCGACGGCGATGAACGGCGTGCGATAGGGCACCTCGAACAGCGGTATCCCCTCGTCACGACACGCCTCGGCGAGCGCCGGGGGGATGCCGTCGCGCACGACCTCGGTGCCGAAGCCGAGTCCTACGACCCCGCGGGCGGCGAGGCGACGCACGTAAGCGGCCCACTGCCCGTCGTCCTCGGGGGCCTCGTGGAACTGCGTCCCGGTCGTCAGCAGCACGAGCCCTTCCGAGAGGAAGGGCGTCGGGTCGGCGAGGTCGGTGCTGTGCACCCAGCGCACGGAGCGGTCGAGCACGTCGTCGGGCAGCGCGTCGTCGGCGAGGCGCAGGTGCAGGTCGGTGCGCGCGAGCAGCGCCCGAAGGGACGGGGTGTCGGCGGCGATGTCCATCAGGGCTCCCGGGTTGTACTGCCCGTATACCGGGCTATGCAGAATGTACATCCTGTCAGGTGTGGCGGCGCGAGCGGCCGGTCTACGCTCGCGACCATGAGCACGACTGCATCCGGCACCCTGACCGATTCCCTCCCGCTGGGCGGCCCCACCCTGCCGCAGGAGCGGCGGATGGTCACGAGCATCCCCGGCCCGCGTTCGCAGGAGCTCCTGGCGCGTAAGGCCGCCGCCGTCGCCGCCGGTGTCGGGCACACCGTCCCGATCCAGGCGGTCGCCGCGGGCGGCGGCGTGGTCGTCGACGCCGACGGCAACTCGCTCATCGACCTCGGCGCGGGCATCGCGGTGACCACGGTCGGCAACGCCCATCCCAAGGTCGTGGCCGCGGTGCAGGAGCAGGTCGCGCAGTTCACCCACACGTGCTTCATGGTCTCGCCGTACGAGTCCTACGTCGCTGTCGCCGAGGCCCTCAACCGCATCACGCCGGGTGCCCACGCGAAGAAGACGGCCCTGTTCAACTCGGGCGCCGAGGCCGTCGAGAACGCCGTGAAGATCGCCCGCAAGTACACGAAGAAGCAGGCGGTCGTCGCGTTCGACCACGGCTACCACGGGCGCACGAACCTCACGATGGCACTGACGGCCAAGAGCATGCCCTACAAGAGCGGCTTCGGGCCGTTCGCCTCAGAGGTCTACCGCGCCCCCATGTCGTACCCGTTCCGCGACGGGCTCGCCGGACCGGATGCCGCGAAGAAGGCCATCTCGATCATCGAGAAGCAGATCGGCGCCGACAACCTCGCCGCCGTCATCATCGAGCCCATCCAGGGCGAGGGCGGCTTCATCGTCCCCGCGGACGGGTTCCTGCCGACGCTCGTGGAGTGGTGCCGCGCGAACGACGTCGTGTTCATCGCCGACGAGGTGCAGACCGGATTCGCCCGCACCGGCGCGATGTTCGCGAGCGAGCACTTCGGCATCGTGCCCGACCTCATGACGACCGCGAAGGGCATCGCCGGCGGTCTGCCGCTCGCGGCCGTGACCGGCCGTGCCGAGATCATGGACGCGTCCCACACGGGTGGGCTGGGCGGCACGTACGGGGGCAACCCCATCGCGTGCGCCGCGGCCCTCGCCGCGATCGACGTGTTCGAGAACGACGGGATGATCGCGCGGGCGCAGGAGCTCGGTGCGATCCTCACCTCGCGACTGTCCGAGATCCAGGCAGCCGACCCCCGGCTGGGCGACATCCGCGGTCGGGGTGCGATGGTCGCGGCGGAGTTCATCGACCCCGCGACGGGCGAGCCGGATGCTGCGCTGACCGCCGCGGTCGCGAAGGCCTGCATCGCGGAGGGCGTGATCGTCCTCACGTGCGGCACGTACGGCAACGTGATCCGCTTCCTCCCGCCGCTGTCGATCTCCGACGACCTGCTCCACGATGGGCTGGACGTCGTCGCGGCGGCTCTGCGCGCCGCCTGACCGATCAGCGCCGGACCCGGTGGGGGAGCCGGGGCCGGCGCGCACTCCCTTCTCCCCGTCGTATCGAGCAAAGGAGCCGACATGGTCGAGCTGAACCGTGACGTCGTCATCGTGGGGGCGGGCGTCGCCGGCCTCACGGCCGCCAACGATCTGAAGAAGGCGGGGCTGTCGGTCGCCGTCCTCGAAGCACGCGACCGCGCCGGTGGACGGCTGTGGACCGACGTGATCGACGGGGCGATGCTCGAGATCGGCGGCCAGTGGGTCTCGCCCGACCAGGACGCCCTGATCGAGACGGTCGCAGAGCTCGGCCTGGAGACGTTCAGTCGCTACCGCGAAGGTGACAGCGTCTACGTCGGGCCCGATGGTGTCGCGAAGCGATTCACGGGGGAGATGTTCCCCGTCTCACCGGAGACCGAGGCCGCGATCGCCGAGATCACCGGAAGGCTCGACGCGATGGTCGCCGAGATCGACCCGGATCGGCCCTGGGCGCACGAGAAGGCCGCAGAGTGGGACTCCATCTCGTGGGATGCGTGGCTGCGCACCCAGACCGACGACGACGAAGCGGTGCGCAACCTCGCGTTCGCGACGGGGCCTGCGATGCTCACGAAGCCCACCCACTCGTTCTCGCTCCTGCAGTCGCTCCTGATGGCGGCATCCGCCGGCGCATACTCCCACCTGGTGGACGCGGACTTCATCCTCGACAAGCGGGTCGTCGGTGGACTCCAGCAGGTTCCCCTGCTCCTCGCGGAGCGCCTCGGCGACGACGTCTTCCTCGAGCAGCCGGTCCGCACGCTCGAGTACGGCGACGACGGCGTGACCGCCGTTGCCGACGGCATGACCGTGCGGGCGCGGTTCGCGATCCTCGCCCTGCCGCCGAACCTCTATCCCCGCATCTCGTTCGTGCCCGCGCTGCCGCGCCTGCAGCACCAGATGCATCAGCACCTCTCGATGGGGTTCGTGATCAAGGTGCACGCGGTCTACGACCGTCCGTTCTGGCGCGACAAGGGCCTGTCCGGCACGGCCTTCAGCCCGTACGAGCTCTCGCACGAGGCGTACGACAACACCAATCACGGCGACGAGCGCGGCACGCTCGTCGGATTCGTCTCCGACCGCCACGCCGACGACGTCTTCCGCATCTCGGCCGAGGAGCGCAAGGAGCGCATCCTCGAATCGCTGTCGCACTACTACGGACCCGAAGCGAAGGACCCGATCGTCTACTACGAGAGCGACTGGGGCGCCGAAGAATGGACCCGCGGCGCCTACGCGGTCAGCTTCGACCTCGGCGGGCTCCACCGCTACGGCGCCGATCTGCGCGAGCCCGTCGGTCCGATCCACTTCGCCTGCAGCGACATGGCCGGCGCGGGATACCAGCACGTCGACGGTGCGATCCGCATGGGTCGCCTCGCCGCGTCGAACATCATCGAGGAGGCCCGGGCATGAGTGGACACATCGTCGTCGGCTACACGGCGACCGAAGCGGGAGAGGATGCCGTCGCCCTCGGTGCGCGCCTGGCCGCGGCATCCGGTTCCGAGCTCGAAGTGGTCGTCGTGCTCCCCGCCGACGACCGCAGTGTGATCACACCGCCGGACGCGAGCTACGACCGCTACCTGCGGGATCAGGCCGAGTCCTGGCTCGCGCAGGCGACCGCCCAGATCCCCGCATCCGTCCCACACCGCACCAGCGTGCGGTTCGCGGATTCGTTCGCCGAGGGCCTCGTCGCCGCGGCGCAGGAGTTCGGCGCGTCGCACATCGTCGTCGGGGCCGCGAACGGCGGCATCCGGGGTCGTCACCGCCTCGGCTCGGTCGCGACCGAGCTGCTGCATTCCTCCACGGTGCCGGTCGTGCTCGCCCCCGAGGGCTCGCGCCGGGTCGACCCGGCGACCGGGGTCACCCGCATCACCGCGGCGATCGGCACGCGGCCGGGAGCCGACGCGCTCCTGGACGAAGCGACCTCGCTCGCCTCGGCGACCGGCGCGGAGCTGCGCCTGCTCTCGCTCGTGACGGTGGACCTGCCGCCGAGCGTCGACACCGGCGTGATCCGGGTCGCGGGCGCGGCGCACGCCGACGAGGTGCTCACGAACGCCCGCGCCGCCCTCACGGGCGTCGGCGACGCCGAGGTCGTCGTCGGTCGCGGAGACAGCATCGAAGACGCGGTGCAGCACTTGAGCTGGGAGCCGGGCGAGCTCGCGATCGTGGGCTCCAGTCGTCTCGCCCAGCCCAAACGCTTGTTCCTCGGCTCGACCGCGGCCAAGATGCTCCATGAACTCCCCGTCCCGATGATCGTGGTGCCGCGCACGCGCGCCGCGGAAGGAGAACCGCGATGACCGATCACATGGGCGCCGCAGCGCCGCTCGCCCCGGTCGGCAAGAAGGGCGAGCCCACGGGCCTGTCGAAGAAGGGCCTGAGTGCCGGCACGGTCGGCCTCATCGGCGCCGTCGTCATCGGCATCTCGTGCATCGCCCCGGCCTACACGCTCACGGCCGCCCTCGGGCCCACCGTGTCGGAGGTCGGCTTCCAGGTGCCGGCCATCATCCTCATCGGCTTCATCCCGATGCTGCTCGTCGCGTTCGGCTACCGCGAACTCAACCGGCAGATGCCCGACTCGGGCACGTCGTTCACGTGGGCGGCGCGCGCGTTCGGGCCCTGGGTCGGCTGGATGGCAGGCTGGGGACTCATCGCCGCGACGATCCTCGTGCTGTCGAACCTCGCCGGCATCGCCGTGGAGTTCCTCTTCCTCCTGATCGACCAGATCGCGGGGAGCCCCGGCACGATCGCCGAGCTCGCCTTCAACCCGTTCATCAACGTGGCGGTCTGCCTGCTCTTCATGCTCGGCGCGACGCTGATCTCGTACCGCGACATGCAGACGACGCAGAAGCTGCAGTACGTGCTGGTCACGTTCCAGGTGCTCGTGCTCGTGATCTTCTCTGTCGCGGCCTTCTGGCACGTCTTCCAGGGTGACGCGTTCGACGCGAGCCCGGTCGAGCTGTCGTGGTTCAACCCGTTCGCGGTCGGGTCGTTCACCGCCGTGGTCGCCGGACTCTCGCTGTCGATCTTCATCTTCTGGGGCTGGGATGTCACCCTCACGATGAACGAGGAGACCAAGGACCCCGAGAAGACGCCCGGGCGCGCTGCGACCCTCACGGTCATCACGATCGTCATCCTCTATCTCCTGATCTCGGTCTCGCTGCTCGCGTACGCCGGCACCGGGACCTCGGGGCTGGGCCTGGGCAACGAGGACATCCAGGCGAACGTGTTCTTCTTCCTATCCGGACCGATCCTCGGCCCGCTCGCGTTCCTCGTGTCACTTGCGGTGCTCACCAGCTCGGCATCCTCTCTGCAGTCGACGTTCGTGTCGCCCGCGCGCACGCTGCTCGCGATGGGGCACTACGGCGCCCTGCCGCCGCGCTTCGCCGAAGTCAGCCCGCGGTTCTTCACGCCCGGGTTCGCGACGATCGTCTCGGCGATCGTGGCGTCGGTGTTCTACGCGGTCATGCGCTTCGTCAACGAGAACGTGCTGTGGGACACGATCACCACGCTCGGCATGATGATCTGCTTCTACTACGGCATCACGGCCTTCGCGTGCGTCTGGTACTTCCGCAAGCAGTGGTTCGACTCGACCCGCAACCTCTTCTTCACGCTGCTGTTCCCGCTCGTGGGTGGCATCATCCTCGTGGTGCTGTTCGTGATCACGCTCGTGGAGAGCATGGACCCCGACTACGGCAGCGGCACCGAGTGGTTCGGCCTCGGGAGCGTGTTCATCCTCGGCGTCGGCATCATCGGGCTCGGTATCGTCATCATGATCTGGCAGGCGATCAAGCGCCCCGCCTTCTTCCGCGGCGAGACCCTTTCCCTCGACGCCCCCGCCAGCCTCCGCCGCCCGCGGCGCTGACCCTCACGACCACCGACGAACGGAGACAACATGAGTGACTACAAGGTCGTCAACCCCGCCACGGGCGAGACCCTCGCCGAGTACCCCCTCACCACGGATGCCGAGCTCGAGACCGCGCTCGCGTCGGCGTACGCCGCGGCGAAGGGCTGGGCGCACACGTCCACCGTCGCCGAGCGTGCGGGTCTGCTGCGCCGCGTCGCCGAGCTGCACCGCGAGCGTCGCGATGAGCTCGCGGCGATCATCGTCCGCGAGATGGGCAAGCCGCTGGCCGCCGCGGAGGGCGAAGTGGACTTCGCCGCCGACATCACGGAGTTCTACGCCGACAACGCCGAGCGGATCATGAAGGACGAGCCGATCGACATCCTCGCGGAGGGCACCGCCGTGATCCGCCGCTCGCCGCTGGGCGTGCTGCTGGGCATCATGCCGTGGAACTTCCCGTACTACCAGGTGGCCCGCTTCGCCGCGCCCAACCTGCTGATCGGCAACCCCATCCTGCTCAAGCACGCTCCGCAGTGCCCCGAGTCGTCTGCGGCGATCCAGGCGATGTACCGCGACGCGGGCTTCCCCGAGGGTGCGTACACGAACCTCTACCTGACGAACGACCAGGCCGCCGCCGTGATCGCGGACCCGCGGGTGCAGGGCGTCTCGGTGACCGGCTCGGAGCGGGCGGGCGCCGCCGTCGCCGAGATCGCCGGGCGCAACCTCAAGAAGGTCGTGCTCGAGCTCGGCGGGTCGGACCCCTTCATCCTGCTGTCGACCGACGACCTCGACGGGGCGGTCCAGGCTGCGGTCGACGCCCGTCTGGACAACACGGGGCAGTCCTGCAACGCCGCGAAGCGCTTCATCGTGGCCGACGGGCTGTACGACGCGTTCCTCGAGAAGTTCACCGCGGCGATGACCGGCGCGAAGGTGGGCGACCCGTTCGCGGAGGACACCGTGCTCGGCCCGCTCTCGTCCGACATCGCCGCCGAGCGTCTCGCGGCGCAGGTCGACAAGGCCGTCGCGCAGGGGGCGACCCTCGTCGCGGGTGGCTCGCGGGACGGCGCGTTCTACCCCGGCACCGTCCTCACGGGCGTCACGCCCGAGATGGATGCCTACCGCGAGGAGTTCTTCGGTCCGGTGGGCGTCGTCTACCGCGTGGCCGACGAGGACGAAGCAGTCCGCATCGCGAACGACACGCCCTTCGGTCTGGGCTCGTACGTCTTCACGACCGACCCCGAGCAGGCCGAGCGCGTCGCGAACAAGATCGACGCGGGCATGGTCTACGTCAACCTCGTGCTGGCCGACAGCCCCGAGCTGCCGTTCGGCGGGGTCAAGCGCTCCGGTACGGGCCGCGAGATGGGGCTCCTGGCCGCCGACGAGTTCGTGAACAAGAAGCTCGTCCGCATCGGGGCCTGAGCCGCGGCATCCCTC
>CAYOQY010000070.1:0-8044 GCA_964406225.1 uncultured Microbacterium sp.
CCGCGCGGCGAGCTTCTCGCGCGCACGGCCGATGTGGGTGTCGAGGAGCGCGGCCGCGGCATCCGCGTCTCCGCGCTCGATCAGGCGCAGCAGCTCTTCGTGCTCGTGCGCGATCACCTCGGTCGACAGCAGCGCCGCACCCTGGATCTGCGACATGCAGAACACGACCTCCGAAACCAGCGCGCCGTACAGGCGGCTCGTGCGCTCGCTGCCGAGCGCGTCGACGAGGCTCTTGTGGAAGCGCATGTCGGGGTCGACCACATCGCGCGGCGAGGCGTCGACGAGTCCGGCGATCTCGCGGTTCGCCGCGCGGGCGGCATCCGGCACCCGGCGCTCGCGCGCGAGCGTGCGGATGACCTCGGATTCGACGATGTGGCGCGTGCGGTAGATGTCACGCGCATCCTCCGGTGTGAGCCGGACGACGCGCGCCGTCTTGTGCGCGCTGCGCTCGCACAGCCGCTCGCGCACGAGATTCTCGATCGCCGCCTTCGCGGTCGGACGGGCGACGTCGTACTGCTCGGCCACATCCACCTCGGCGAGCGGGGTGCCCGGCTCGAGCTCGCCCGCGAGCACGCGCCGGCGCAGGTCGTCGGTCACCGCATCGATGATCGAGACGACGGAGATCTTCGGCATCGGCGCCCTCCCCACAATTCGGGCGGCCGGCGTGGGAGAGTCGGCCTGAGAGCAGTCTACGCCGAGTGACTGACAGAAGTGCTTGACATGCATGTCAACTTGTATGACAATTCAAGGACCGCGATGAATGCGGTGACGGCGCAGCACCGCTGCTCCCGCCGACTCGATGCCGAGTGGAGTGACCTGTGTTCCAACAGATTCTGGATCCCGTCTTCGGATCCCTCTTCCTGTCCGCGCTGGTCGCCGTGATCCCGCTCGCGACGCTCTTCGTGCTCCTGGGCGTGTTCCGCGTGAAGGCGTGGAAGGCGTCTCTCATCGGTCTCGCGCTGTCGATCCTCCTCGCGGTGCTCGTGTGGCGGATGCCGCCCGTGCAGACCCTGAGCGCGACCTTCGAGGGCGCGCTGTACGGCATCGTCCCCATCCTGTGGATCCTCGTGAACGCCCTGTGGCTGTACCGCCTCACTGTCGTGACCGGCTGGTTCGAGGTGCTCGGCCAGCGCATCCGGTCGATCAGCGACGATCAGCGCATCCTCGCGATCCTCATCGCGTTCTGCTTCGGGGCGCTGCTCGAGTCCCTCGCCGGGTTCGGCGCTCCGGTGGCGATCTCGATCGCGATGCTCATGGCGGCGGGCATGAAGCCCGTGAAGGCCGCGGTCGTCTCTCTCCTCGCCAACACCGCACCGGTCGCGTTCGGTGCCATGGCGGCACCGATCATCGCGCTTTCGGGGGTCACCGGCATCGACATCCACCTGCTGTCGCAGATGGCCGGTCGCCAGACGCCGTTCCTCGCGATGTTCGTGCCGCTCATCCTCGTCTTCATCGTGGACGGGGTTCGGGGCCTGAAGCAGACCTGGCCGGTCGCCGTCGTCGCCGGCGTGGCGTTCGCGGTCTCGCAGTTCATCACCTCGAACTTCATCGCGGTCGAGATCACCGACGTCGTCGCCTCGGTCGTGACGGTGATCGCCGTCCTCCTCATGCTGCGCGTCTGGAAGCCCGCCCACACGGTGGCGTTCGAGACCGCATCCGCGTCCGAGGACATCGACGCCCCCGTCGGAGGCGCCGCCGGCCCCGCGGGCGTGCAGGTGCTCGAGGGTCGCAAGGTCGACCAAACCACGCGCACGAAGGCGAATCTGACCTGGAATGCCGTCATGCCGTACGTCGTGATCATCGTCGTGTTCTCGATCTCGCAGATCCCGATCGTGAAGGACTTCCTCGCCCACGCCACGACCGTCACGTTCCCCTGGCCGGCCCTGTCGATCACGGATGCCGCCGGCAACGCCGTCAACACGACCTACAAGCTCAACATCGTGGGCACCGGCGGCACGCTCCTGCTGCTGTCGGGCATCATCGTCGCCCTGCTGTACCGCCTCCCCGCCCGCGAAGCCGTCCGTGCGTACGGCGCGACGCTGCATCAGCTGCGGTTCACGATCCTCACCGTCACGGCGGTGCTCGCCCTCGCGTATGTGATGAACCTGTCGGGTCAGACGCAGAGCCTCGGCTCGGCACTCGCCGCCACGGGCGCGTTCTTCGCGATCCTCTCCCCCATGATCGGCTGGCTGGGCGTCGCGATCACCGGCTCCGACACGTCGTCGAACGCGCTGTTCGGCCTCCTCCAGGCCACGACCGCCGAGCAGGTCGGCATCAACCCGGTCCTGACCGCCGCGGCGAACTCGTCGGCGGGCGTCCTCGGCAAGATGCTGTCGCCGCAGAACCTCGCGGTGGCCGCGGCCGCCGCGGGCATGGCGGGCAAGGAGGGCGATCTCTTCCGCAAGCTCATCTGGTGGAGCCTCGGCCTCCTCGCCGTCTTCACCGTGTTCATCTTCCTGCAGTCCACGCCGGTGCTCGGCTGGATGGTCCCGGTCGCCCCGTGACCGCCGCGAGCACCGCGTCCGCCGCACTGAGCCTGAGCCCCGAGATCAGCGCGGCCGTCGCCGACCCGTCCCGCATCAGCACCCGCGCGATCGACCGCGTCGCGGCCGCGTCGGACGCCTCGCACTTCCTCCTGACCCCGGCCGCGGTCGTGACGGCATCCGACACCGCGGAGGTCGCGGCGATCCTCCGCGCGGCATCCGCATCGGGGTCGCCCGTCACGTTCCGCTCGGGCGGCACAAGCCTGTCGGGTCAGGCCTCGACCGACGGCATCCTGATCGACACCCGCCAGGCGTTCCGCCGCATCGACGTGCTCGACGGCGGACGGCGCGTGCGCGCCCAGCCGGGCGCCACGGTGCGTCAGGTCAACGCACGGCTCGCGCGGCACGGGCACCGCCTCGGCCCCGACCCCGCGAGCGAAGTCGCGTGCACGATCGGCGGGGTCGTGGCGAACAACTCCAGCGGCATGGCGTGCGGCATCGTCGAGAACACGTATCGCACGCTGCAGTCGATGGTGTTCGTGCTGCCCTCCGGCACGGTGATCGACACGGCCGATCCCGCGGCGAACACCCGCCTGAAGGATGCCGAGCCCGCGCTGTTCGAAGGGCTCGAGCGCCTCCGCCGCCGCGTCCTGGCGAACCCGGAGTCGGTCGCGACGATCCGCCGCCAGTACGCGATGAAGAACACGATGGGCTACGCCGTCAACGCCTTCCTCGACTTCGAGACCCCGGTCGACGTGCTCACACACCTCATCATCGGCAGCGAGGGCACGCTCGCGTTCGTGGCGGAGGCGACGTACGTCACCGTGCCGCTCAAATCGAAGATCGCGACGACGCTCGCCGTCTTCCCGACACTCGACGACGCCGCGCGCGCCCTCCCCGCCCTCGTCGAGACCGGAGCGACCACGCTCGAGCTGATGGATGCCGCGAGCCTCCGCGTCGGCCAGACCCTCGCCGACGCGCCCCCGCAGATCCTGGGGTTCGACGTCGACGCCGAGGCGGCGCTGCTGATCGAGTACCAGGCCGAGGAGCAGGACGAGCTGGACGCCCTCGTCGCGCCCGGCGAGCGGCTGCTCGCAGAGCTCACGCTGCGCGCGCCCGCCCTGCTGTCGCAGAACGCCGCAGAGCGGGCGCTCGCGTGGAAGCTCCGCAAAGGCCTCTACACCTCGGTCGCCGGCGCGCGGCCGAGCGGGACGACCGCCCTGCTCGAAGACATCGTCGTGCCGGTGCCCGCCCTCGCCCCGACGTGCGAGTCCCTGCAGGAGCTGTTCGCGCAGTACGGCTACGGCGACAGCGTGATCTTCGGGCACGCGAAGGACGGCAACATCCACTTCATGCTCACCGACCGGTTCGAGGGCGACGCCGCGATGGGGCGGTTCACCGGCTTCACCGAGGCGATGGTCGACCTCGTGCTCGGCGCGGGCGGCAACCTCAAGGCCGAGCACGGCACGGGCCGGGTCATGGCGCCGTACGTGCGCCGGCAGTTCGGCGACGAGCTCTACGAGGTCATGCGCGAGCTCAAGCGTCTGTGCGATCCGCACGGCATCCTCAATCCCGGCGTCCTGATCGACGAGGACCCGGACGCGCATCTGCAGAACTTCAAGCACCCGCAGCCGATCGAGGTCGAAGCCGACCGGTGCGTCGAGTGCGGCTACTGCGAGCCGGTCTGCCCGTCGAAGGACCTCACGCTCACGCCGCGTCAGCGCATCGTCGTGCGGCGCGGCATCGAACGCGCCCGTTCGCACGGCGACGACGCGCTCGCCCGCGAACTCGAGGACGACTACGACTATGAGGGCGTGCAGACGTGCGCGGTCGACGGCATGTGCGTCACGGCGTGCCCCGTGCTCATCAACACCGGACAGCTCGTCAAGCGGCTGCGCCGTGAGAACCAGAACCCCGTCGCGGCTGCCGGCTGGAAGGCCGCCGCGACGGCGTGGGGTCCCGTGACCCGCGCCGGATCCCTCGCGCTCACGGTCGCCGATCACGTCCCCGCCGGGCTCGTGAAGGCCGCGACCTCGGTCGGCCGCGCGGTGCTGGGTGCCGACACCGTGCCCGCGTATTCCGCCGACCTCCCCGGGGGCGGGCCGGCGCGCCGCCCGCGGGCGGGCGTGATCGGCTCGGGTGCCGACGAGCCGGTGGCCGTGTACCTGCCCGCGTGCGTCAACAGCATGTTCGGCGCGGCCGGCGACGGCATCGGCGCGAGCGAGGCGTTCGTGCGCCTGCTCGACCGTGCCGGCGTGCGGGTGATCGTGCCCGAGGGCATCGAGTCACTGTGCTGCAGCACCCCGTGGACCTCGAAGGGCTTCACCGGCGGCCGTGAGGTCATGGCCGAGCGGGTGCGCACGGCGGTGCTCGCCGCGTCCGACGGCGGTCGCCTCCCGGTCGTCAGCGACGCCGCGAGCTGCACCGAGGGCTTCGCGCACCTCTTCGACGACACTGTGCCCGACAACACCGTGCCCGACGACACCGTGCCCGGTGTCGGAGCGCCGGCCCGCACCTCTCCCGTACGCACGGAGGACGCCGTCGCGTTCGTCGCCCGCGAGGTGCTGCCCGCACTCGGCGACGTCACGCCCGTCGTGGACGCGCTCGTGCTGCATCCCACCTGTTCCTCCACGCAGATGGGCCTCGACCCCGATCTTCGGCGGCTCGCCGACGCCGTGGCCGTCTCGGCCACCGTCCCCGACGCGTGGGGGTGCTGCGCGTTCGCCGGAGACCGCGGGATGCTGCATCCCGAACTGACCGCGTCGGCCACCGCCGCCGAAGCCGCGGAAGTGCGCGCGATGGATGCCGACGCCCACGCGTCGTGCAACCGCACGTGCGAGATCGGAATGACCCGCGCGACGGGCAGGGACTACCGGCACATCCTCGAGCTGCTCGAGGAGGCCACGCGACACTGACCTGCGACGCACGCACGACCCGCTCGCGGCACTCGTCGGCGCTCGCGGCACGCCCCCGAACGCGGGCCTCGAGCGTCAGGGCGGGCCGGGAGCGGCCTGCGGCGGTCAGGCGGCCTGCCGTGCGCGGCGGTTCGCCTGGATGCGCTTGGTCTCGGCCTTGAACGTGCGCGAATCGGGGATGCGTGCCAGCAGGGGTCCGGCGATCATCGTGATCAGCACGTAGGCGGTGGCCAGCGCCGCGAGCGACCGGTCGACGCCGGCTGCCACGGCGAGTCCGGCGATCACGATCGAGAACTCCCCGCGCGGGGTCAGCGCGAAGCCCGCGCGCCACCGGCCCGCCTCGCCGATGCCGGCGCGCCGGGCCGCGAGATACCCGGTGAGCACCTTCGTGCCCATCGTGATGACCGCGAGCACGACGGCCGGCAGCAGCATCGGCACGAGGTCGGCGGGATCGGTCGAGAGCCCGAAGAAGAGGAAGAACACGGCCGCGAACAGGTCCCGCAGCGGTGTCAGCACACGCTGGGCGTGCTTGGCGGCGGGACCCGAGATCGCGATGCCGACCAGGAACGCGCCGACCGCCGACGAGATGTTCGCCCCGGCTGCCAGGCCCGCGACGAGGAGCGTCAGGCCCAGCACCGACAGCAGGAGCACGTCGGCCTCCTTCGACCACACGAGCCGGGAGACGAGCTTGCCGTGCCGGAGCGCGACGTACAGGATCAGGACGACCGCGGCGAGCGCCACGACGACCGAGATCATTCCCGCGCCCAGATCCATGCCGATCAGGAGCGCGGTCAGCACCGGCAGGTAGAAGGCCATCGCGAGGTCTTCGATCACGAGGATCGACAGCACGACGGGCGTCTCGCGGTTCGTGAGTCGGCCGAGGTCCTGCAGCAGCTTGGCGATCACGCCCGACGACGAGATCCAGGTGATGCCCGCCATCACGACCGCGGCGGCGGGGCCCCAGCCGAGCACGAGCGCGATGAGCGCCCCCGGGGTCGCGTTGAGCAGCATGTCGATCAGGCCGGCGGCCTTGGACGACTTCAGGTTTCCCACGAGCTCCTGCGCCGTGTACTCCAGACCGAGCATCAGCAGCAGCAGGATCACGCCGATCTCGGCGCCGATCTCGATGAACTCCTCCCCCTGTGTGAAGGGGAGCAGACCGCCCTCGCCGAACGCGAGTCCGCCGATGAGGATCAGGGGGATCGGCGAGATGCCGAGCCACGCCGCGAGCCGGCTCAGCAGGCCGATCCCGAGGATCAGGGCGCCGATCTCGATCAGGACGAGCGCGCCGTGGTCCATCCGCTGAGGTCAGCTTCCGGAGATGATGCGGACGAGGTGGTCGAGCCCGTCGCGCGTGCCGACCGCGACGATCATGTCGCCGCTGTTCAGTAGGTCGGCGGGACCGGGGGCGGGCAGCACCTCGGAGTCGCGGACGATCGCGACGATCGAGCACCGCGTGCGGGTGCGGGCCTTCGTGTCGCCCAGCGGATGGCCGACGAACGGAGAGTCGGCCCGGAGCGGGATCTGCTCGATCGACAGCCCGGCCGCCTGCTCGCGCAGCCCGGCGAGCTGGGTCAGGATGAGCGAGCCGCCGAGCACCTCCGACAGTGCGATCGCCTCGTCGTCGCTCAGGGCGATCGTCTCGCTCGCACGGTCGGGGTCGTCCTCGTCGGCGAGCGCGAGCTCACGTCCTCCGTCGCGCAGATTGAGGACCGACAGGCGTCGGCCCTCATCGGTGACGATGTCGTGACGGACGCCGATGCCGGGCAGCTCGGCGCGCTCAACGTGGGCGGGCATGCGTCCATCATGACACCGGATGCCGCGGCATCCGGTGTCCGTCCCGAAGGGATGCCGCCGCCGCTGTAGCCTGGCCCCGAACCGCATCGCCGCGGCGCACGGGCGCGTCGTCGAGAAGCACCGATGCACCCGCCGTTCACCGAAGGGCTTCAGCATGGCCGACATGAGCGATCCCGACGTCCCCCGCGCGGTGCCCGAGCCGGTGCTGAACACCGCGGCGCTGCGGACGGACGCGGTCGATGACACCCCGGTGCCGCGCCGTCAGGTCGTCTCGTGGGCGATGTGGGACTGGGCGACGCAGCCGTTCAACTCCGTGATCCTCACGTTCGTCTTCGTCTCGCTCTACCTCGTCTCCGACAGCTTCCTCGCCGACGACGTCGCCGCCCAGAACGCGGACGGCTCGCTCGTCTGCTCGCGGACCGCCGACGCCGCAACGGCGTACTGCCAGGGGCTGTCCGACCTCGCGGAGTGGTACGGATGGGTGGCGTTCGCCGCCGGCATCCTCGTGCTGCTCCTCGCGCCGGTGCTGGGTCAGCGCGCCGACGCGCGCGGCAACAAGAAGCGCTGGGTCATGGGCGGCACCGCAGCCCTCGCGCTCGTGCAGTTCGCGCTGTTCTTCGTGTACTCCGAGCCGGTGTACTTCTGGCTCGGCGCGATCCTGGTCGCACTCGGCTCGGTCGCCTCCGAGATCGCGGGCGTCAACTACAACGCGATGCTCGTGCAGGTCTCGACGCCCCGCACGATCGGCCGCGTGAGCGGACTCGGGTGGGGGCTCGGCTACATCGGCGGCATCCTCGCGCTCGTGATCGTGGTGGCGCTGAACGCGGTGAGCTGGTTCGGGCTCGACGT
>CAYOQY010000070.1:8144-13243 GCA_964406225.1 uncultured Microbacterium sp.
TCGCGCTCGTGATCGTGGTGGCGCTGAACGCGGTGAGCTGGTTCGGGCTCGACGTCTCGGACGGTCTCGCCTACCGCCTGATCGCGGTCGGCGCCGCCGTGTGGACCGTCGTCTTCGCGCTGCCGTTCGTGTTCAACGTGCCCGAGACACCCGCACGGGACGATCGGCCGAAAGTCGGCTTCTTCCGCAGCTACGCCGTGCTCGTGCACGACATCGCCGCCCTGTTCCGCAACCACCGCGCGACCTTCTGGTTCCTGATCGCGAGCGCGGTCTACCGCGACGGGCTCGCGGGGGTCTTCGCGTTCGGCGGGGTGCTCGCCGCGGTGTCGTTCGGGTTCTCGCCGAACGAGGTCATCCTGTTCGGCATCGCCCTCAACCTCGTCGCCGGCGTCTCGACGATCATCGCCGGGCGACTGGACGACCGCTTCGGCGCCCGCGCGGTCATCATCACGGCGTTGACGATCCTCATCCTCAGCGCGCTGTTCGTGTTCGTGTTCCGCGAGCAGGGCAAGGCGATCTTCTGGATCGGCGGCATCATCCTCTCCGCCGCCGTCGGCCCCGCCCAGGCGTCGAGCCGCTCGCTTCTGGCCCGCGTGACCCCGCGCAACATGCAGGGCGAGGTGTTCGGCCTGTACGCGACGACCGGCCGGGTCATGAGCTTCCTCTCACCCCTGCTGTGGGCCCTGTTCATCGGCGTGTTCGGCGCGACGCACTTCGGCATCCTCGGCATCGTGATCGTGCTGGCGATCGGCCTGGCGCTCCTGCTTCTCGTGAAGCTGCCGCCGCACGTGCGCGAGCCGCGGTAGGCCGGGGCGGGCGGGGTCTCGCCGGTTCAGCCGCGCTGAGGGTCAGGTGGGCCAGGAGTCGGCGAGCTTCGTCAGGAGGCGCGCGAGTTCCGCGCGCTCGGCGTCGGTGAACTCCCCGAGCGCCGCGTCGATCGCGCTGCGGCGCTCGCCCCGGAATCCACGCACCAGAGCACGCCCCTCGTCGGTGAGCGCGACGCGCGTGCGCCGGGCGTCGTCCGGGTCGGCTTCGCGGCGCACGAGGCCCAGGTGCACGGCCTGCTGCACGAGGCGGGACGCCCGGGGCTGATCCACCCCGACGGCCTCGCCGATCTCACTCACCGACAGCGGTGCCGCAGCGGCTTCGAGCGCTTCGAGCAGCCGGAGCCGTGCGGGTCCGCCCAGGCGCGGGCCGCCGCCCCACGGTGGAGGTCCGCCCATGCCGCCGCGCGGTCCTCCGCGAGTCCACCCCGGTTCGCCGTGATGGTGCGGATGCCCCCGCCCGTCCTCCCACGGCGGCCTCGGCATCCGTCGCCCGCGCAGTCGAGCGAGTGCCGCGGCGATCGCGTCGGCGGGGTCGGCGGGAGTCTCGGCCATGCGTCGAATTTACATGCCACTTGACATGTTCTGTGCATACATGTCACACTACATATACATGTTTTCTTACATGTATATGCGGCCCCCGACGAGCGCCGCATCAATTAGACAAAAGGACTTCTCATGAACACCGAAGACACACACTTCACCCCGCCCTCCGATGAGGGCACCGACCCGGCGCGCGAGGGCGTGCCGGCCGACCGTCGACCGCTCGGCTTCTGGCTGCGCACGGTCGACGGCCTCCTCACCCGCGCGTTCGCTGACGCGTTCGCGGGCGCCGGCATCGATCGCCGCGACTGGATACTGCTCAACGCGCTGTCCGGCGACGTCGCCGTGCCGGGTCTCGCGGAGCGCCTCGCCCGCAAGGGCAAGCGCCTGCGCGGCCTCGCCGACCGCGGCTGGGCCGAGGAGTCCGGCGACGGCTCCTGGGTGCTCACCGACGACGGACGCGCGGCGCGAGAGCGGCTGAGCGGCATCGTGGACGACATCCGCTCGCGGGTCTCGTCCGCGGTCTCCCCCGCCGACTACGCGACCACGATGGCCTCGCTCGAGGCGATCGCGCGCGAGCTCGGCTGGGAGGAAGGACAGCGGATGCCGCGCCGCGGCTTCGGAGGCGGCCGCGGTTTCGGCCCCCGTGCCGGTTTCGGCCCCGGTGCCGGGTTCGGCCCGGGTGCCGGGTTCGCCCCCGGCGGCGGTGGCTGCCACCCGGGTCACCGACGCGGCGGACATCACGCGCACGGCGAGCACGGCGAGCGCCACGGTCGTGACGGGCACGGCGCGACCCGGCACGAGCACCACCGGCACGAGGACCACCGGCACGCGGAGCACGGCGCTCACCGGCACGGTGGGCGCGGCGACGGACGCCGCTCCGAGCGTGCGTACGAGCGCGGCTTCGACGCCGGGTTGCGCGCGGGCGCGCTGCCGGCGACTGAGCCCGGACGCCGGCCTCTTCGCCGCCGCTCGTGAAACGCCGGGGAGATTTCGACGCTCAGGGGCCCCGTGGGGCTCGAACGGCGCGATTTCTCCCCGGCGTTTCACACGGTCAGCAGCAGAGGCCGCCCGGGGGCACGATCCGGAAACGGGTCGTGCCCCCGGTCGCCTGCCACACGATCTGAGGCGATCGACGATACTGAGGCGGAATCCGCGGCATCCCTCCTCCGTTCCGTCGATCTCCTCAATTCCGTGAGCGGATCCGCCGGGGCAGCGGACTCCCCGCCACGCCGCGGCGGCTCGCGGCCGGTGCCGGGCACAATGGGGGGATGCCGCACCCGCCGCACTCCGAGCACCCGCCGCACTCCGAGCACCCGACGCACCTGCAGCACCCCGCGCTCGTCGCGATCTCCCACGGCACCGGCTCCCCCGAGGGGCAGGCCGCCGTCGCCGCGCTCGTCGACGCCGTCGCGGAGCGGCTGCCCGATGTCACGGTCCGGCTCGGGCACGTGGACGTGCAGCAGCCGGATGTCGCGGCATCCCTCGCCGCGCTCGACGCGGACCAGCGGGCAGTGATCGTGCCCCTCCTGCTGTCGGCGGGCTACCACGTGCGCGTCGACCTGCGCGAGCAGTCCGCCGACCACGAGGGGGTCGCGATCTCGCCCGCCCTCGGTCCCGACCACCGTCTCGTCGACGTGCTCGTCGACCGGCTCGCGGCACTGAAGCCCGCGCCGGACGACGCGATCGTGCTCGCCGTCGCCGGATCGAGCGACGACCGCGCGAACGAGGACTGCCGGGTGACCGCCCGGATGCTGGGCGAGCGCCTGGGTCGCGAGGTCGCGGTCGGCTTCCTCGCCGCGGCGGAGCCGCGCCTGGGCCCGGCGGTCCAGGCGGCCCGCGAGACCCACGGCCGCGCGGTCGTGGCGAACTACCTGCTCGCGCCGGGCTACTTCCATGACCTGGCCGTCCGGCTCGCGGACGGCAGCCCGGTGGCGCGGCCCCTGCTGGACGACGACGAGCCGGCGGCATCCCTCGTCGATCTCGTCGTCGACCGCTACCGCTCGAATGCCGGGGAGCCCGCCGCGTCAACTCCATGACGCCGTGTGACGCCCGTTAACGGTGCTTGACGTCACATTTCACGCACGCCTCGACCGCCCATAGCTTCGCAGGGTGGGCACGACCGCGCCCGCACTCGGGGACGCCCGGGGATCCGGGAGGCCACCGTGGACGACACACACGCGACGATCGACACCAGCGCCATCGACGGTGCAGCAGGCGCCGCGCCGACCCCCGCCGCCGACCGCGCCGCGCGCATCGCCGCCGAGGGTGCGCGCGCCCGCGCGCCGCGCCCCTCCGCCAAGCCCAACGGACAGTGGAAGATCGACGGCAAGACGCCCCTCAACGGCAACGAGGAGTGGAAGCAGGTCGACAACGGACTGGCCGTGCGCGAGCGCATCGAGAAGACCTACTCCAAGGGCGGCTTCGCGAGCATCGACCGGACCGACCTGCACGGCCGCTTCCGCGTGTGGGGGCTGTACACGCAGCGCAAGCCCGGCATCGACGGCGGCCGCACCGCGACGCTCGAGCCTCACGAGCTCGAGGACGAGTACTTCATGCTGCGCGTGCGCATCGACGGCGGTCAGCTCACGACCGAGCAGCTGCGCGTGATCGCCGGCATCTCGCAGGAGTTCGGCCGCGACACCGCCGACCTCACCGACCGCCAGAACATCCAGCTGCACTGGATCGAGGTCGAGTCGATGCCCGAGATCTGGCGACGCCTCGAGGCCGTCGGCCTCGGCACGACCGAGGCATGCGGCGACGTGCCGCGCGTCGTGCTCGGCTCGCCGGTCGCCGGCATCGCCGCGGACGAGCTCATCGACCCCACGCCGCAGATCGACGAGATCACGTCCCGCTTCATCGGCGACGAGTCGCTGGCGAACCTGCCCCGCAAGTTCAAGTCCGCGATCACGGGCCACCCGAGCCAGGACGTCGTGCACGAGATCAACGACGTCGCGTTCGTCGCGGTCGAGCACCCCGACCTCGGCGTCGGCTACGACCTGTGGGTCGGCGGCGGCCTGTCGACGGCGCCGCGACTCGGCGAGCGCCTGGGGGTCTTCGTCTCGCCCGATCGCGTCGCGGATGCCTGGCACGGCGTCGCCCAGATCTTCCGCGACTACGGCTACCGGCGCCTGCGCAACAAGGCACGGCTGAAGTTCCTCCTCGCCGAGTGGGGCACGGAGAAGTTCCGCCAGGTGCTGCAGGACGAATACCTCGGGTACGCGCTGCCCGACGGGCCGGCCGCCCCGAAACCGCCCGCGAAGGGCGACCACGTCGGCGTGCACCGCCAGAAGGACGGTCGCTTCTACATCGGGGTCACCCCGATCGTGGGCCGCGTCTCCGGCCCCACGCTCGCGAAGCTCGCCGACCTCATCGAGGCGCACGGCTCCACGCGGCTGCGCACCACGCCGCACCAGAAGCTCGTGATCCTCGACATCCCCGAAGAGAACGTCGAGCCGCTCATCGCCGAGCTCGACGCGCTCGGCCTGCAGGCGCGCCCGAGCCTCATCCGCCGCGGCACGATCGCGTGCACGGGCATCGAGTTCTGCAAGCTCGCGATCGTCGAAACCAAGGCGTACGCCACCGACGCCGTGCTCGCACTCGAGAAGCGTCTGGAGCAGTTCGAGCTGCCGCATCCGATCTCGCTGCACGTGAACGGATGCCCGAACTCGTGCGCCCGCATCCAGACCGCCGACATCGGCCTCAAGGGCCAGCTCGTCACGATCGACGGCG